>NZ_BAAAFI010000012.1:0-67156 GCF_039523455.1 Algoriphagus jejuensis | reverse complement strand
TTTTCTCCAAAGAAACACCTTAGCGAAAACTGATATCACGGAACAACTATGGGATACGCTAACCAGACTTTCAGAAAAAAAAACGCCGACGTTGCAGCCGGCGTTTTCAATATGTAAGCGTAATCTGTCTTGATTCCAGTATCTAGAATCTAGCGTCTTACTTCTTTCCTTCCATCTTCTCTTTCAACTCAGCAAGCGCTCCGATGTCACCCAAAGTTGATTTCTCAGCTTGTGAAGGCATCTCTACCGCTTCTTCTTTTTTCTTGCCACCACCAGCAGGAGCAGCAGCTTTCTTAGGAGCTTTTGCTTCTTCTCTGAAGGTAGCAGTGTGGGAAAGAACGATACGCTTGTCGTCTTTGGAGAATTCACTTACTCTGAAGTCCAAAGATTCGCCAACCTCTACTTGAGTGCCGTCTTCTTTCTCCAGGTTTTTCACAGTAGCGAAACCTTCCAATCCGTAAGGAAGCTCAAGAACCGCACCTTTGTCGTTCTTGGAGTTTACAGTACACTTGTGGATAGATCCTACCGGGAACACAGTTTCGAAAGTATCCCAAGGGTTTTCTTCCAACTGCTTATGACCAAGTGCCAGTCTTCTGTTGTCAACGTCAAGTTCGAGAACTGAAACTGCCAGCTCGTCGCCTACTTTCACAAACTCAGATGGATGCTTGATTTTCTTAGTCCAAGACAGGTCAGATACGTGAACCAAACCGTCGATACCCTCTTCCAATTCAAGGAAAAGACCAAAGTTGGTCAAGTTTCTCACCACACCCTTGTGCTTAGTACCTACAGAGTATTTGGTACTCATGTCATTCTTAGTCCAAGGATCTTCGGTCAATTGCTTGATACCCAAAGACATTTTTCTGTCGTCTTTGTCCAACGTCAAGACTACCGCTTCGATTTCGTCGCTTACTTTGACGAAGTCAGCTGGGTTTCTCAAGTGCTGAGACCAGCTCATTTCAGATACGTGGATCAAACCTTCGACACCCGGAGCCAGTTCCAAGAACGCACCGTAGTCAGCCACGTTGACGATCTTACCTTGTACTCTAGAGCCGATTTCAAGGCTAGAAGCCAAAGAATCCCAAGGATGAGCAGTCAACTGCTTCATACCCAAAGAAATTCTTCTCTTGTCGTCATCAAAGTCAAGCACAACGATCTGTACTTTCTGATCCAAGTTCAACACCTCTTCTGGGTGGTTGATACGACCCCAAGAGATATCTGTGATGTGAAGTAGACCATCTACACCACCCAAATCGATGAATACACCGAAGTTGGTCATGTTCTTGATCACACCTTCCAATACTTGACCTTTCTCAAGGTTGTTGAGGATCTCTGCTTTTTGCTTCTCAAGATCCTTCTCGATGAGGACTTTATGAGAAACTACTACGTTATCGTTGGCGTGGTTGATTTTCACCACTTTCACTTCCATCTTCTTACCTACATAGATATCGAAATCTCTGATAGGCTTCACATCGATCTGAGAACCTGGCAAGAAAGCCTCTACTCCGTAGATATCTACGATCAGACCACCTTTGGTTCTTCTCTTTACAAGACCTTCGATCACGCTGTCATTTTCAAGAGCGCTCTCGATGTCCTGCCAAGCACGGACGATTTTTGCTTTCTTACGGGAAAGGATCAATTGACCCAATGCGTTTTCCTGCTCCTCGATGAATACCTCTACAGTATCACCTGGCTTGATAGACTCCAAATCTCTGAATTCAGAAAGGGGAACCAATCCATCAGATTTGAAACCGATGTTGATGATTACGTCCTTCTCATTGACACCTACTACGGTACCTTTGATGACTTCTTTTTCAGTGATTTCGCCCAAGGTACCTTCGTACATTGCAGCCATTTGCTCACGCTGTTCTTTGGAATAGCCTTCACCAAAACCTTTGGTGTCGAACGCGTCCCAATCAAATTCTTTTGTACTAGACATAGTTTTTTTGACTCTGATTAGCCTCAGTCCCAGAGTCATCGGACTGAAGTTTTGTGGTTAGAAATCAGCACCTTGAATACTCAAAGCGTGCCGCTCACCCGAACGGATTGCAAAAGTAGGGATTTTCTTTGGTTTTCGGATATGAAGTGGAAAAATTCAGAATTGTCAAAGGCCTTTTTTGCTTTAAACAGCCCGTCGAAACCAAGATCATTTTTTGGAAGATTTGACCGTGACTATTGATCGTGCCGGGAGATTGATGGTTTGACCCTGAGATGTGTCCAATAGCATAAGTTCCAGGTCATTGTCTTTTGAAGTCACATATAGGTTTGTGGCTGTACTCGAAATTCCTTCTTCGGGCAAATCAACGTTCAGATCCTTGGTCCCAGAATTTACCAATACCAGCACCAACTCGCTCCGATCGGGAGATTGGTAGGCCGAAACCAATAATTCGGGAGATTGTTCTTTTTGCCCGTCTATTTCCACAGCTAGCCGCTGGTACCCCGGCCGGATAAAACGGCTGAAATTACCCAAAGCCCAGAGCATCTTGCTTTTGTAGAAGTTTCCGTCTTCTTTCTCTTTGTCGATGTAGATCAAGCCATCCTTGTAATTGTAGGGAGAAATCGCAATCCACCAATGCCAGGCGCTCGCGTTGGAGATGGTAAGATCCTGGTGGATGACGCGGGCGATGTACAGTGCAGGGTCGATCCCCAAGTCTCTGCCATTCCCCTTGATCTCCCCACTATTGCCTCCCAGGATACAATACTCGCTCATCCAATAGCTCAAGCCGTCGATCGTATCCAGCGAATCGCGGAGGACAGCTCTCTGCTGCACCGCGGACTCGTAGGGCGAAGTCGTGAAGTAGCTATGCGCCGAGATAGTTTGGCTCACATGCTTCAAGTCGCCAATATAATTAGCCGATGTAGGCTTGAAGAAATCGGCTATCTGATTTCCTCTCCCCTCCCTGTCCGCTTGTTCGTAGAGATAGTTAATCTTTCCCGCCTCGGCTACGTCGATCTTGGCACTCAGCTTTTTCTTTTCCAAGGCTCGATCCACCGCTTTTGCTATCCCGGCTATTTCATTGTTCCAAAACGGCGTCCCTTCCTGACCGCCGTCTGACCAGTCCCACTGTGGTTCATTCACTGGACTGACATAGTCCACCGTAAGTCCTTTCTCCTGAAGTCCCTGGATCACTTCCGCCAGGTAGTTGCCAAAGTCATCGTAGTGGCTTGGTGCCAGGTTCGGCTTTCCATCCTTGGCAAAAGCTTTTCCCGTCGTAGTCATAGCTACAGGCGGGCTGTTGGGAAAAACCAGCAATTTGTCAACGCCCAATTCCTTCGCTGCCCTGGCAAACCATACTTGCCCCGCTTGCTTAGACCAGTCGTAGGATCCGTCTGCACTCAAAAAAGATTCCGCCCGTCTCCACTCATCGCGAATCCCGCTTTGCTCTCCCTGCTCTGCACTGCCTGCGCCGATGTTAAACCTCCACATGGACAATCCTATCCCTTTGGGATTTCCCTCTTCATCCGCAGCAGTGCTGAATAGCAACTCCGCAATTGCCTTCCTTTTGGAGTCAGGCCATTGTCCTACAAATTGTGCCGACCAAGCGTCTGAAGCTCCAAAATGTTCGATCACCTGAAAACGTTCTTTGCTGATCACATCGACCTTGATCGTTTCGCGGGGAACGGTATCTGCTGGGCTTTCTTGCGCCAAGGACTGTATCTCAAAAAAACCGGCGCAAACTGCCAAAAGGAAAGTCTTTCTAAAAAAGTTGTCTCGTATCGTTATTATTCTTTTCATAGGTTATCGGGTGGAAAAAAGCGGAAACGCTGCGAATGCAGCTCTCCGCCAATAAACGAATTTTCCTCCTCAATTCGGCCGAAGACCGATTCAGAATCAAGCCATATCAGGGTAGCCCATGACTTTTCCAAGGCCCTTCGCATGCAGATGATTTGCAAAAAAGAAAGCCCTGTCACCCGCAAGGGTATGAACAGGGCTTTTGCAGAATTTGCCACAGCTTCAGCTGTGTCGTCGAGTGTGATTCGGTGTTTTCTAAATCAGATTTTAATGGTCGCTCCCATGATCTTGAGAAACTCCCTGATAAAGGCCGGGTGACCAGGCCAAGCCGGGGAGGTGACAAGATTGCCGTCGACATAGGCCTCATCTACCGGGATCTCCTGAAACTCGCCTCCAGCGATGGTTACTTCAGGCCCCACAGCCGGATATGCCGTCAGCTTTCTCCCTTTGACTACCCCCGCTGCAGTGAGGATCTGTATGGCGTGGCACACCGCCGCCACCGGCTTGTTCGCTTCAAAAAAATGCCGGGTGTATTCCAAAACCTTGTCATTGAGTCGCAGGTACTCCGGTGCCCTACCTCCTGCGATGACTAGGCCCGCGTAATCAGAGGGATTGACTGAATCAAAGGAATAGTTCAAAGCAAAATTGTGCCCTGGTTTCTCTGTGTACGTTTGGTCGCCTTCGAAGTCGTGGATAGCTGTCTTGATGGTGTCCCCTTTTTTCTTGCCGGGACATACGGCGTGCACCTCGTAGCCAACCATTAAAAGCATTTGAAAAGGAACCATGGTTTCGTAGTCCTCAGCGAAGTCACCCGTGATAAAAAGAACTTTTTTCATAAAATTTGGATAGGTTTTAAAGTGGTAAGATGAGAAAATTTAAAAACCCCAATTTACCCAATTTCATCTGAAAGAGTAAGTCCTTCTCACTGATAAAAACCGCATCGTGGCAGAATCCGATACTTCAGAACCATGGCTTCCCAGGTAAAAGTGACAATGAAAGAGGATGGCTGAGATCACCTTTGCTCATCACAAACCAAGCAACTTGATTAACTTGGTGTAGCTGTCTTGGTGGTCTGCGAAAAGCCGGATCGAAGTTTCGACTGCAAAAACCGGATCAAAAAGCATACGCCCCTATCCCACTGACTGTCAACCACGAAAGTCACCTCGAAATACTTCTGAACCAAAACACCATGCTCCGCTACCGAATCCAAACCCGTGACGAACACGTGAAAGAGAAGCAACGCGGTCAAAATAACCTTTAAGCAACCATGAAAATCAGGACAACACTACTCTTTTTCCTGACCCTATTTGGGCTCCAAGCTCAGGAAATCATCCCGAAGACCTACATCAATGCCTTGGACATCGACTACACCTACATGGTGTACAACTCCGCCCGCAACATCTCCTATCGATCGGGCGCGGATCCCGCCGTGGTGGAGTTCCGAGGTGAGTACTACCTCTTTGTCACCCGCTCCTTTGGCTACTGGCATTCCAAGGATTTGGTCGACTGGACCTTTATCAGACCCCAGCAGTGGTTTTTTGAAGGCAGCAATGCCCCGACTGCTTTCAATTATCGGGATTCGCTGGTCTACTTTGCAGGCGACCCGGCTGGCTACGGCAGCATTCTTTATACCGACGATCCCAAGAGCGGCAAGTGGACTCCCACTGCTTCCATCACCAACAACATCCAAGACTCCGACCTCTTCATCGACGACGATGGCAAGACCTACCTCTACTGGGGCTCTTCCAACGTCCATCCCATCCGGGTGAAGGAGCTCAACAAGGATGACCGCATGTTGGAAACCGGTGTAAAGGCCGACCTGATCAATTTGGATGAGGAGCTCCACGGTTGGGAACGCTTTGGGGAAAACAACTTCCACCCCACCCTCAAAGAAGGCTATATGGAAGGGGCCGCCATGATCAAGCATAATGGAAAATACTACCTCCAATACGCCGCACCGGGCACCCAGTTTAATGTCTATGGAGATGGGGTCTATGTCGGCGAGTCTCCCTTGGGGCCATTTACCTACATGAAAAATAACCCCATGTCCTTCAAGCCGGGCGGCTTCAGCAACGGAGCCGGACATGGCATGACCGTGAAGCAGACGAATGGGCAATACTGGCATTTTTCCACCATGGCTCTGGCCTCTAATTCCCACTGGGAGCGGAGACTGGCCATGTTCCCAACCTACTTTGACGAAGACGGACTGATGCACTCCGACACGCATTACGGGGACTATCCGCGCTTTGCGCCTAGCCATCCTGACAAGGCGGGGCAGCACACGGGCTGGATGCTGCTTTCCTACCAGGGAAAAGCTACCGTCTCCACTTCCAAGATGCAGATCCGAAAGAGCACCACTACAGACGATGAATTTGAGCTCACCGAGATGCCGCTCGTGAAAAATCAATCCGGGCAAATCACCTCAGAAGTCCTGACCGACGAGAGTCCCAAATCCTTTTGGGTGGCCGAGAAAAACGATGCTCAGCAATGGGTGGAGATCGAAATGCTTGCTCCTGGGAAGATCTACGCAGTACAGCTGAATTTCCATGACGAGGAAAGCGGCATCTATACCCGAGTGGAAGGACTCCGCCATCGCTTTGCCCTGGAGGTGTCCCTGGATGGCAAAACCTGGCAAACCGTCGTGAATCGCAGAAACAGCTACATCGACGCTCCCAACGCTTACCTGACACTGGAAAAACCTGTGACGGCCAAGTATGTCCGCTACTCCAATGTCAGCGTGCCCGGAGCAAACCTCGCCCTCTCCGAAGTCCGGGTTTTTGGACTTGGAACGGGTAAAAAGCCTGTCCCGGTGAAAGGGTTTGAGGTAGCGCGGCAGACAGACCGGCGAGATGCCGCACTGTCTTGGAAAGCTGTAGATGGAGCGCAGGGCTACAATATCCGCTGGGGGATAGCTCCGGATAAGTTGTATCACTCGTGGTTGGTGTATGGGGACATTTCGCTATTTATGAGAAATCTCGACCGCGACACACCTTACTATTTCACAATTGAGTCGTTTAACGAAAATGGAATCTCTGAAAAGTCTTCAATAATTCCAGTAGAATGATTGGGGCGCTCTTCTATCCATACAAACAAAAAAATCCCGCAAGGGCGGGATTCGCAAACAGAGAGTTAAAGGATAATTTTCGAACCCAAAAATAACGAATTTTCGGAATGATCAAATTTTTCCAGTGGATTTACACGGTTTATTCTGTGCTGATCTTTTTCGTTTTGATGTTGATATTCAGTTTGTTTATCCTCATTCCGCTGCTGGTCAGTGAGCGGGGTGATAGGGTTTCCTTCTTTTTTATCCGCCTTTGGGCGAGGCTTTGGTCGGTTCTCTCGGGCGTCCGCTACGAGGTCCACGGCCAAGAAAACATCGACCGGAACAAACCTTACATCTACATCTTCAACCACCGATCCTTCGTCGATGCGCCGGTGATTCCATTGATGATCCCACAGGAAGTCCGCTCAATTGGTAAGAAGGAGCTTTCCAAGATCCCTGTATTCGGAACCGTCGTGGGAAAACTCGCAGTATGGGTGGATCGCAATGATGCAGAGTCGCGCCGGTTAAGTGTGGAGAAGCTTGTCAAATTCCTAAAACAGGGGAGTTCCATCGTCGTCGCTCCCGAGGGCACTCGGAACAACTCCAAAGAGACCCTACTGCCTTTTCAGAAAGGTGCTTTTCGCCTTGCCGTCGAAACCCAAATCCCTATCCTTCCGATGGCGATTATCGGTGCAGAAAAGATCATGGCGCGGGGTTCTCTCTTGCTTGCTCCGGGTAAAGTCAGAATATATTTCTCAAGCCCCATCACTCCTCCCCCACCTTCGGAGACCGCAGTCAATGACCTGATGGAGAAATGCAGAAATCGACTGGAAGCTATGATCGTGGCTCACGAGTGACTCCCCACCATTTCTCAAATTCAGCCAGCTCCTCTCCGCTGTTGAATGATCGTTTTGGAATCACATATCCAGACATCGACGTATGGAAAATAAAATAGTGCTTTTGGTTTTGAGATAGTTTTTCAAGTCCATTTCTATGGATTTTGGTCTCGGTATTCAGAGTTCGCCAAACAATGACGTCATCTGCCAGTTCAATGCTCATTGCGCCTACCAAATATTGAATTTTTCCACTCGCAAACAGTTCCTGAATTCCTTTTTCCGCCCTCGCCTCCGCAAATTTATCGGCCAATTTATAACCCAATACAAAGAGTATCGATGAGAAAAACAATAGGTTCCAACCCATAGATGCGGAAAAAGGAGCTCCGGTAAAAAAAATCGCAAATGGGAGAAGGGCAAAACCCAAACCAAATTGAATCCTTGTCTTTTTCCTATAGCCACTTTTATCAGGTGACTGCCAGTAAGCAAACTTATAAAACACAACTAAATCTGACCTTTCTACTTCTATTTCTAGCTTGATCATTGGCCTCTAAATTCTATTTCGACTGTTGTTTCTTTATTTGATAGATCTTTTTTTAAACGCAGAAACCACCTAAAAACTATCCTTCTATCTCACGAACAACTTCAGGCTCAGCCAGCGCCTCTCCAGTCAGCTCCTCAAAGACTGCATAGATTGAAAAATAGCTGACCGGTATCGTGATTAACAATCCTACAAAAAAGCAGAGAAAGCCGAGGATATTGAATACCAGCAGGACGATGACAAAGCCAAAGAACTTCCACCAATTCATTGTGATCAGCTTGCGGCTTAGCTCCAAGGAAGTCCAGAAATCAGTCCCTGAATACAACGCAAAAGGAATGGCAAACATAAAAGCCACCGCCAGGTAAATCCCCGGCAGGATCAGCGCCAAAATCCCAAAAAAGGTCAGAATCCCCGAGACCAGCGAGGTCACGATCAGGATACCCCAATAGGAAAATCCGTCGAAATAACTGGAAAACTGCACCTCGACACTCCGACTGATCCGGTTGGCGACAAGAAAAAACCCGCCCGTCAGCGGAGGGGAAATAACGATGCTGATGAGCAGGCTAAAATTGTCCAGATAAAAGCCCGACACCCCCTGGATCGTAAACATCAGCAGGGTGAATGCAATGGAATTGAGGGGCTGGGCTTTGAAGTATTCCCAGCCCTTTTGGATACTCTCTTGGATGCTAAACTCCGGGTAATGCTGAAACAGTTTTTGAATCTGTGATGGGGTCATTTTTTTTTGGTACTCTTACTGTTTCTGGGCTGGAAAGCGCCAAATTATTTTTGATTTTTGATTTACGGCCTTGGAGGACTTGAGTTCAATTTGCTGTCAGGCCGTGCGAAGTCGAAGCCCTCCCAATCTAGATTTCGAACAATCACCCTTCGACTCCTCTACCAATGACGGGATATGTTTTGTTTTGAAAATATTCAACTCTCAGCATTTAATTCCGATTCTTCCTCAAATGTTCATTTGGCTTTAACCAATTAATAGCCGCATCTGAGTTCGGTTAGACTTCCTTTTTTCTTCGTTCTTTTGGCTTGATCCAAAAGAACCAATCCCGATAAATATCGGGACAAGATTTGCGCAGCCCTGCACGCTGGCTCGCTGGCAAATCCTGCCACCGCGCCCTCCGAATTGTATTTGGTGCTGCGCTGCCGCAACTCCAACCTATTATTACACTTCGATAGTTCGCGACTGACGAACCCTTGTCATCTCTTTTCTGTGAATTCTTGAATTTTGAGGACTCAGAGTGACTACTGGCCAACCTCACACTTCCTCCCTCGACAAAGTTGGGAACCTCCCTTTTTCCATCTTCGGCCTTCCCTCTTCCGACTCATCCTACATCCTACATCCAGACTTCATTCCCTTACTTCGTAAAAGCTTCCAGGATGTCGTGCTTGGTGATGATGTGGATCTTGTCCAGATTGTCCCGTACCAGCACGGCTTTCTCCTTCTCCACCATCGAGGACAGTACGTCCAGTGTGGAGTCCAGCGCGACAAACTTCATGGAGCTTTCCATCACCTCGGAAACGGCTCCGTCTTTGAGTGACGGATTTTCGATGATCTTGGAGAGCAGCTTGTTGTCGGTGAGGCAGCCCACCACTTCTTCGCCGTCGAGAACCGGGATCTGGGAGATGCTCCGCCCATTCATCAGGGCAATGGCTTCTTTGACCGAATCGCCCTTTTTCACCGAAAGAAGATGATAGCTTCCGCTGCGCTGCGCGATGATGTCCCGGGCAGTAGAGAAGATTTTGTCCTCAAGGAAACCGTGGTTTCTCATCCATTCGTCGTTGTACACTTTGCCCAGATAGCGGGTGCCGTGATCGGGAAGGATAATCACCATACGGTCACCTTCCTTAAGATTTTCCTTTGCCCACTCCAGCGCTCCATGCACAGCAGAGCCACAGGACCAACCCACGAAAAGCCCTTCTTCCTTCGCAAGGCGACGGGTCATGACCGCGGCGTCTTTATCCGTCACTTTGATGATGTGGTCAATCAAACTGAAATCCACATTCTTTGGCAGGATATCCTCCCCGATTCCCTCGGTGAGGTAGGGATAGATTTCCTTTTCGTCGAAGATGCCTGTCTCCTTGTACTTTTTGAAAACCGAGCCATAGGTATCGATTCCGACGGTAACGACGTCTGGATTTTGCTCTTTCAGATATTTGGCAGTTCCGCACATCGATCCGCCAGTGCCCACACCAGCTGCGTAATGCGTGATTTTTCCATTGGTATCTTTCCAAATCTCCGGACCGGTGGTCTCGTAGTGCGCCAGGGAATTGGACAGGTTGTCGTATTGGTTGGGATAGAAAGAGTTGGGGATATCGTGGTTGAGTTTCTTGGCTACGGAGTAGTAAGATCTCGGATCGTCTGGGGTGACGTTGGTCGGGCATACGACCACTTCGGCACCGACCGCTCGGAGAATATCGATCTTTTCCTTGGACTGCTTGTCAGCCATGGTGAAGATGCATTTGTAACCTTTGGCGACAGCTGCCAGGGCTAGGCCCATGCCGGTGTTACCGCTGGTACCTTCGATCAAAGTTCCGCCTGGCTTCAGGATCCCAGCTTTCTCCGCATCCTCCACCATCTTGATCGCCATCCGGTCTTTCATCGAGTTGCCCGGATTGAAATATTCGACTTTGACCAAGACCTCGCCTTTGATGTCTTTGGCGAGTTTGTTCAGGCGGATCATCGGGGTATTACCGATGGTGTCAATGATGGAATTATAGATCATGGTTAGTTATAATTGGTTGGTTCAAAATTAACCTAATTTTTGAGCACGCAGCGAAACTTGCTGCCTGAAGCCAAATAATATTTTGTGTATCGTTTCGGTTTTTTCCGCAACCAATGACAGGCACGTCTTTGCGAGGGGCGCTTAATCGAGAATAACATTGGGCTGGAGGTTACTGCCCCGACGCAATCTCATCATTAGATGCAGGTTTTTGACTAGCAGATTGCTTCGTTTGCGCCTCACTCGCAGTGACGTTCAGACTGGAGATCTGCCTAACTCCTAGTGACTGGCCTACGGCTGCCTCCTACTGAGACCGAATACCTATCACTGCCCTATACCTCCTTAAACTCAATCCGCTTCAGCACATCCATCGTCACATGCAGCAAGATCGCCGCGACGATAGACAACCCTAAAACCCCGGTGAGCATTGTCCAGACAAATTGCCGGGTAATTAAAAAAACAATCACGCTCAATATTACCGGTGGAATGACTCCGAAAAAGAATATCCCACCAATCATAAACGGCTTGACCAATTTCCGATCCCATCCTTCGTCCAAACCAACCTGAGGAATAAGGTTGATCGCAAAACCGATCAGGTAACAGACCAAGATTCCCAACAGAAACAGGGGAATCAAAAAGATGCTCACATGTGCCAAAAACACCGAAGGAACGATCAACACCGACGCGAAAAGCATAGTCTGCACGACATCCAATTTGATCATGTTCCAGAATTTTGAAGTCCAGGTCGCCGGAATCAGGATGAAAAAAGGCTTCTTCAGATCTCCGATATTTGCTCGTCCGATCCCAGCCATGAAGTAAAAAAAGAGCATGAAAAGCAGGTAGCCGTAGAGGACTTTGTGGGAAAACCAGTCAAAATTTGACAACCCGGCAAATACAATCCCGATTGCAGCCATGCTCATCGAATAAACTCCAAAGAGCGGATGAAAATCCTGACGGCTGGCGTGGATGTAATTCCTCCAATACAGCGCCTTCGCTCCCACTCCGAAATCAGGCAAAGCCAGTTGTTTCTTCGCGTTCAGGCTATAGCTGCCCTCGTCGACGCTTTGCTTATTTTTTACTTTTTCGAGCTTGTCCTCGTTGGTCTTGGTCGCTTCGAGTACGTCTTCGTAATAGTAGCCTGCAAATCGGATGACCAGCTTTACGACAGTAAAGTAGGCAAGTCCATACAGTCCCAAATATCCGCAGGCAAGCAGGAGATTTCCATGAGACGCATATCCTATAATGCCCCGGCTCCAACCTACCAAAGGAAATAAATCAAACCAGGGAGACACAATCCAAGTAGACATGCCCTGCCAGAACTTATCGGCTTGCAGTCCAGGGATCAAAATCAAAAGTCCTAAGGTAATTCCAAGTCCGATCACACCTCCACGGATATAGTCCATCACCCCGTATTTGGTATGAAGCGTGTAGATCAAAAAGCGAATTGGGAAGATCATGAATATAAACAGCGCAAATCCCAGGATAAGGAAAACCGCATTGCCTACGGTCAACTCAAATTGGTTTGTCAACTGACTGCCCCCATAGATCACGAACAGGATAGCACCACCCAAGGAAGGGATAATCGACCTAGCCATGTAGTAGAGCAGCAGATTTTCGGGTTTGACGGGCGCCGGGAAAAGCAGGTTGACATCAGCCATCTTGAAAAAGCTGACATTGTTCTTGGTGGCGCGATACAACTGAAAGACCAAGAAACCCAAAGCAAGGATCGTAATGCCTCCTACGATATTTTGCCATGCAAAATTCGGGGTAGGAATCCCGTCCACATCCATGCCCTCCAACCCTAGGTTTTCGGATTTGTTTCGTCCAACCCGTTGAGAATAGATAAACGTGAAATATCCCACCAATACAGCATAAGGAATCAACCGGAGTGGATTTCGCAGGATCAGCTTGAGGTTGTTGATCAGAATCCACAGGTCCTTTCTGAGCAGAAGTCTGATCTCACGCATCCTTGGTCATTTCTAAAAACAAATCCTCCAAGGTAGAACCTTCACTCTGTTCGGCTTGGTGCTTCAGATTGGCGATGCTGTCGTTACCGATAATGCGGCCATCTTTGAGGATCATAATCCGATCCGCGATCTGCTCCACGCTGTCGATCAGGTGGGTGCTGACCAAGATGGTCTTACCGGCCTCCTTTAGCGTTTTAAAGATCCCTTTGGTGTTTTTGATCGCCTTGGGATCCAGCCCGATCATGGGTTCGTCGAAAAAGAGCAGCTGCGGATCCGGCAGCAGCGCACAGCAGATGGAGACCTTTTGACGCATGCCCTTGGACAGGTCTCGCCCGAGTTTGTTCGCCTTGTCATCCAGCTCAAACAGCTCCATCAGCTCCTGGGCGCGGCTATGCCAATCTTTCACTCCATAGGCTTGGGCTACAAATTGCAGGTGTTCTTTGACCGTCAGCAGGTCATACACATAGGGAGTCTCGGGAATGTAGCTGAAAAAGCGCTTAGCCTCCACGCTGAGATGATCGTGCCCGCCTATGCTGATCTCGCCGGAGGTTTTGCGGAGCAAGCCGACGATGCACTTCATGGTGGTACTTTTTCCGGCTCCGTTCGGCCCAAGCAGGCCCACTACTTCTCCCCCCTCCAGGTGGAAACTAATGTCATCCACCGCATTTTGCTTGCCGTAGGTCTTAATCAGATTGGTAACTGTGAGCATCAAAAATTCCTTTTGCGATTTTCAGCATAATATCGGCACGCTCCAAGGAATCGGGGAGAAATGTGGGGAGGATGTCCGGTGTCGGGTCCACCGTCATTTCGACCTCAGGGAGAAATCTCATTATAGGAAGCAGTCATTTCGACCACAGGGAGAAATCTCAAGGGAATGCTCAAAATCCGGAAAGCTGGCTACTTCGGGCCAACTCCCCTTGGTCCCGAATCCCAATGTGGAATGCTCATCCTAGTCAAAGGGGGCAGGGGGATTTGAGATCGAGAGCCAGAAGAAACCGAAACAAGCCTCGCCACCTCAGAGCATAAAAAGTTAGCCTCTGAGATGAACTCTCTTACCTCCGAGCATAAAAAGTTATCCTCCGAGATTCAACTTCCTACCTCCGAGGTTCGACTTCCTACCTCCGAGGTTCGACTTCCTACCTCCGAGGTTCGACTTCCTACCTCCGAGGTTCGACTTCCTACCTCCGAAGTTCAACTTCCTACCTCCGAGGTTCAACTTCCTACCTCCGAGGTTCAACTTCCTACCTCCGAGGTTCAACTTCCTACCTCCGAGGTTCAACTTCCTACCTCCGAGGTTCAACTTCCTACCTCCGAGGTTCAATCTCCTACCTCCGGGGTTCAACTTCCTAGCTCAGAGGTTCGATCACTTACCTAAAAGGTTCAAATACTTACCTCGGAGGTACGATCACTTACCTCCGAGGTAAGATAAAGTACTTATATAAGTACGTATCACCCAAAACATGGAAGCAGCAACCACCCCGGGCTTGATCAAAATCCCAAACCAGAAAAATTACTTTCCAATGCAAAAGGACTGCTTCGTTTTCAGGAAGTCTGATATCTTTAGGGAAAAGATCCCAAGTGCCTTTAAAGGAAGTCTGCCCTTTCCCTCAAAACGGATAGACAGGACACTCGGCGACGGGGTAGGATTTATATGGATGTTGGCATTAATTGAACTGACAGAATATTAATAAAATGAAATTCTATTGCGACAATGCACAAATAAGGAGAAGGAGTATTCCATCAACCAAAGGGGGAGCACAATACCCTTGTGTGATGTTGGAAAAAGATAATTGGGATGATTATGGACGCCAGACTTCTTTTCGAGCTGCAGTTTATAAAACCTCCAGAGAACGAGTCCATGAGGGAACAATAAAAATTCTTAGAATTGATCGAAAAAGCACTTCGTTACCTGAAATTTTCGACAATCTTTCCGACGAATATTGCTCACTGTGGCAAAGCTTGGAGGATTACGAAATCATCAATAAGCTTGAGTTTGGCAATGAAATTCTTGCAGGATTAAATGATGTGAACTACAACGAAATTATCAGAGAGCGCTTCCAAAACGAATCTGGATTTGATGACTCTCTTTTAAGATTTAGTGATGCGGTAAGAGCCTTTCAAGAAGGTCTTAAATTGCTAACAAATGCGCAAGACACAAGTAATTTCTCGTTTCATTATATAGAAAACATAGAAAGTTCTACACCGTTTGGAACATTCTCATTTAAGTTTTCGAGGAAATTATTGGGTATGTTTAGAACAGTCGGAATCATTGGGAGAAACGGTGTAGGTAAAACAACTCTACTTGCTAACCTAGCAACAGCCCTCAGCGGCATTAAAAAAAGTTCGGTTAATCTTTCTCCGAGACCTCCATTTAGTAAGGTCATTGCTGTCTCATACAGCACTTTCGATGACTTCTACAGACCATCTAAAAATGAAAGAACTTTTAGCTATTCTTACTGCGGCATCAGGGGTGAGAAAGATTTGTTAACACGACAAGAAATAGAACGATTATTTGCATCAAGCTACAAACGAATTGTACGAAATGGAAGAGAATCGTTATGGCGAGATTGCATGGAAATTTTATATTTAAAACAATTAGACATTTATTTCCCTCCAGACATTGGGGTAATAGAGAACTATAAAAAGCTCAGTTCAGGACAAAAAATAATGACTTTGTCGTTTACGCAAATAATAAATACAATCGACTCAAATTCCTTGTTACTTTTTGATGAACCTGAAAATCATTTACATCCAAATGGACAAAACACACTCTTCAAATGTTTAGATTTTATTCTTAAGGAATTTGATTCGTTTGCAGTCTTATCGACACATTCTCCAATTTTCATTCAAAATATCCCACAAAAAAATGTCTTCAAAATTCAGTCTGTTAACGGCGTAAGGAATATCTCAAACCTTCAAATTGAATCTTTTGGTCAGCATTTCTCAAAGCTTACAGAAGAAATTTTCGGATTCTCGGAAAATAATTTATTTTATGTAGAGAAATTAAAAGAGCTGATAGCAGAAAAAGAGCAATTAGGAACCGAGCTTGAAGAGGTTTTTCAAATTGATACAGCTGGTGTCAGGTATAATTTAAATAATATTCAATGATTAACTTAAGATGCCCATCCAGAATAGAAATTGACGATATAGTACTTATTATTGGCGAAAAATACAATCCTCACAAAACCACATTATTAGGTCTAAAGACTAAAATTCTTGAAAGATATTCGAAATACATTGAATTAGAATTAAATGGTAGAATCAAACCAATAAAGTTTTCTATAAATGAAAAAAATGCATTGGCATCACTTTATAGTTCTAGGACAAAAACTGCAAAACTTTTATTCGATGAAGTTATCAATGTACTAAATCCAAATCATTCGGATTGTTGCCTGTACTGCGGGATAGGTGAAATTGACCAGATTGACCACTACTTACCGCAAGAACATTTCCCAGAATTTTCAATCTTACACAAAAATTTGATCCCAATATGCGGCACCTGCAATGAAATTAAAGGTTCAAATATCCCAGGAATTAATGGGAAAGATTATTTACATCTAATTTATGATATCCTTCCCATAGAAAATATTTTCGATTGCGCCATATCATTTATTGACAAAGTACCATCAATATCCTATACTATTTTACCAAAATTTAAAAATAGCGTTTTGAACACACATTTTTCAGAATTACGACTAAAGGAAAGAATAGAAAAAAAATCGGTCCAATACTGCCTTCAAATTAAAGCGTTAAAAGAACAGTTTGGTAGCCCATATGCAAAGGAAGAACTTACAAGGGATTTTAATAAATTAAGTGCCTTTTTTGGAATCTACTACTGGAAGACAAAGCTAATCTCAACAATGATTAACATAGACTTTGTTGATAATGTGAACTAAAACACCTGCTACCAACATAGGGTTTGCTATGCTGGCAGACGAATAAACCTTCATCTTTTTGTTCGCTATCAGCAGCGGGTCGTTCAGACGGAATTCTATTCAGTTTGTTCTTAACTTCATCATCAGTAATTTTGTTAGGCTTCAGTTGCCGGCTAGACGTTTCCAAATCCCAGCACAGCAGCAAGACCTGAACGTTGGCTGCAATGCAATAAAAACCTTCTATGGATCGGAATGAATTTAGAAAAGAGTTTATGTTAATGACGGTCGTTCAGGAAGTTCCGTTTGAACAATGGTCGAGAGCTGTATTTTTTCTTGCAAATAGACTTTCCAAGGACTATGACGATGTCTACCAAGAAGCTTTTTACATTCGACTGCATGATATTTTTTCAACTGGCCTTAATTATGCTAGAGGTGTGTTATTATCAATGAAGGGATCAGAGAATACAAGTAAAGTTCGATGGTTTGAAATCTTCATTCCAGGGATTGAAGCTATTCGAAACACGCTTACCGAACCCGAATATCAGTATATACAGTATCGTCGGCATTGCTCCTGCCATATGTTTCAAGATAAGTTTGAGCGGGTTCAGCGGGATACACTTAAAGTGAAATCGGTTCGAAATGGCATTGATCTGAAAGAACTGAATGCGGGATTACTTGGACTTTTGAGGGAATTTGGTTCAGATAAAGACTTAGATGCACATCTCAATTCAAAATTGGCTATACCGATCAATGACTTGTACAAGCAGCTTACTTAGCTCTGCAACCACAGGGTTTTGGCGCAAGCCGAAGCGTGTTGGCCTCGCCAAATGTTAAGTTGATGAGGTAGGTACGCCTACGTCATGACGCCCACTGTCCAAGAATGCCCAAAACAGTGCATTTGAACCTCGTCTTTAGTCCTTCTACTTATCCCTCTCTGAGTGTAGACTGAAGCTTCGAGGCTTGCGTAGGCGGAGTTTGCAACTCCGCCTTCCTATCCCTTCGAATTTGCAATTCGCGAGACATCCAAAAGCAGCCAGTCCGAGATTGCTTGGGATATTTGGGAGTCGTTACAAACCACTCCAAACCACTCACTTCGGGACTTAGGCAGAATCTTTAACGCCCCCACTATCCCTTCCAATTTGCGATTGGCCAGCTGTTCAAAATGCCTATAAGCCATTCTTCCCGTAGAGACGCAAACTAAATAGCCTGCACCTTAAGCCTTGGGCTAGTTAGATTCACACAAAATCCAGGAATGCCAACTAATTCCGGAGCTCAATCCCGAAGGGATTGCATGTTTATAGCAGAGACGGGCAATTCATCCGTACGACCCCTACGGGGTCGAATGAAATTTATATCTATCGATCCCTATAACATCTGACCCGTTCCGGGTCGTCCGCTAGCGTCGGCACCCAATAACTGATGTGTCGCTTCTCAGCTTTCGGCTTTCAGACTTCTTGCCTTAGCCCTTCACTCCAGCCAATAGATACAGCACCGCCATACGGACGGCGACGCCGTTCTCGACTTGGTTGAGGATGATGGAGTGCTCGGAGTCGGCTGCATCGGAGCTCAATTCCACGCCGCGGTTGATCGGGCCTGGGTGCATCACGACGATCTCCTTGTTCAGAGACTGGAGCATCTTCTTGTTGATGCCGTAGTAGAGGGAGTACTCTCTCAAGCTTGGGAAATACTTGATCTGCTGGCGCTCCAGCTGGATGCGGAGCACGTTGGCCACATCGCACCATTGCAGCGCTTTCATCACGTCCAGCTCCACCTTCACACCAAGGCTGGAGATGTATTTTGGCAGGAGCGTGATCGGTCCGCAGACCATCACCTCGGCACCCAACTTTTGCAGGCAAAAAATATTGGAAAGCGCAACCCTGGAGTGTAGGATATCGCCAATGATGGCAATTTTCTTTCCGGCAAGGTCACCGAGCTTTTCCTGCATCGAAAATGCATCAAGCAAGGCTTGGGTCGGATGCTCGTGGGTTCCGTCGCCGGCATTGACGATGTTGGCGGAGATATTTCTGGAGAGAAAGTGCGGCGCTCCCGGGCTGGCATGGCGCATGACGACCATATCCACTTTCATCGCCAGGATGTTGTTGACGGTGTCGACGAGGGTTTCGCCTTTTTTTACGGAACTGTTGGCTGAGGAGAAATTCACCACATCGGCGCTGAGTCGCTTCTCCGCCAGCTCAAAGGAGAGGCGGGTACGGGTGGAGTTTTCGAAGAAGATATTGGCAATGGTGATGTCGCGGAGGGAAGGTACTTTCTTGATCGGCCGGTTGATCACTTCTTTGAAATTGGCCGCTGTGTCGAGAATCAGGCGAATGTCTGTCTCGGTGACGTCTTTGATTCCTAGCAGGTGTTTGGTGCTGAGTTGCGACATGTTTAACTTTTAACTTTCTCTGTGATCCAAATTGCATCCTCCGAGTGATCCTGATCGGCCCACTCCACGACCACATACTGACTGTCCAGCGTGTTGACTTTCATCCCAAAATAGTCCGGCATGATCGGATAGTCTCGCGTCAGTCGGCGGTCGACCAACACCATGAGTTCTACTTTTTGGGGACGGCCAAAGGCGATCATCGCATCCATCGCAGCCCTGACCGAGCGCCCCTTGTACAGCACGTCGTCGATGAGGATGACCTTTTTGCCCTCCACCAAAAAATCAATCTTGGTCTCATTGGCTTTGAGAGGAAAGTCTCTCCTGCGAAAATCATCCCGATGGAATGTCGCGTCGAGGTAGCCAGATGGAACTTTGACTCCGGAGATTTCCTCCAACAGTGCGACCACCTTGTCTAAAAGTATGGGGCCACGAGGCTGAAGTCCAAGGAGTACAGTATTTTCGAAATCGTCGTGATTTTCGATGAGTTGGTAGCAAAATCGCTTCAGAGTGATGGCAATCTGCTGCTGATCGAGTACAAGCCGCTTTTGCATGGGTTGGATTTGGGCGTAAATATAGAAAATAAAACTAGTCCCTTGCTTCCTCCGGCTGGTACAAATCCCCGTCCACCAAAATTTTGCTGATAAAGAATACCTCCCGAATCGTCTCCTGATTTTGGGAATTGAGTGCGCGGATGGTCTGCAATCCGGTAAGGATAAAATAGCGATCATACCAGTGTACCAGCCGCAGTGTGCCATAATCGGTAGCCCTAATGCGCTCCTCTTCATTGGGCAACTCCAGCTCAAAATCCAGGTGATCAAACACTTTTTCCCCACCTCTGAAAAAACTGGCCTTAATCACATCATCTTCGGCATAGAGGTGATACAAATCTTCACCAACAATGGCGATTTCCCCGAAGGGCTCCGGATACGTGGTAGTAAAACCCCCATAGGTGGCCGAATTGTCCCAAAGCACCTGGCCCTCCTTAGAGACTTTCACAAAGTGCGCCGACTCATATTGATACTCAAAAGCTGAGGCGTAGGATTGAACGGGAGTGTTTGGCGCAAGGAAGGGATCCATGTAATACGGCGCATAGCCCATCCTGTTGATCCTATCGTACCGATAGGAATTCGTAGAAGACCAGCCTCCTGGGCGTCGCCCACCATTGTTCACGATATTGACCTGGTCAAAGTAAACGTAATAGGAATCGTTCACTTCCCGCACATCCCGCACGGCATAGGTATTTCGGATCAATGGTATCTTGGCCTTTTCCAGATCCTTCACCACCAGCTCATCCCGTTTCGTTTTTTGCTTTTCCGGTAGGTAATTGAAAAAATTAGGGAAATCTTCCAGCGTATAGAGTTTGAATTGATATTCACCAAACTCATTGATCTCCATAATATACATCCCCTGATAGGCACTTCTCCCATCTAGGCCATAGGAACCGATCATCACCTGCTGGTAGTCCTGATCGGCGAGTAGCAAGCCTTCCAGAATTTCCTGGTCAGGCTGCCCAAATTGATCCACCTTGATTTCCCGTATCAGGTTGCCCAACATGTCAAAGGTAATGATGGAGGTTTCTCTGTTTTTATACTGTCCTCTGCGGCTGATCACCACCTCCAATGCTTCGAATTCCGGCATCTTACGGATCTGAAGCACTTGGGTATTGTTGCCATAAACACCCTGCACAGTATGGATACTTTTGCTATCCAGATCGAAAATTTGCAACACCGGTCTGCTCTCCGAATTCCCCATGAATACCGCCTTGCGCTTTTGTACCAAAAACTCCACCAACTCTATGTTCAGGAGGTTTTCCGCAGGAAATTCAAAGCCCTGGCTGGATTCCAGATTCACATGCAAAATGTATTTTTCAGCACTCGTCGAATAGCCTTTTGCCATCAGGACAAACAGGTTGTTTCCATCCGTATCATAGCCGATCATGTCAAATCCGGGCTTCATGGGCATCTCGATCAGTCCGGGAGTTTTGAGTTCCAGGTCAGATACAAAAAATTGAAATGCCCTGTTGGCAGAAAATCCCTTCTGCTGAAACGTGCGAAAGGACACCAATCCATCCGGGATCCGCATCATTTCAAATGTCGGATCATTGGGCGATCCGGCTACTTCATACCGCTCAATAAACTTCACCTGGGCCTCCGACGCAAAACCCAAAAACACACAAACCACAAGTATCCAAAATGTTCTCATCTACCCATTGCTAAAATCAAGTTGAACTCCTCTTTGGTCACTGACATCACCGAAAGCCGGGACTGGCGCAACATCAACATTTCACTCAGCCGATCTTCGGCTTTGATCGCTTCCAAGTTCACGGACTTCACAAGGGGCTGCTTCGCCTTAAGGCTCACGGCCACCCATGCCGCATCTTTGGGATCGGGAAAAGCGGCCTGACTCACTTCTGCCACGCCCACCACCGCTTTGTCTTTGCCACTATGGTAAAAAAGCACCGGATCTCCCACCTGCATCTCTTTGAGAAAATTCCTCGCCTGATAGTTTCTCACTCCGTCCCACACATCCTCTCCTTTCGCCACAAAGTCTTCCCAGGAATACGAGCTCGGCTCCGTCTTGACCATCCAGTAGTTCATCGGTTTTGTTATTTGGTTATTTTTAAAGGGTAAGCAGTAAGTGATATATCCTAAGTTGTGTCGCGCTACTTACTCCTAACAACGTACGACTTTCAGAAAGTTTACTTAAACGGCTGACAACCGCGACTGCCCGCCGATCACTGACCAACTTCCCTCATAAGATACCCGATCAAGCTTTAAATTGAAACAATAATTAAAGACATTTGTCTGATTACTGACACGAAAAACTGACTGTTTTGGATCATAAAACGATTTTAAAAAAACTAAAGCTGTGCATTCAGCTGATGGAGCTTCACAATGAAAACCCATTCAAAATCCGCGGATACCAAAGTGCGCTCATCTCACTCGAGCGTGGCGATCAGGACATTATGGAGCTCAGCGATGCCGAACTGACGCAGATTAACAGTGTTGGAAAAAGCATCATAGAGGCAATTCAAAGCCTCAAAGCCACCGAAACTTTTCCCTTGCTGGTGCAGCTTCTGGACAAAACCCCGACGGGAATTCTCGAAATTCTTCAGATCAAAGGCCTTGGTCCGAAAAAGGTCAAAACCCTCTGGGAAGAGTTGGGGATCACCTCCACGCATGAACTCATGGAGGCCTGTCAGTCTGGAAAGGTCGCCCAGATCAAGGGTTTTGGTCAAAAGACACAAGATACCATCATCCAAAACTTAGAATTTAAAGCCTCCAACACCGGCAAATGGCTTTATGCCGATATAGAGGACACCCTTACTCAGCTCGTCACTTTAATCCAAAGTTTCATTGGAGACGCCCATCTAGCCGTGGTCGGAGATTTTGCCCGGAAGATGGAAATCATCTCTGCTGCGGAATTTGTAATTGGCTCGGACCAACTTTCGGAAGTTAAAGCACTTCTTAAAACTCAGTCGCTAATCGAGTGGGATTGGAAAATCGCCAGCCCAACCACCTGGACAGGTAAACTACAAGATCTCGATTTGGACGTTATTATTCACTTTTGTTCCATGGGAGATTTCTCTTGGAAAAAACTGGCCTTCACCGCTTCCAAGGCTCACTTAATGAGTTTGGTCGACGACACCGAAACAATTTCCCAGAAGCTCATCAAGAAAGACTACGACTCGGAGGAAGATTTTTTCTCCAAAAACCAACTTCAATTCATCCCCGCAGAGATGCGGGAAGGATTTGGAGAAGTCGAGCAAGCCAGGGAAAACAAGATTCCCGAGTTGCTGAGGGATGACGATCTAAAAGGCATCCTGCACAACCACTCCACCTACAGCGATGGTAAGCATAGCCTGCGACAGATGGCAGAACATTGCAAATCGCTTGGCTATGAGTATCTCGGGATCTCCGATCACAGCAGAACCGCCTTCTATGCAGGTGGACTCGAAATCGAAAAAGTCATGAAGCAGCATGTCGAAATCGAAGAACTGAACCGGGAAATGGCTCCCTTCAAGATCTTCAAAGGCATCGAAAGCGACATCCTCAGCGACGGCAGTCTGGATTATCCGGATGACGTGTTGGCCACCTTTGACTTTGTAGTAGCCTCAGTTCACTCCATCTTAAATATGGATATAAAGCGGGCGACTGACCGCTTGCTTAACGCCATTTCCAATCCCTACACCACAATGCTCGGCCATCCCACCGGCAGACTTTTGCTCCGTAGAGAAGGCTACCCTATCGATCACAAAACCATCATCGACGCCTGCGCCCTCCACAATGTCGTGATCGAGATCAACGCCAACCCTTGGCGGCTCGACCTCGATTGGAGATGGGTTCGCTATGCCATGGATCAGGGGGTAAAGCTCTCCATCAATCCGGATGCACACGAGATGGACGGCTATGCGGATATGAAATACGGTGTGCTTGTCGGCAGAAAAGGCGGCTTAACCAAGGAAATGACGCTCAATGCACTGAACGGGGAAGAAATTGGGGCTTACTTTGCGGAACGCAAAAAAGTACAAAGTGTCAAGTACTAAGTACCAAGTCGCTGGACTTGTGAGACTGCTCAATACTAGGAAGAGATTGCTTCGTGCCTACCAATGAAGCAATGACTTCTTGGTTTTAGCGTCTTGATGCTTTCGTCTAGCTACTCCCTTCTTGCCTCGAACCTCTCCCCCTTTTAATACTAAATACTAGCTACAAAAAAATGAAATGGTCTGATCTCCCCGAACCTGTCCTACTGCAACGCTCATTTCTTTTCGGAATCACCGGAATTGTCTTGGGCACGCTATCTCTACTCAATTCCAGCCTGCACTACATTGATGCGCCGATGGGCCCGCTGAACGGAGTCAGTTTTCTCCTCCAATTGGCGGCGCTCGGCACGGCGATCTTGGTTTTGAGAAAAAGAAAAGTCGCACCGGAATTCAAAGAGAAAGCCAAGATTCTGATCCTCGTACAGACTGTCGCGCTGCTGTTTTTCTTATTTTCTCTCTGAGCAAAAAAACCGTCACGCTACCCGAAGCCTGAAAACAACTGATTTTCATGTGCTTATAACTTTTTTCTAATAGTCCCATGGAATCTCGCGACTCACTGTAAACTCAGTGCGTGACATCTTCCTCGTGCTCGATTTCAGGCTTTTTATGTTACAGGAGAAAATATTTAACTTTTTTTCAGATTCCGAGGCAACCATTTTTTGCAGCCCCGCATCTACTTATTTGAAAACCAACCGGAATGTTTAACAGATCCAATTTTTCTACCGAGGAAGGAGTAATCAAAGGATGCCTCAAGGGTGAGCGGTCAGCCCAGCGTCATTTGTACGATTCCTATTCGGGGAAATTCCTGGCCATCTGCATGCGGTACCTCAAAGACCGCGAACATGCCGAGGACGTGATGATCGAGAGTTTCATGAAGATCTTCGAAAAGCTTTCTCAGTTTCAACACAAGGGAAGCTTTGAAGGCTGGATGAAACGAATCGTGGTGACCCAAGCGCTGATGACTTTGCGCAGCAATCGTCATCTCATGATGGAGGTCAACCTGGAGCCGGAGTCTGAGTACAGTACCCATCACTACGAGCTGACTCATCTGGAGGCGGCAGAACTCATGGAGCTTGTACAGGGATTACCTGTTGGATATCGGACAGTCTTCAATCTCTATGCGATCGAAGGCTATGCCCACCAGGAAATTGCCGATCTGCTGGGAATCTCCGAGAGCACCTCCAAGTCACAACTGAATCGGGCACGAACAGCGCTCAAAGAAAAAATTGCCAGTCTGCAACCAAAAACCAAGACGAATCATGGGTAATACAAACGAACAATTCGACCAGCACTTCAGAGAAAAGCTGGACGGACATCGGGAAAAACCAAGTGCACTCGCCTGGGAGCGGCTCGAAAGCCAACTGCCAAAGAAATCCAAACCCAGAATCGGAATCTGGTGGGCGGTGGCAGCTTCGGTGACTGCGTTGCTCGTCGCTGGGTACTCGTTTTGGCCAAGTGAGAACGCTGGCTCCGGAGAAATTCTCCTGGCGGAAAAGACCGAAATCCCCGCCCAGATTCAAACAGAAACGACTCGGGACACGCCTAAGCTCTCGCCGGAAATCGGCGAGACAGCGCTAAAAACTGAAGTTACAACTCCTGAATTAACACCTGAGAACAAACCCAAAACTATCCAGAAAACTAAACCAACTCCTACCCCGGCTATGTCCCAAGCTCCTCAAAACCTGATCGCACAGACAGAACCGAAATCCGAAGAGACTCCAATAGTTGTTTCTGTACCAGAGCTCAAGACCGATGAGCTGGTACTTGCCCTGCCCGAGTTGAAAACGCCGGAAGTAGAAAAAACCATTGCCCAAGCCTCCACCCCGTCTGAGGACGAGCCACTGTACCGCGTGAGCATCTACTCCAATGGGGTCAAAAAAGGCGAGGAGCCCGACAAAAACCTAATCACCGAACTTGGCAAGACCGTAGGCCAGGTGGAAGGTTTTCTCGGCAAGGTGGACGATGGACTGATCGGGCTTCAGGACAAAAAAGACAACCTCTTTACTGCGCTGACTTCTAAGAAAAACGTCGGAGAAGAACGACGCTAAAACTAAACCAACACACCTCTTTTAATTGAACCTTAGTATGAAATCAAGCAGGACGAAAACGTCACACAACGAGACGGAAATCAATCCCGCAAGATTCCTCCCGAAAATCCCGATAGCCTTCGCGATCGGAATGGCCTTAAAAAACAACTATACACACATGAAAAAATACCTGCTTTTGTTTTGCCTGTTGGCAGTGGTTCAGGTTGCGTTTGCTACCGACCTGACAGAAAATCCCGTCCTGACCGAATCCCGGATCATGTCGGACAGCGTAGTCGTCGAATTTGGCAAGTCCGGCAAAGTCCTCATCATCGTGGAATCCAAGGAAGACTTCGAAAAGCTAAAACTGATGAACATCAATCAGATCATCAGCGAACTGGATCTCGAAGAAAACAAAGAGACCGGTGAAATGACTATCGTCGAAATCAGAAAAAAAGACGGTACAATCAAGGAAGTCGTCAAAGTCTATGAAGACGGAGGAAACACCGAAGTCAATGTCGGAGGAGTCCGGGTCTATGTGGATGAATCCGGTGAAAATACCCGGGTAAAAGTCGAGACAGGTGCCAAAAAAAATTCGGATCCCCCGTTCAGATCCTTCTTTAATATGGACTTGGGTATCAACAACTACCTCGAAGACGGCGGATTCCCTACGTCTGACAAACCCTACGCGGTCAAAGGCTGGGGCAGCTGGATGGTTGGCCTCAACTGGATGGCTTCCCAGCGAATCTCCAAAGGCTTCCACTGGAATTTCGGCCTGGGCTTCCATTTCTACAATTTCAAATTCGAAAACAGAGACTATCAGGCGGTCCGCGGTGACGACTCGATCGAGTTTATCCAACGCACCGACGTGGACGGATTCAAAAGTAAAATCTCCTCTTCCTACCTCACTGCGATGACCTTGCTTGAGCTTGACTTTGGTAAGATGAACGACCAGGGCCGTAGAGGAATACGACTTGCGGCCGGCCCTTATGTGGGCTACCGACTGGGAGGACAATCCAAATATGTCTATGAAGAACTTGGCGGATCCGGCCGTCATAAAGACAAGGAAGCCACAGGCCTTTACCTAGAAAACCTCCGCTACGGTGTCCGTGGGGAGTTGGGAGTTGGACGGGTGAAATTCTTCACCACCTATGATCTCAACGAGCTCTTCCAGGAAGGAAAAGGCCCAGCGCTCAATCCGATCACGTTTGGGATAGTTTTCTGATAAACCAACAAAAAGAGGCTGTCCCGTGGCGTTGACGTCATTGGTAGGAGGAATGACGAAGCGATCTCTTTCTAGTGACCCAAAAGACTGCTTCGTACCTCGCAGTGGCGCGACACTTTACGAGACAGCCCCTTTTTCAAGTCATTTTTAAAACAAACCAACTATGAAAATCCTAAATCTAACCACGGCTTTGCTGCTGCTTTTTTCCCTAGGGGCATTTGCTCAAAGCACGGATTCGACCAAAACCGTTTCCAAAGAAAAACAATACACGGTCATGGGGAAATCCTGGAAGGTCGTCGTATTCGAAGACGGCTCCAAATCCTATGAATGGGAAATTGACGAGGAAGATTACACTAACTACCATTCCGAAAAATCCTCCAAATTCGACTACAATTTCCTTGAGACCGAGGTAGGCATCAATATCTGGCCAGAGGATAAAGGCGCGCCGCAGGTCAAGCCCTGGGGCAGCTGGTTTGTTTCCTTACAGTCTGCTGGAATTTGGAAAGCCAGCAAAAACTTCCACCTCAGATCTACGCTTGGAGTGAGCTGGTACAATTTCAAATTTGAAGATGAAAATATCTACGCGCTCAAGACTGCAGACGGACTGGAGTTTGTAGACTACACCGAGGTCATCGACGACCCAAACGCTGATCCGATCAAGTCCAAGATCTCAGCATCCTATGCCACACTCACCGTTATACCGACGGTGCTTACCAGCAACCGCAAGATGCGTTTCGGAGCAGGCGCCTATGCAGGCTTCCGACTGGGTGGAAGAGGCAAGTTTGTCTATGAATCCGAGGGCGAAAAGGAAAAAGACTTCACCAAATCCAACATGTACGTGGAGAACTTTCGCTATGGTCTCCGATCCGAAATCGGCATCGGCGACGTGACGTTGTTTTTCAACTATGATCTTAACGACCTTTTCCAAGCTGGACTGGGCCCAGAACTTCAAGCCATGAGCTTTGGCATCAGAGTAAACTAAACTTAGAAAACTTTACGATATGAAAATCTTCTACACCAAATTATCGCTGGCTCTTGCGCTGCTGCTCTTTGCTTCCGCCGCTTTTGCCCAAAATGTCATCGTCGACACCAACAAATCCTATCCGGGCATCAAGAAAATCGAGGTGGAGAGCGGATGGCTCAATGTCTCCTACAAAGGTGGCTCCGGCTCCGAGGTCAATGTCGAAGCCTATCTCGAATCCAATGACGACGAGCAGGATATCGTCTTCGTCACTGTCGGAGATGTGCTGAAGATCAGCCACGCCAAAAAACAAAACAACTACAACTGGAACTCTAAAAACAAAGGTCACATCCATATCACCGGCCCTGAAAACATCGCACTTGAACTGAGCGGAAGTTCTGGAAAGATCTCCGTGGAAAATGTCAAAAATGAAAACACCTATCTGAAAGTCTCTTCCGGAAGCCTGTCAGCTACAAACCTGGCTGGAAATCTTTCGATTCGTGCGAGTTCTGGAAATCTCAATGTGAGTAATATCGCTGGAAACGTAGAGGCAGGCGTCACTTCAGGCAATGCCAATTTCAACTCGATCGATGGAGATGTCTCCTACCAGTCGACCAGTGGATCGCTGGATGCCAACGATATCACCGGAGAGCTCAGCGTCAAACTCACCTCTGGCAATGCTAAGATGAACAATATCGGCAGCTTGGGTTACCTTCAATTCACTTCAGGAAATATGAGGGCCAACAATGCCGGCTTGGGAGAAAACACCAAGTTCAGCGGCACGTCCGGCAACTTCAACATTCAGACGCCATCCAACTTGAAGGAATTTAATTTTTCGCTGAAAGCCTCCTCTGGCAATCTTAAAGTTGGCGGTATCAATACCGGAAAAACGCTCGAAATCGAAAACGGTAGTGGTCCTTGGGTACGTGGTAGTATCAGCTCCGGCAACATCAGCATCGTGAATTGAAAACTGATCTGAAATTTGAGGCTTGAAATTTGAGATTCAGCCCAACATTCAAACATCGAATTACGAATTTATTCCGGCCGGGAAGCTTCTCTGATAGTTTCCCGGTCTTCTTTTTTCAGCTTCATCAAGCGAGCCATCCGATCGGGACTGGGTTTCCCTAGGGAAAAAAAGACCATCGTCACGGCGAAGATCAAGGTGAAAACGGGATTTTGACTCAGAAGCAATCCCAACGTAGCCAACAGCGACACAAAAAAAAGAATCCAAAAGCGTTGTCGGGTTGCTTGACAATAGGTCTTTACTTTTTCAAGAAGCTCTGACTGCGTAAGTGTTGTCTTGATTTCCCGCTGGAAAATCATGTAATGAACAATCAAGATCATCGTAGCAAGCCCGGCCAAAGCCCATTCCACACCGCCAGTCAATTGAGGCAAACCCCAATCGACCTGCCCGGCATCTTGATAGAGATATATCACCGCAAATGCTGGCAGCGCAAACAGCAGCAGCAACACGGTGAGCCTTTCAGTACTTCGGTAAACAGTTCGTATTTCCTGTAATTCCAAGATTGGGGAGGTTTATTCGATGTTGATTTTAATATCGTCGGTGAGTGGCCGAGACACGCAGCAGAGCACATAGCCGGCGGCGATTTCCTTCTCGCTCAATCCCGCATCCTCGTCCATCTTCACCTGACCACTCAGCAATTTACCGCGACAAGCGGTGCAAAGTCCGCTTTGACAGCTATATGGCATATTCAGACCTGCTGCAAGTCCAGCTTCCAACACCGTCCTCGAAGGGTCAACAGTGACCTGATGCTCCTCATCCTCCAGGACAATAGTCACATCTCGGGAAAGAATCCCATGGCTAATCCCCGCAATAGCCTCCTCGTGGGCGATGTGTGCCGCCGCCGAATAAAAACTCTCTTGGTGGATGCGTTCTTTATCAACGCCAAGTTCATTCAAGATTTCCTTGGCTATGTTCATAATCCCATCAGGTCCGCACATGAAATAGACTTCTTCGTAGCGCTGCTCATATTCGGCGTTTGCAAAAAGCTCCCTTAGCACATTTGCCGAAAGCCTCCCTTTCAGGCCAGTCCAGGATTCGGAAGGCTGGCTAAGGTTGTGAATGACTTTCAGTCGTTCGGAATTGGCTTTTTCGAGTAGGCCAAGTTGATCTTTGAAGATGATCTGTTCTTCGTTTCTACTGCAGTAGATCAGCGTAATTATCGAATTGGGCTCATTGACCAAGACAGACTTGAGAATCCCCATGATGGGGGTGACTCCGCTCCCTGCGGCGATCAGGAAGAAATGCCGACGATTTTTGGAATGAAAATCCGTGGTGAAATGCCCCAGTGGCTTTAAGACATTGATGGTTTTTCCCGGAAAGATTTTCTCATTGAGAAAGTTGGAAAAAAGGCCGTCTTGTACTCGCTTGATAGAGATCCCCGGAAAGGGATCTACAAAGGGAGAGGTACATAGGGAATAGGATCTACGTTGCTCTTTGCCCTCAAACTCCATCACCAAGGTCAAAAACTGTCCGGGCTTATACTCCAAAAACGGCTCAGGCTGCTCAAAATACAAGGTAATGGTATCAGCGGTTTCTCTGACGACTTCTCTGACTTTAAGCGGCAAATAGGGATTGACTTTTACCTCTTCTTTCTTTTTTTTGAAGAAATTGAACATTCTGATTGCTGGTAATTTGGCTGCAAAATTAAGCCCAAAACTGGGAAAACCGGCATCCGCGCCGGAATTTCCATTTCAAATTTGGACATCGCATTAGGTTTCGTTTGGGACTAAATGACAAAGAAATCAGGCTTTTTGGAGATTGAGGTATTGCAACGCTATGGTAAACTAGTGGACAAAAGCGAAGCACCTGATTTTAAAGCAATTTTAGGTCATAAAAGAAATTCTAATGCATAATGCGGTTTAAACCCCAAAAGAGAAAAGTAAGTTTGTCCGGCTCCGATAATAATTCCGCCGAAATCCCGATTTTGAGGGTAATGGCTTAACTTTGCCGCTTCCGAAAATCGGACCCAAAATATCTTTGCCTTGCCAAATCAACCCAGAATGGAATTAAATGCTCTGACAGCCGTCTCTTCGGTAGATGGACGCTACGCCGACAAAACGGCCTCCTTGCGCGCTTTTTTCTCCGAATTTGCCCTGATCAAAAACCGCGTACACGTGGAAGTGGAATACTTCGTCGCACTCTGCCAGTTGCCTCTGCCGCAACTTGCGGACTTTGATCATGCCCTGTTTCCCAAGCTTCGCGAGTTCGTCAAGAAGTTTAGCCTGGCCGATGCGGAGTGGATTAAAACCACCGAGCGCACCACCAACCATGACGTAAAGGCGGTGGAATACTTCCTGAAAGAAAAGTTTGACCAATTGGGATTGGAGCCTTACAAGGAATTCATTCACTTCGGATTGACCTCTCAAGACATCAACAATACGGCAACTCCGTTGATGTTGAAAAACGGACTTCAAGAGGTCATTTTACCACTTTTAGGGGAGGTAATCGAGCGATTGACCGACCTCGCTGAGGAGTGGAGCGATATCCCCATGCTGGCAAAAACCCACGGCCAACCCGCCTCCCCTACCCGATTGGGAAAAGAAATCCAGGTCTTTGTGGTCCGACTAAAAAACCAACTCGAACTATTGGAGCAGATTCCCCATTCCGCCAAATTCGGCGGAGCCACGGGAAACATGAATGCGCATCAAGTTGCCTATCCCGACATGGACTGGAACGAGTTTGCGTTCACCTTCGTAGAAAATTTCCTCGGATTGGAACGCTCCTATCCTACCACACAAATCGAGCACTACGACAATCTTGCCGCGACTTTTGACGGACTCAAGCGAATCAATACCATCTTGCTTGACCTTTCCAAGGACGTGTGGCAGTACGTGGCAATGAATTATTTCAAACAAAAAATCAAAGAGGGTGAGGTCGGTTCCTCCGCGATGCCGCACAAGGTCAACCCGATTGACTTCGAAAATGCAGAGGGGAATCTCGGCATAGCGAATGCGCTTTTGGAGCACTTGGCAGCCAAACTTCCGATCTCCAGACTGCAACGCGACCTCACAGACAGCACGGTTTTGCGCGTGATCGGAGTTCCTTTGGCACATATGCTGATTTCCTTGGAATCGCTGCAAAAAGGTCTGGGCAAGCTCGAACTTAACCGCGCCGCGATCGATGCCGACCTAGAGGACAACTGGGCCGTAGTCGCAGAGGCAATACAGACTATCCTGAGAAGGGAAGCCTTCCCTAAGCCGTACGAAGCCCTCAAGGATCTGACCCGAACCAATACAAAAATCACCGAAACTTCGATCCGCGAATTTATCGCAAACCTGCCGATCTCCGATGCTTTGAAACTAGAGTTGGATCAGATTACTCCGTTTAACTACACAGGGATCTAATTTGCCAACTTGGCATACCACCCCAAGCTGATCCTATCATCTTCTAAAATGGCTATAAACCAATCTCGTGTCTATGGCCATTTTTGCGTTGACACATTTGAGTCTATAGATCTATAAAAAACCGGAAATCAACTCTCCTATTTTTACCAATAATAAGCCAAGAAAACCGAAATCGCTTCCAAGCCCAAGATGAAAATTCGATTCAATGAAAACACCGTACTATCTGGCAACGGCCATCCTTCTAATATCACATCTCTCTTATAGTCAAACTCAGAATAAAAAAAGAAGCAATATCACTGATCACTTTAGCGAAAGATATGAAGTAATAAAGTCGGATAAATCCATCAAAGACGGCCCATATGAACTATTCTACAAAGACCAAGTAATTATACAAGGGCAATTTGATCATTCGAAAGCATCTGGAAAATGGAGTTATTTCAACTCCATGGGAGATCTCGAATTTGAATATGACTTTACCAAAGACAGTGTAATCTCATGGAATTCCGCCACACTGCGGGATGCGATAAGGTGGGAAAAAGGAACTTTGATCAACGGTCCTTTCGAAACAAAATCCTATCACGTAATTCCATTTGATGACTTATCTGCAACAAACTATCCCATAGTCAAGGGGAGCGACACGATCGATTCAAAATTGGACACGCCTCCACTTTGCCTGAGCAGCAATTTAGTCTATCAATTCACCTTGTTTGACGTTTTGAGACAATCTCTCCAATCCGCTCCATCGGACTCATACAGTCTCATAAGCTTCACCATTGATGAAAATGGAGAAACAGATGACTATGTAGTAGAGGTTAGTTCGGGTCATGATTTTGAGATTGATCTCATAACCGAGCTAACGAGCAAAAACATACGATGGACACCGGCAATAAAAAACGGAAAGCGCGAAAGTGTGAGAATGTACATTCCTATCATCATCAAAACTTACCACAACGACCCTGAGTTTATTTATACCAAAACCGTATTTTCAAATCTAAAATTGATGGATATAAAAGCTAACAAGGGGCCAAAAGAAAAGTACCTTCTTTCTTGGAACTACAAGCTATTTGAAACACTATATAATCTTCGATAACGCCATATTGAGTCAAACACGCGAGAGAAGTTGAATCCCCACGAAGTAGGCAGCCGATGAGCTGCCTTCTTTGTCAACTAAATCTTCGCAAAAAAATCTCCGCCATCATGCATCATGCGCTGCCACCACCTGATTTTTCGATGGTGGAAATGGAGGTACTAATGATCGTGCTGTGCTTTCCGATTTGCTGGATTTGCCCCAGGCCGAGTGAATAAAGCGCCGCCTGCGACATCACGGCAAAGCGCTCCCCACCGTCATTTGTCACTTCCAGCATATTTCCGGCAAAGTTGAGTTTCTGCATCAGGGAGATGGGAATGAGCTTTTTGCCAGATTGGGTGAGGGATTCCTGACGTCTCTGGCGCTCAGCCGCCCTGCGGTCGATATTCGGAGTCTTGATCGTCGGGTGGCCAAAAGTCCCCAGGTATCCATAGCCCTGATCATCGGTGAAGATGATGATAAAGTTTGGGCGATCCAGGCTGCTCTGTTGAACTTGGGAAACCAAGAGCGTGGCAAAAAACAGGAGAAAAATCGTAAGGCTAACCAAAGGATTTTTCATGATTATGGTTTTTTGGGGAAGCGATGTAGCTAGGGAAAATTACCCAAATCGGCGTACTGGACAGCCGCGAAGATTTCACTACGAAGACGAGCGGAGGGACTTTGCTAGAAATGAATCGCCGAAGTCGGGATAAGGTTCGGTCTTGGACAAGTACGGTCGCACGAAGGAAAAATCACTATCCCATCAGTTTCAGCCCTCCAGAGATGCCAGAATGTAGGCAACGGCGGCGGTATGGCTGGGGCCCTCTACCATGATTCTAGAGCAAAACCCCGGAAATCTCAAGGACCAACTCCCTGGCTAACTTGATTGGCTGTATTAACGTCTTTTTGTCCCGCTAAACTCCATGGCCTCGCCCTTGCCAAAGCCGTAGCTGATGCCAAAGGTCACAAAGCGGCCACGCTGCCTGAAGCTGTATTGGTTGAAGTCCGGGGAATAGCTCTCGCTCTCCGTCACCCGCGAAGCAAACACGTCCCGCACGCTCAGGTTGACGATGACCTTACCGTTGATGATCTTCTTGCGGATGCCAAGGTCGGCCATGCCATAGCCCTTGTTGGTACGCTGAAAAGTCTGGTAAGACGATCGGTAGTCAGCCACTACTTCCAGCGTAAAGTCCGCCGGCAGCTCAAACTTGTTAGTCACGCGACCTGACCATTGGTTGGAGGTAAAGTCAAAGGGAGTGGATTCCCAGGTACCGTTTCGGTCGAAGTAATTGTAGTTGAAGTCGGCATTGATCGACCACCAGTCGCTTGGGGCCACCTTTCCGTTCACTTCCAAACCAGTCACATTATTGGTACCGATGTTCATGGGCTTGGTGATGTTGACACCATTTTCCACAGTGGTCACATCCTCGATGGTCTGGGTGATGTAGCGGTGATAGATGGAGCCGCTGAGCGAAAACAGGCTATGGTCATAGATCGTCGTCACCTCGTAGCTGTCCGTGTACTCCGGCAGCAGGTTGGGATTACCGGTGCTGACATTGTAGGGGTTTCGGATGTTGTAGAAGGGATTCAGGTCAAAGAACCTCGGTCTGGAGATCCTCCTCGAGTAGCCTCCCTGCAGGGAGAAGTTTTTGGCAACCTTGTAGGAAGCATGCACGGTGGGAAAGGCATTGGTAAAGTTCTGCTTGTTGACCTCTCCTGTCTGTTCCAGTTCCGTCTCCAGGTCGGTATTTTCCAGTCTCAGGCCCAGCTTCAACCCAAACTTATCCGCCTCATAGGCACCAGTCCCGTAGAGGCCCAAGACATTTTGGGAATAGTAAAAGTCGTTCGTGAGATTGGGTATGACCACCCAGTTGCCATCCTCAAAATCGGAGATCGAATAGTTGTTTTTCACGGTACTCATGAAGTACTGCCCTCCTGTTTCCAAGGTGAATTTTTCCCCGAAAGGCTGGGTATAGTCCGCCTGGAAGGTGTACTCCGCCTGAGCGAAGTCATTGTCGGCTTGCTGCCGCTGCGTCTGGGCGCCGTCACCGAAAGTCGGCGAGTTGTCAAAGTCCGACAGCTGGTCTTTGGCAAAGGAGCTCCCCATGGCGCTGAGCAGGAGAAAATGGTCGTCCTTGTCGGAAAAGTCGCTTTTGTATTGCAACTCATATTGCCATTTGGGATTGGTGGCCTCGGTGGTCTCGAGCCGGTTCCAGCCCGAGGTCATCACCTGGGAGGCATCAAAGGAGCTATAGGCCCCATTGGAGTATTCCGTCTCGCCTTCAAAGGCATAGTTACCCGAAAGCGTGACCACATTTCGGTCATTGATGTAGTAGTCGGTACCGAGGATAAGGTTGAAAAACTTCTCATTCTTCTCCGCCTCACCAAGGCTGTGCACCTCGGTTCCGTCGATGAGATTTTGGTTGAGCGTCTCAAAGTCCTCTGGCATGGTCCTGTAGCCCACACCCAGTTGGCTGAAGAGGTTAAACCTGTCCGTTCGTTTGTTTAGGGAAAAGCCCAAGCTGTGGTTGTTGGGCACGCCGGTGTTCAGCGTCACCGATCCGTTGACCCCGCGCTTTTCGGTTTTTTTCAGGATGATGTTGATGATGCCCGAGGTTCCTTCTGCATTGTATTTGGCCGAGGGATTGGTCAGCACTTCCACCCGATCGATCATGTCGGCGGTCACCGTTCCGAGGGCATTACCCCCGTCGCTGGTCAGCACAGAAGGCTTCCCGTTGATTAGGACTTGCACCCCGCCGGTACCCCGGAGCAGGATTTGACCTTCGATATTGACATTGACCGAAGGGATATTGTTGAGCACATCCAGAGCGCTGGCCCCGGTGCTGCTGAGGTCTTGACCTACGTTGAAAACCCGCTTGTCCAGCTGAAATTCCGTGGTGGATTTTTCTCCCCGCACGACCACTTCTTCCATGAGTTTGGTGTCTTCCTCCAAGGCGATGGTACCAAGATCCACTTGGTTTCTTTGAATTTCAAAATCAGAAAACTCCTGAGTAATAAAGCCCATGAAGCTGACCTCCATGGTAAAGTTGCGGTTTTCGGTCGCTACCAAGAGCGTGCCATCCGGCTGGGTGGTGGTGCCGGCCAGCATCTCTCCGCTGCTTTTGTCCAGCAGCTTGATGGTAGCAAACTCGATGGGGGATTGGGTCTTTGCATGGACCACCTTGCCGGTGATCTCTACGCGCTGCGAAAAGGCAGTGCCCAGCCCCAAACCAAAAAATAGGATACATATCAGTGAAAATCTCATTACGGAGGGTTTTGATTACATCCCGAAATTGGAGAGGAATACCTACCTTAAAAAATATAATCGACGAACGACGGGACTTTCCTGACAAACAACAGCGCTGGGCCTCTTGGGTCGTTTGACCCGAAAAAGCAGTCGTTCGTCCGCAGGATTAGTACCGATGCCGCTTTCTCCTTTATTTTTAAGCCCATGGATTCCAAGTCCCGCAGCCTTACTTCCGCCAAACAAGAGTGGATCTTCCAGATCATTCTCCATTTGACCGTATTTCACTTTGTCATCATCGATCACAAAGACGGACAGATGATCTACGAGCTGGAATGGTTCCAGCTGGCATTCTTCGCCAATTACGTCTGCGCCAACCTGCTCATTGGCTATGTGCTGCTGCCCCGCTTCCTTTACAGAAAAAGATATCTGGAGTTTGGCATCTACTGCCTGCTGATCGTGGTGGCCGTGATCCTGATCGAAGAGTTTGTCCTGGAAAAGATCTTCTTCCCCGACACCCGAGGCTCGGACTTTCAGGGCGCCATCCTGAGCCTAGGCGAGGTGCTGTCTGTGCTGGGAGCCCTCACGGGAGTGAAATTTGCCTGGGACTCCATCCACCGACAGCGGGAGATCGACGAGCTCAAGCTCATGGTCAAGGACAGCGAGCTCTCCTTCCTCAACTCTCAGATCAACCCGCACTTCCTCTTCAACAACCTCAACAACCTCTATTCCCACGCCGTGGAGCAGTCGCCCAAGACCCCGGAACTCATCCTCGGACTCAGCGGCATGCTTCGCTACATGCTCTACGAGTGCCGGGAGCCTTTCGTCCCCCTGCTCAAGGAGGTCGAGCAGCTCCGCAACTTCATCCAGCTCTACGAACTCCAGATCGAGGAACGTGGTGCGGTGGATTTCACCACCAGCAAGGTCAGCGACAACTACCAGATCGCCCCGCTGATCCTCAACGTCTTTGTGGAAAATGCCTTCAAACACAGCCAGTCGGGCCAGTCTGACGAAATCCGAATCTCCGTGTCCCTCTCCGTGGATGAGTCTGGAAAGCTCCATTTCAGCTGTGTCAACAACTTTGAGCCCAATGAATTTCCCGAAGGGGAAAGCAACGGCATAGGCCTCGAAAACGTCAAAAAAAGGCTGACCCTCCTCTATCCCGAGCGACATCAGCTACACATCGAAAAAAGCAACCAGGAATACCGCGTCTCACTTCAAATCCAACTCCAAACGCAATGAACTGCCTGATCATCGAAGACCAGCCACCTGCCCAGCGCATCCTCCGCAAGTACATCGAGGATCAGGGCATGCTGCAGCTCTTGGAGGTCTTTGGAGATCCGATGAAAGCAATGGCCTACGTGGAGCAACATCCCGTGGACCTGATCTTTCTGGACATCAATCTGCCCAAACTGAGCGGCATCGCCCTGCTGAAAACCCTGACCAAAAAGCCCCAAGTGATCCTCACCACAGCTTATTCCGATTATGCCCTCGAAGGCTATGAGCTTGACGTGGTGGATTATCTCCTCAAGCCTTTTTCCTTTGAGCGCTTCCTGAAGGCCGTATCCAAAGTCCGCCGTCCCCGGCCAGAAAGCCCTTCTCCATCCACTCCCGCCCGCAAGGAGCATTTTGTGAAGATCGGGTATGAGCATATCCGCATCGCCTTTGAGGACATCCTCTACCTGGCGGCGGACGGGGACTACTGCGAAATCTATCTTGAGGACAAAAAACACCTCTCCTCCGAATCCCTGAAAAAGTGGATCGAACTGCTGGAGGGCTGGGATTTTTTCCGCGTCCACAAGTCCTACCTGGTCAATATCCACCAGATCGAGAAGGTCAGCGGCAACACGCTCTACCTCCACGACGGCACCCAACTTCCCCTCGGCCGGGCGTATAAGGATGACTTTATGGAGAAGTATCTGAGGTAGGACCCTTCGCGCTCTTGGGGAATTTGACAGACATTCTTCTAGCCGTGGGTTGCGACCCACGGCTATTCAAGGTTTGACCCCTTTCGGGGTCGGATTTCAGACAGATCCGAGATAAAATCAAGACTCGTTTCCTATTAATGGTCGGTTACAATCAAAAGACCACGAAGTGGTCAAACTTTTCAATAACCCTCGGTGAAACCGGGGGAATCAAACAACACATTATTCCCCGACCCCAATGGGGTCGAATTGGTGAGAAGCAGACGATAATAGAAGAAAGGATAGCAGAATCATTCTTGACACAAACCTTTGGGTTAGCTTTTCAATCATCAGAGACTTTTCAAAATTAGATTGACTGCTTTATACCTGTAGTCTTGAGACACTCACCGCGGCAAAGAAATCAATAGGTTATCGAAAAACCAAGTCCGGTACGGGCGACACCTTTGTAGAAAACACCAATCTACCAAATGCCTCAGAGCTCCATCGGAGCGACACATTATCAATCCAAAAATCTATCGTACCTACGGCACTTGCCTGAAACAACACCTTCTTTTCTATCGATCTTCCGTGCCGATGGCACTAGCTCGGACGACAAAAAATCCAACCGAATTAGTTTCCTACTTGCGAAAATCTCCGTCTGAGCGTAGTCGTACCTCAACTCCAATAAGGGAGGTGCCTAGGGGCAGATTGCATCTACGGCTTTCTATCCTAATGAATCACAGTAGTTGGGAGTAATTCGCGACCGATTGCAAATCGGCTCTGATAGGAGGGTGGAATTACTCCCGACAAGTGTCGAGGATTCCGCCCAGCGCCCTACCGAACAATCGCGTTTTCTCCGAACCCAGTCGAGTCGCAAAGGAACGCAAAGAGGTGTAACCAGAGAGAAAAGGAGAATTGGCTTTGAATAAATCCATCTTTCTTAAATTTTCACCGCCCGAGTAAATTTCTGCACTCACTTGAATCTGTGTGTATTGCCCCTAACAAATCCGGGAAGGGAGACACTCATGGCGACCGAAGGTCGGAATGTCGCGCGTCTCAGACTGAGTGGAGTCGAAGTATTTAATTTATTCTACCTCCTTCGCTCAAGCAACGTAATCCTGTACGTGCGCTACTTTGTAGAAACCCCAAGCTACCATAAGTTTTTAGAGCTCCGTCGGCGCGACACATTACCAATCCAAAAATCTATCGTACCTACGGTACTCTCCTGAAATCGGTGCCTTCTTTCTACCGATCTTACGTGCGGATGGCACTAGCTCGGAAGACAAAAAATCCAGCCAAATCAGTTATCCTGCTTGTGAAAATCACCGAATTGATTAATTTGAAATACCCCTCCCCGTCTGAACGTAGTCGTACCTTAACTCTGATAAGGGCGGCGCCTAGGCGTACATTGCATCTACGTCTTTCTATCCTCATGAATGTATAATTCGCCTAAAAAACTGCATATCAGAAATTCCATAAAAAAAGTCCAAATCTTTCGACTTGGACTTCTTCAAATTTCTAACCCGAAACTCTAAACCTTCTCCACCCACTCTACACCGGTGTCTTTCCAGGTGCGGTCATTGGCTGAGTCGATGACGGCTTCGCAAACCTTTTGGGTTTCGAAGGCATCTCTGAAGGTCGGATGGCAAGGTTCGCCAGTCTGCAGGCTAAGGAAGAAATCCGCCACCTGATGGATGAATGAATGCTCGTATCCGATCGATGTCCCCGGAATCCACCAGCGGTGCATGTATGGATGATCTCCGTCGGTGACGTGGATCGATCTCCAGCCGCGAACTTTCCCTTCGTCGCTGTGATCGAAGTACTCCAAACGGGTCAGATCGTGTAAATCCCAGCGAATTGATGCATGCTCGCCGTTGATCTCCAGCGTGTAAAGCGCCTTGTGACCGCGGGCATAGCGAGTCGCTTCAAAAAGCCCCAAGGAACCGTTGTCAAAGTGACAATGGAAGATACAGGCATCGTCGATGCCGACTTTTTGCTTCTCACCGGTCGTGGTATGCACCCGCTCTTTGATGAAGGTTTCGGTCACAGCCGAGACGTCTTTGATGCCCCCGTTGATCCACATCGCCGTATCCACGCAGTGCGCAAGCAAGTCACCGGTCACCCCGGAACCGGCAGCGTCCACATCCAATCTCCAAGTGCCATCCCCCCCTTGAGGGAGGTCAGGATTGATCGTCCAGTCTTGCAGGAAGTTAGCTCGGTAGTGGAAAATCTGACCCAGCTTGCCGGAAGCCACGATATTTTTGGCCAAGGTGACGGCCGGAATTCTCCGATAGTTGTACCAAACGGTGTTTTTCACACCGGCTTCCTCGACCGCTTTCAGCATCCCTTCGGCTTCGGCAACGGTTCTTGCCAGCGGCTTTTCGCAGAGAATCATCTTGCCTGCTTTCGCTGCGGCGATGGCGATCTCGGCATGAGAATCGTTAGGCGTACAGATGTCCACCGCGTCGATGTCGTCCCGCTCGATGATTCGCTTCCAGTCGGTTTCGTAGGAGGCATAGCCCCATTGCTCAGCAAAGGCTTTCGCCTTTTCTTCACGTCGGGAACAGCAAGCCTGCAGGACGGGTTGATATTCTTGTTCGGAGAAAAAATCAGGCACACGCTTGTACCCGTTAGTATGGATGCGCCCCATCAGCCCTGTGCCGATTAGACCAACTCGAATTAGTTTTTTATTGCTCATAATTGGAAAATTTTAAAATTGAAAGTAATTGTCCGCCGTGGCGGATTGGAAAATTGGACGGAGGCTTGGAAAGTAGCAAAACTTCAAGATCGTTGGATTGTCAGGCTGAGCGGAGTCGACGCCCTTAAGAGAAAGATCTCTTCCCCGACTCATCAGGGCAGGCTGTGCCTCGCGACGACCGCAACTTTTCACCTCTCACCCTTTCCAGCCATGCGCCTCTCTTACTTTGACCATCGCAGCGAGAATGTCATTCCAGGTTTGTTGGTTGTTCATCACCTGGTTGGGGAACATGCAGCCATCCCAGCAGAGGTGCTGGAAAGCTTTGGTCAATTGCCCGTTTTCATCCCGCAACCAGTAACCTGCATCATGAGCGATGTCCAAAACGCCATTTGGATCAGTGGCCTGGCAGTGACGTCCTGTCTTGTCGTGAGAACCTGAACCGAATACCGATCCGTCGTTTTGCGCGACATGGAAGTCAATAGTCCAAGGACGAAGTGCGTCTGTGACAGTTTTCAACGCAGCTTTCACCGCATCGCGATCTTTTAGATCTGCATCTCCGGGGAGGATTCTATGCTCGGGAGCATTGTAGCCCATCGTATACAAGAAGGTATGCGACATGTCGGCTTGGAAGCCTACGTTTTTGCGATCTACCATCTCCAGCAGCTCCACCATGTGTTTCCAGCTATGCATGGCACCCCAGCAGATTTCACCTTCGGCGGCCAACTTTTCTCCAAAACCCGCTGCTAAATCGGCCGCTTCGCGGAAAGTTTCAGCAATCAGCTTGGTATTTCCCACCGGGTCTTTGGCCCAGTCATGTACACCGGCAGCCGAATCGATCCGAACGACGCCGTAATCCCGAACTCCCAGCTCTTTCAGCTTTTGGCCAAATTCACAGGATTTGCGGACCATGTCAACGAAAGTTGCACGTTGTTCTGCAGTACCCATGGCATTTCCTGCCCAGATCGGAGCCACGAGGGAGCCAACTTTTAGGTTATACTTGGAAACTTTGTCCGCCAGCCTTTTGGGATCGTCAGGATTGTTCAGGTCAAAATGTGGTTCCAAAAGACCGACATCAATCCCGTCGAATTTAACCCCGCCGACTTCGGCCGCAGCTGTCATTTCTAGCAAGGTGTCAAATGGAATCACGGGTTCAGAATCCGGTCCTTTTCCGACCAAGCCCGGCCAGGTGGCGTTATGCAGTTTTGGGAAATTGTTCATAGTTAGAGGTTATTAAGTTATAGGGTTGTTTTGTTAGATGTGGGGTGTCAGATGACCGATGTTTTGAGACGGAAGACCGGACATCAGTCTTTCCTTCCGTCTCCGGTCTTCCGTCTTCAATCTTATTTGCCAACGACCAAATCCGGATTGTCAGGTCCAAAGTGCTTCAGCATAACGATCGGATCGGTTTTGGAAAGGTTGGTAATCTTCACCCCCGCCTGAGCAGCGGCTTCGCTCACGAAATATTCGTCATGTGTCAACTGACCAAAACGGATCAGCGCAGGAGTCTCTATGTCCCACACGCCCATCTTGCCGTAGCCCTGCATCATGATCATCCCGTAAGCCGCACTGTCGGTGATAGTCACCGTCTGACCTGGGAAAATCGTCAGTTCCTTTGCCGAATAATCACGGGAACGATAGCAGATCCAAGCATCATGATAGCCCGCCGCATGCATTTTCTCCTGAGATTCTACCGGCCTTGGCTCCATGTAGTGGTTGTCCATCAAGTTCGGATTCACATTCAGATCCCAGTCGATCATCTCGACCAGGAGATCATGGTCACCCCACCGCTCTTTCGGGCATGCGTTCCAAAGGAGTTCTTCAGGAATAATCGCTTCATTCACCAGTGATTGATACATGGCGAATATATCTGAAGCCTTTTGAGGCTCATAAGTACATAGGGAACCCGGCGCATGAAGCATCCCAGGAGGGACATCCCAACCCGTGCCGGGCTGCAAGCGGAACGCCTGAGAATAGTTTGTGATCTTGTTGTCGCCCTTTTTGAAGTCTTTCAGACATTGAAGAATAGTCTCTTTGCTCGTTCCCGGAGCAATACCAAAGAAGGTGTAAGGAAAATCTCCGCCGTGATTGTTGACTTGCGGAGGGAAATAGTAGGCTTCGGGCTTGCCGTTTTGTCCGGTCAGCTTGCCAAACTCGTCGCTTGGATGAATGTGATGCGGCAGCGGTCCCATGTTGTCAAAAAACTTGGAGTACATCGGCCAAGACTTGTACTTGTCCCAAAGTCTGGATCCAATGATCTCCGCGCCGATTTCGTTGATGGCATCCTTCAAAAGGAAGGTTTCTGTCTTTCCGCCCTCTTCGAAAGCCACGTGAGAAAGCCCTTCATTCTTCGAAGTCAGTGGGCCATTTTCGGCCGGAGTGGTGGATGAAAACCAACGTTCGTCAATCCCGCCACGCATGCCACCGAGGGCATAATAGTCGTCAGGATGTAGTTTGATCCGTCTTCCTGGTACGCAAAAAGAACGCGGTACCCAGGTCGGAGTCAATCTCAGTATTCCTTCGCCCTGCTCCAGGGCCTTTTTAGCTAAACTCATGGTATTGTTAGGTTATTTGATATTCGAAATTCGCTAGTCAAAATTCGGTGTTCGATGTTGACAATTACTATCGTAGTCGGGCTCACCTTACTTGATACTTAGTACTTGACACCCCCTACTTTTTACCCTTTAAACTCCTTTACTTTCTCCCCAGTCATTACTTCCAGCTTCAGATCATACGTCCTGCTTTCTCCAGGTTTCAGGAGGATCAATGTCCCGTTTTCACGGACTGTTGCTTGTCCAACCGGTGGATGGGTCGCCGGCTCCAATGCAGTCACGTACTCGTTTTTCCCCCAATGCTGCCAGTTGATCAGCCAAGGCATTTGAGTTTTGGAGAAGGTGATTTTTAGTCCCAATCCCAGTTCATCGTTGGCATAGCCACAAACGACCTCGTCCGATTCAGGAACAATGCATGCTACATCCTCACCAAATCCGCTATGCTCATCCAGCGGCGGCGCGCAGCGGGTAAACTTGTGTTCGCGATTGAAATCCGTCCCGACATGCGTGCAGGTGCCAGGATTCCCCTCTGGCATTATGTTGCCTTTCCAGACAATCCTCGTTCCATCGTCTATCAGCGGCCAGCCGCAATTGATGTGATAGAGAATCATGTGTGGCGCAGATGAGTTTCCGCGATTTGTCACCGTGTCTTTGATACGTATCTCTGCGCTTCCAATAGTCCCCGAGATCGAACGAAGCATCTCCAAACTCGGACCGAATGTCGTCGTCTCTCGGACTCTGGCCACTAGCTCAAAGCTCAGGTCTCCACTATGAATATCCGGCTGACGGATAGAGATAAGTTCAGCAGGGGAATTGGAATAGTTGCCATGCAGTCCTCGAGAACCGCTCTCGTCGGTATTTGGTCCTCCGGCATTAGAAAGTCCGCAGGTAGTCAGCAGTCCGCCTCCGAACGTGCGAAGCCAGTCGATCCCTTGGTTGGAAAACGGCTGTGGGGCAGTCATCCCTGCGTGCGATATCCAGGCTAGGCTGTAGTGGTTGTGAAACGCATCCAAAATGTCCATTCCCCGATCCAAAACTAGCCGGTAGCGAAGGCCAGTCCCGGTATTAACCCAGGCAATCCGAGCTCCCCTCCCCGCTCCGTTGTCTACTGTGGACGTTTCTATACCACCAAGTTGGTGGGAATTGGACAGTTTATGCTTCCAGTTTACCTGGTCGGAAAGATTCATTTCAGGGAATTTAAGAATAGGGTTAAACCTATAAAAAAGGCCTTCTGAGACTATCCTGCTGTATATGGGTAATCCTTGAAAGCTTGCGAGTAAGTTAAAAAAATTGAGTAAGGACCTCATGCCATTAATCAAAAAATAGCGGGATTTCAGATCAAAATCAGTTTTTAGCGGAATTCCACATTGTTCTGAGGAGGAGCCGAATATTCCGAAAGTCAATACCGATCGCCACCCAATCGATAAACCATACTTTACACTTTTTACATTTATTTTATCATTTTCATTAAATTTTCAAACCAATATTTGTCAATATGATATTTTTTAATTCTATTCAAGAAAGTTTTTACCCCTGTTTAAAATTTCTTCGCAAAACGAAGATCTACCATTTTCACCACATCTTAACGTCCGTCATTGAGCGTAATGAGAAAAGGATATTCAACAATTCAGGGAACTCCATACACGAATCGACTGCAATGCAATCAAAAGATGCGATCGAATTAAACCCCTCCCTTCGCAAGAAATAATCAACAGTAAATTAAGTAGAGAGAATGCCCCGAACAGACGGTTTGGGAAAAGATATAGTGCGACAAGTCAGGTCCTAACGGACGAGGCAGAATGATTAACAATACTCCCAAAACCTTTCAAATAATCATTCTAACCACTAACCAATCGATCTATGCTCTCAAAATTTACCCACTACATGCTGGTGGCTGGTCTGGCAGGGGCCTTTGTGCTCCCACCCTCCGCCCACGGTCAAGCAGCCCACCATCTGGCCAAAGGCAGCAGCCTCAACCAGCCATTAGATTCTAGGACACTGGAATCCGCACTCAGAGATCTGGAGGAACTCTATTCGATCTCCAACGCATATCCGTCCGACTTGACGGACGCGCAAAAAGCGCCGCCCGCTACTGTCAAAGCTCAGCTGACTGTAGAGGAAAATCTAGAACGAATTCTCAAAGGAAGTCAGGTTCATAACAAAAAAGGCTCTGGAAACTTTGAGCTTCCCGAAAAACGAACCGCACCGCAGACCGCTTCCAGACCGAGCAGTCAGGCTTCCCGTGCGGTAGCCAACGTGGTCGCAGCTGCAGAGCGAACAGTTCAGGGGATCGTATTTGATGACACTGAGATGGGAATTCCTGGCACGAGTGTCATCATCAAAGGCACCAACATCGGGGTGGTGACTGACCTCGACGGAAAGTTCTCCCTGAGTTTTGACGAATCAATTCCCAATCCCGTCTTGGTTGTTTCATTTATCGGATTCACTACCCAGGAGATCAGTATCGGCTCCCAATCTGAATACAGCATCTTTCTGGCTCCCTCCGATTTGGCACTGAGCGAAGTAGTGGTCACGGCATTTGGTCTTGCTAGAGACAAGAAAGCGCTCGGCTATACGACCCAAAGCGTCAATGGCGATGCGTTGGCAGAGGCAAGATCCGCGAATGTGGCCAACTCACTTTCCGGTCGGGTAGCAGGCGTGCAGATCACGGGGAACTCCAGTCCCGGTAGTGGATCTCACATTGTCATTCGGGGTTCTTCCTCCGTGGCGGGCAACAACGAACCGCTGGTAGTTGTTGATGGGGTGCCTTTGGAGCAAAGTTCCTCCAAGAAATATGGCAGCGGGCTCTCCGAACTCAATCCTGACAATATCAAAGAAATCAACGTCCTGAAAGGCGCTACGGCTGCTGCACTTTACGGGTCTAGAGCCGCCAACGGCGTCATCATGGTTACCACCAAAAATGGAGAAGGCGCCAAAGGTATCGGTCTGGAATTCAACACCAACATGACTTGGGACAACCCACTGATCAAGCCAGACTTCCAAAACACCTACGGTGGTGGGGCTGGCTATAGTACCTGGTACGTCGACGGGCGAAATGGATTTGATGCGGACGGTATCCGGGGTACTGCGGGTGTAGATGAAAGCTGGGGTGCTCCTATGGATGGGCGAATGGTGCCGCTCTGGTACTCTGCGCCAGAAAAGGTCGCTCTTACTCCTCAACCTGACAACTGGGAGGATTTTTGGGAAACCGGCGGCACGCAAACCTTCAATGTCGCATTGTCTGGTGGAAACGAGCAGGGAAGCTTCCGACTGTCAGTTGGTAAAATGGATCAGACCAGCATCATGCTGAACAATGACTATTGGAGAAACAACTTCAAACTTAACACCTCCTATAAGTTTACGCCTAAGCTGCAGTTGATGGTAAACGCCGAATACATCAAGTCCGGATCTGACAACAGAAACTTCTCCAGCAGCCAGGATTTCATCTGGGCGCATCGCCACTCTGACTACACCAAACTGAAAAACTGGGAAGACTACTATGAGACGCAGGCAGCGACCTTCCGACCAGGAGACTCTTACCCCTATGCCAACTGGCAGCACGAATACTTCTCCAACCCCTTCTTCTATCAGGAAAACTATACCAATGCAAACGAGAAGGATCGCCTCGTCGGCAACATCGCTTTGAACTACGAAATCAATGAGAACTTCAGCGTGTTGCTGCGAAGCGGTACGGATTTTTGGTCTGACCTCAGAGAAAACGTAACGGGCGTGGAATTGACCAAAAACAATGTCCGAAGATTGGGTTCCTACCAGGAGATTGCGCTTCGTAGTCAGGAAACCAACAATGACGTGATTCTTACCTATGACAAAAAAATCTCCCCGGATTTCTCGATCAAAGTACAAACAGGCGCCATCAACCGGGTCAACAGCTATAAGAGAACTCAGGTCAACGTCGGCGAGCTGACCATCGATGGGCTGTACAACCTCGGCAATTATGCCAGTCCGACTACACCATCCAGCGAAACCAGCGAGCAAGTCGTGAACAGTGTGTTTGGCTCCGCTCAACTTGGATTCAAAAACTACCTCTTCTTGGATATCACTGGGCGAAATGACTGGTCGAGTACGCTGCCTGTGGACAACAACTCCTTCTTCTACCCATCCATGGCGCTCAGCGCAGTGATCACCGACATGTTCAACATTTCTTCCGATGTATTGTCTTTTGCAAAAATCAGAGGAAGCATAGCGCAGGTTGGAAACTCAGCAGACCCGTATAAGCTCAACCAAGTCTATACCTCTATGGGACTTTGGGCAGGAACAACTCCTACCTACACGGAATCAAAGGAAATAGCGAACCGAAACTTGAAGCCGGAAATCACCACTGGGAAAGAACTCGGAATGGACCTGCGGTTTTTCCAAGGCAGACTGGGACTGGATATGACCTACTATCACCAGTCCACGGTCAACCAAATCCTAGCCGTCTCCATCTCTACCGCATCAGGCTACAACAGTCAGATCCTAAACGCCGGTGAAATTACCAACCAAGGCATCGAGTTGATGCTCACCGCTCGTCCGCTACAGCTTCCTTCAGGACTGAAATGGGATCTTGCACTGAACTTTGCCCGAAACAGAAACCAGGTAGTAGAGCTGGCTGAGGGACTGGAAAACTACATCCTGGGCACACAAAACAGTCTAACCTCCGAAGCGAGAGTCGGTCAACCGTACGGTACGCTTTACGGCCGCAGATACCTCAGAAGTCCAGCCGGTGACCTTATCTACAAGAACGGACTACCTGTTTTGGAAGAAGGCACCTACGCACTGGGAAACATTCAGCCTGACTGGATCGGAGGATTTTCTAACACCTTCAGCCTCAAAGGCTTTTCAATCTCTACACTGATTGATGTCAAAATGGGCGGTGACATCTTTGATGTCGGTACCGGCTTGGCGCGCAAAACCGGCCAATATGCAGAAACTGCCGCTGGACGTGAGGAAGGTGTAATCGGAGCTGGTGTTATGAATGTCGGATCAGATGAAGAGCCGGTATACGTCACAAACGACGTGGTCGTCAATGCTACTACCTTTTGGAACTCGCAAAATCCGAGAACCTACCACGAAGCAGGGGTCTTTGATGGCACCTACGTGAAGCTCCGGGAGCTCACTTTAGGATACAGCTTCCCGCAGCGTTTCCTCGGAAACAACTTCATTCAGTCGATGAAGCTGACGTTCATCGCCAGAAACCTAGCCATCCTGTATAAAAACCATCCACACATGGATCCTGAAGTGGACAACAAAGGTGGCAATGGACAGGGCTTTGCCTACGGCGAGATGCCTTCCACCAGAAATATGGGCTTCAATCTGAATGTCACTTTCTAATCGTCTCCTCCCTAAACATCCTCAGTCATGAAAAAAACTTACCAAAAGTTCCTTTCTGCTTTGATTGCCTTCATGGCAGTTTGGACGATACAGTCTTGCACCGGTGAATTCGAAGAACTCAACACCGATCCGAACAATCCGGTTGAAATTGCACCGGCGCTACTTCTCCCCAACGCCATCCAGACCGTGGTGGATCGCTATTGGGGGCACAGCACGCGCTATGAGCGCCTGAATATCGATGCGGCCATGTGCTGGGTTCAGCACCTATCCCGAAACATCTACATCAACGCAGAGGGAGACAGCTATGAAATTCCACTGACCATTTCTTCTGGCACTTGGAACAAAATCTTCACCGAATCCCTGGTCAACTTCGAACGCGTCGAAACACTTGCGGCACCTGGTGCTCCCTATGCCAATAGCAATTATGTAGGAGTGGCATTGGTCATGAAAGCATTCGCATTCTCCTACCTCACAGACGTATTTGGACCGATCCCTTACTCTGAGGCCCTAAAAGGCACTGCGGAAAACTCGATCAACTCTCCCAAATACGACTCCATGGAGGAAATCTACGCCGGCCTGCTGGCAGACCTCGAAGAAGCAAACACGCTCTTGACCGTCGGCGGTCCGGCTATTTCGGGAGACATCCTCTTCGGCGGGAATATCCTGAAATGGAAAATGTTTGCCAACTCACTGACACTGAGAATCGCCAACAGGCAGGCAGCCAAAAAGTCCACGGAGTCCCGCGCCATTATGGCCAAGATCCTCGCTGACCCGGCTAAATACCCGGTATTCACCAAGCAGTCAGAGTCTGCCCAACTGCAACATTTCGATGTGATCGGTAGCCGAAACAAGATGTTTGATGTCTTCTCCACTCGCTCCGACTGGAACGTCAGCTCGACCCTGATTGACAAACTCCTGGCGCTGGACGACGACAGAATCAAAGTATATGCTCAACCCCTGGCTGACGGCAGCTATGCTGGTCTCCCCAATGGTCTGACAGATGCCGCTGCCGGTACCTTCAACGCGTCCCGTATCGGCACCAAATACCTGAGCCCGATTGCACCAAGTCTGCTGTTGACTTACACTGAACTGCTCTTTATCAAAGCAGAGGCGGCGTTTGACGGGGACATTGCCGGTGATCCAAGCGCCTTGCTCAAAGAAGCGATTTCCGCGAGTTTCTCCGAACACGGCCTATCTATGCCCGCAGACTACATGAGCAGAATCGGAGCTGTCTCTAAGGAGGCTATCATGACTCAAAAATGGCTGGCATTGTTTGGTCAAGGCGTAGAAGCTTGGGTTGAATTTCGCAGAACCGGCTACCCGGTGATGCCTCCGCCACATCCGAGTGCGGTCTTCTCCAACGATGGTGTACTGCCTACCCGGATCGAGTATCCCACATCGGAATACTCACTCAACCTGACAAACCTGTCAGAAGGTGTCAGCAAGCTTGGCGGACCAGACAACATGAGAACTCCACTTTGGTGGGTCGAATAAACATGATTTACATCTCAAAGATATCCCATGAAAAACTTCATAAAAAATCCTTCGCTCCTCATCGCGCTTCTACTTCTGCTGTCTTTTCAAGCCTGCGTAGAGTCAGAAGACCTCGTCACTCCAAATGTCGCATCGCCGGTATTGATGGTCTTGCAGGGAACAACTTTCGCAGCTACCGCTCCGGTCACTGTCAATTCAACGACGCTTGAGCTGGACAAGACTCACATCCTCGACCACAACATCGGAATCGACTCCATCCCGGTTGCCAATCTTGCACTGACGGTTTTTGTAGACAACACCCGTCAGGTTGCGGCCCTTACCACCGATGCAGCAGGGATCGCTGCCTTAGAAATCAGCTGGGCAGATCTTGGTCTAAGCGAACCAAAAAGCGGCACCCAGGTTCGTCTGGAATTTGCCGGCACCTACAAAAACATCGCCTTCAGAAAGTATCACAATGTTCGAGTTCAATAGACCATCCTTAAAAATTTACACCTCCAAAATCACAACACCATGAAACAAGCAATCAGCAGAAGAACCTGGCTCAAATCCGGCTTTATGGCCATGGGAGCCATGAGTCTGGCTCCTTCTCTCGCCTTAGCAGGAAAAGAAAATCTCCGTGCCTATCAGCCCGCAAGCCGATTAAAGGAGTTCCTCCCAGCCTTCAACTACGACGAGGCAAGAATCGTAGCGAAGCTAAATGCCAACGAAAATCCCTACGGCCCATCTCCAAAGGTGATCAAAGCCATCTCAGACTCTGTGTCCATGGGCAACCGCTATGGCCACGGTGACGCAGCCATTTTGATAAAAATGATCGCCGAAAAAGAAGGCGTGACCCCAGACCATATCATGATGGGCCCTGGCTCTTCCGATCTATTGGAGAAAACAGCCTTTGTTCAGTTCAGAAACGGTGGAAATATTGTGTCTGCAGATCCTGCTTACATGTCGATCATGAGTTCCGCCATTGCCATGGGAGCTGCTTGGAAGCCGACTTCATTGACTTCGGACTTCCAGCACGATCTGGATGCCATGGCCAAGGAAGTAGACGCTGAGACCAAGCTGGTGTACGTCTGCAATCCCAACAACCCAACCGGCTCGACTACAGATGCCGCCAAACTCAAGGCGTTCTGCGCCAAAACCTCTGAAAAAGTCCCCGTCTTTGTAGACGAAGCTTATTTGGAATTCATGGACAATCCAGAAGCCAACACCATGGTAGGTCTGGTAGCCGAGGGCAAAGACGTCATCGTAGCGCGGACTTTCTCCAAAATTCACGGAATGGCGGGACTGCGAATCGGCTATATGGTGGCTCAGCCTGAGCGAATCGAGACGATCACTTCCCTGGTCAGAAGTACCATGGGACTATGTGCCACCTCGCTCAAAGGTGCCATTGCCAGCATGAACGAGCAGGAGTTTCTCGCCAATTGCAGATCGATGAACACTGAGTGCCGAGAATATACGGCCTCTGAGATCACTTCTCTGGGATACGACATCATTCCTTCCGTCACCTCCTTTATGATTTTCCCTCTCGCCATGGAAGGCCCTGCCTTCATGAAGGGCATGTATGACAGCGGTGTCGGCATCCGGGTATTCAAGATTGACGACAAGCCATGGTGCCGGGTCAGCATGGGGACGATGGACGAAATGGAACTCTTCGTCAGCTCATTCAAGAAAGTAACTACCTGATTCCCTCTCCTATGGATACCGCTTTAGAAAAAACCATTTCACTAATCCTTCTGATTGGAATTGGCGTTTGGCTCCAGCAAAAATTCCAGAATGAGGATCAAAAAAAAGGGCTAAAGAATCTAATTCTTACCATCGCATTGCCGGCGATGATATTTGTCGCATTGATGAAGATCGAAATCAATCCTGATTTGCTGATCCTCCCCATTATGGCTTTGGGATTCAACTTGGTGATGATGTACATCACCAAGTTTTCCATGCCCATGTTTGGAGTTCAAAAGGACTCTTCCGAGATGAGGACATTGGCGCTACTGATCCCTTCCTTAGCTCCCGGGTTGACTTGTTTTCCATTTATTGCGGAGTATCTCGGCGACGATCTTTTGGCTTGGGGCGCGTTGGCAGACTTGGGAAATAAGATCTTCGTCTTGATCCTTGCCTACATGTTGGCAATGTCTTGGTACTACAAGACGCAGCAGCTGAAGGCCCGATCAAACACCGAAAAGATCAAGGAGCTGATCGTGGCTATGATCAGCGAACCGATCAACATGGTCATTGCCGTGGCTATCATTTTGTTGTGTTTTGGCATCAACATGGACAGTCTTCCGGGATTTCTCTCCACTTCGATTGTGATGCTCAAAGACGTGATGACTCCGCTGGTGCTGCTCTTTATCGGGATTTCTGTCGTGTTTAAATGGAAGCAATTGTCAACCATCTTTTCACTGTTGGTATTCCGGGCAGGTTTCACCTTCCTGATCAGCGGCTTGTTTCTATGGCTGGTTCCGGGATTGACCCCTGCGGTTGCGCTTTTGGCTATCGCATTCCCGCAAAGTGCCGTGAGTTTCTGGCCCTTTGCACACATGGCAGCGATCCGCAAGATGGAGGTGGATGCCAATGCCCACAAAGCAACCTTTGATTTAGAGCTCGGGATCAACGTACTCGCTGTATCCATGCCAATGAGCACACTATTGATCTTGGGCGTATTCACCACAGGCAATCTCTGGGTCGTACCTACCAATGTCCTGATCCTTGGTGCGTCACTGGTCGGAGTTTCTTTGGCCCCAAGAGCGATTAAGCTGTTGGCTGACTACAGGAAAAGTCTGGCAAGCAAGGAAGAGGAACCCTCGTTTAGTGAACTGGATTTTAGGAAGATGGAAAAGTGACAATGAATCAAGCGCCTAGAATCAAAAACTAAGAAGAAAGTATCAAGACGTTGGTATCAAGACCAACCCGCATTTAGCCCAATAGACTAGCGGTTGATTCCGCGATTTGCCGAACAAAAATCACCCTGCCTGGTCAGATCACTACATCAGGCAGGGCTTTTTATTAGAAACCGAAGCGAACTAAAACTTTATTGTTTTAGCTTTATTTTTAAAGTCCCATTAAAAAAGAGTGGCGGTGGTCATTAGTCTGTCGACTGTTGACCAAACTCTTATTTCAACAAATACCAGGCAACTCCACCCGGCTTGATCTTGACCGTTAAGCTTAATTCCTGTTTTTCATTTAAGGAAAAATCCTGGCGCAGCTCCTCATTAGAAACCTCCACGCTATTTTTCAAACCCGTGTAATACAGGGGCAACTCAAGTACTTTCTTGATTTCCCTGTTCGTTGGGTTAAAGACGACCACCATTCCCTTGTCTTCTATAAATGGATTGACATGCATCATGATATCCAAATCCCTTCCCGTCGGACGGCTGACATGGATAATCTCGGAGGTGAGAATCTCCCGATGAGCTTTGAACCAATTGATCCACTTACCAGCCATGGCTTTCGTCTCGGGTGTATCATACAGCCGATTTCCCCGGATTGTAAACTGGCATCCGCTCGCCAAGTATTGGACCAACTGCGCCTCGTAACGATCTAGATTTTCATTCAAGGGCTCCAGGCCTACCCGTGGGTCGTGGGTATAAAATCCAACCAACTGCATCGTCATCCAGCCCATCGTCGGAAGCTTGTGCCAAGTACCATCATAGATATATTGGCGACCTAGCAGAAGTTGCTGTTGTGGGGTCAGGTTGGCACTGGCTTCCCGATAGCCCATTCCGGTGGCTGACTGTCCGTTGAGAAAATACCAATCCGGAATCGGCACATACATGTCTCGCCGCTGAAGTTCGTGGATGATACCAACTTGAGTTTTCCACTGCTGCCACTGCGAGTCCTCCAGTCCGCTGTGGTGTGTGTGGCTATGAGAGGCGCAGGGATCTCCGTGATAGGGTCCATCCATATTATAGGTCATCATTCCAGTTTGGTCAAAAAACTCCCACATCTTTGGATAGTAGCTATCCTTCCAGGCGCTGGCGATGCAGACACTTTGGCCAAAAAGACTCCCCGGCTTTCCTGTAGCTGGATCGACGCAATCCACCTCGGCACCTCTTCCCCGCGACGCGACTTGCAGTTCGTATCCTCCCATGACGATGCCTTTGCTTCGGGCATACGAAGCGATATCCTTCCAAAGTGCGACATACTCAGAATCCAGGTTGTCGTGACTGATCCCCGGCCAGGCCTGAATGTCCAGCCGCTCCAATCCCAGCTCTCCCATCTGATCGATAAATGACTTGAGCTGGACTGGATCGTGGCTGGTGATTCCTCCGGCAATCAGTGATTCGGTCGTCTGAGGCGCCAATTTTTTGTACATCCTGCGATGCCCGAGCGACTTTCGCTCCTCGTCGTCGCTATCCTGCAGCAGCTCAAAAGTGATGTAGGATTTGAAGGGATTTTCTTTGGTCACAGGAGTGTTCGGCCCCATCGGAAGCGTACTCACCAGAAGATTGCGGTGGCGAAAACCCAGGAAATTATCCTCGGCCTGATTGTGTGTCGCCCAGGTGTGGTAGTCGGGGTCCACACGCCACTTGGTCGTCCCCTCACCCGCCTGATAGGGCTTGGGCTCGCCGACGAAATGGAGCAGGGCACTTCCTTTGGTGTTACCATTGACCAAGGCGAAAGAAAAATCGCTTTCCACATGAATCCGGTTGAGCTGATCTTGGTTCACTGCCAGTACTTCGGTCTCGATCTGCTGGATGATCGTCGCCTCCGACCCGGAGTTTTTCACCTCCACCCATTTAGCCATCACCGGCAGTCCTTGGTAGATCTCATAATTGACCTGAACTTCGATATCCTTCAGCGCAGGAATCGCCTCACCCGCAGCGTAAGTCATGATCACGCGGAGCCCTTTGGCAGGCCAGTCGGTTTGGATGGAGTTAAACTTGGGAGTCCAGGGGTAGCGCTGCACCGGAGCCGCTGTTTCTATCTTTTTCAACACAAAAGAACTCGGGCTATTCTCCATTTCGGGGAGCCAGGATTCCAACAAATAAGATAGCTCAGGCTGGCCTTTCAACCCTCCGACTTCGTACCAGGTGCTGTCGATCAACAGTCGCGCCTCTGGTTTTACAGCCCGGAGAAACTCCGCCTGATTGGAGTGGTTTTTATAGCTGACACAGGCGAGATTGTCCGATATGTAAAAGCTCCGGCTAACCAGTCCATTGGTGATTCTAAATTCGGAGGTGATTTGGTCGGCTGATTTTTTGACTTCCAAACGGCAAGCCTCTCCTACCGAAGTGATCAGCCAATCTCTGGGAAATTTGGAATCAGAGAAGTCCGACACCAACTTTTTGCCCATGCCTTCTGCCTCTAGGATTTTTACAAATGCTTGGCGCTCTTCCAATTGCTTGCCAGACTTCTCCGCGATCTTTTCGTAGTCCAGGAGAAAACTGGCATTGGAGTCGAAATGACCTGAGTCAAAAGTGCCAACTCGTACCTCATAGATTTCCCCATAGAAATTAGACTTCCCCTCCGCATCGCAAGCAATGGAAAATGAGTTCGAAATATCCTGTGTCGGCTCAAAAGTCCCCGACTTTTTGCCATTGAACCAGACCGTGCCTTCCCCATTTTCGACGACTGCCGCGAGGTGAACCCATTGATCTTTGATGACTTCGCCAATCTGTACCGATCCCTTTCCGCCGGAATTGAAGCTCCAGCTTTTTCCGTTCTGCACGAATTGATATCCCGACGATTCGCTCCCGGTGGAAGCCACGACCCATTTGGGAGTGATGTTACCGTCCGCGTTGTTTTCCACGCGGCCTTTCACCCAAACTTCGAAAAGGAGATTTTCACCCGCCTTTCCGAAGGGAGTCGCTGCCAAATATCCATCGCCTTTGCCGCTAAACAGGATGGATCCCTCGCCGTTCCCGGCTTTGTCACCGGGAGCATCCGCATAGAAAACAGGAGTACCGATCACGGTCAAGGGAGTTCCTGCTTTGCCAACCGGCTTCAAAACCTCTGGAGCTATTGCGTAGGTGACATTTCCCGAGCGCCCCATATTGTAGTGAGCCAGCGTGCGAACTTGCGCCTGAGCAAAAGCCACCAAAAAAAAGAGCAGTATTAAGGCAAAAGTATTCTTGGAGATCATCGGTTTATAGCTCAATTATTCCTTAACATTTATTTTTCGAAGTTTCACTCCCACCGACACTTAAATTTTTGTGTGTCATCAGCAGGTCGAGTTCAAATCCGGGTATCCCTGCGATTGTAAACGAATCTCAATATTAGTCCAATAGACCTAGAAATATGGCGCTAATCAAAGGTGATTTGCAACTACTGACTCACAGATTACATTCATTATCGTGTTCCATCATATACTTTAAGAATCAGCAGGAGTAAAAAAATGGTCCAAGCCTTTCGACCTGGACCTGTTAAACTATCAAAAAATCGGTTGTTACAGTTTTTTCAACTCGATATTTTTGAACATCACTTTCATAGGCGGGCCTACGTGAACCTGAAATCCCATCATGCCTTTGGTCATCCGGTTTTTGGCGTCTTCGTCGTGAACCTCGCTCATCAAGGTCCCATTAACGTAGTGCTGCAAAACGTTACCTTTGGCTACGATACGAATGGCGTTCCAGTCATTTGCTTTTATCATTTTCCCCAACTCCTCTCGATCGCCGAGTTCTGAAACTACATTGAGTCCTTTCCAGGCATTTCTTTCAACAAACGCACGCGTCTCTGTGATACTGTCTGGCTGTGAAGTAATCTGGGTCTTTTGCCCTCGGTAGGCCAAGGTCGTACGCTTTCGTTCCTCGTAGTTTTGTCCTGTGTAGCGATTGGCTCCATCGATGTCGGCCTGATAGCCACGAAGTGCAAAAGGCACCTCAGCCACGCGGTCGCTCCGGTATTGCACGCCGGAGTTCCCCTTTTCGGAAATCCAGTAATCCAGCTTCAACTCAAAATCAGCAGGCTCTCCACCTTTCCAGATGATGAAGGTGTTAGCTTTCAAAACCGTCTCGGGGGTGATTTCTCCGACGATCGCCCCGTCTTTGACAGACCAATAGACGGGATCAAATTCCCAACCTTCAAGATTTTTTCCATTGAAGATGGATTCGAAACCTTTTCCCTGACTCTCTGGAGTCTGAGAAGATCCGAGGAAAACGGCCAGCAGACAAGCTGCCAGTCCGATCCCTGCAAGTTTTAACTTATGAATGTTCATCATCATAGTGTTATTGTGCCGGTGCTGCCTGATATACCGCATGCTCAGGATTGCCGCCTGAGATCAGGTACGCCATTAGATCTTTCAGTTCTTCTGCATTGAGTCGATTGATCAGACCCGGCATCATGATAGATACTTCTGCGTTTTTCTTCAAAATCACGTCTGATTTCGGCACCGTTTTTATCACGTCTGGAGCAAATGGATTTTGGGAGATGTAGTAATTTGTCGCATCCTCGTCGTTAAGCTTACCCACGATGGATCCTCCTGCTTTCAGTTCCAAAACCGTTGCGTGATACTGGTCAGAGATCGTGGCATTTGGATCGATGGTAGCCACCAAAATGTCTTTGGGAGAAAATCGAGATCCCAGCTGAGTCAGGTCAGGACCGATAAAACCACCCTCGCCTTGAATTGTATGACAGGACTGACACATCACAGCACCGAACATTGCTTTGCCTTTGACCAGGTCTCTGCCGCTTAGGTTTTGTACGAGAGTATCGGCCATATCTACCGTCCATCGTCTGCCAGGTCCTTCTGGCTGCACCCCTGTTTCAATGATATCATTGCCGCTGGAACTAAGCAGTTTACCACCTGACATCTCGTCGTACTTCGCAAATTCCGCTTCAGCCACATTGCTCAACGCCATCTTTCTGGCGCGGTCAATGAAACCAACATAGCTCCGTCCCCCTTTATAAGCGGTGAGTGCATTGTGAATCCAACCGAAATATTCCTCTCTCAATTCCGGAGTCCAGCCCTTGTCAGCGCCACCCAAAACCGTTGCGTAATAGGTTTGCTGGGCCGGCGGCACGTTTGCGAGCATGTTGGCGATGTCCATTCCGTACTGGGGATTTCTGAAGATCAAGTCGGAGGAAGCCGTGAACGTCTTTTGGTAATTGGGATCGTCTTTGGCATTTTTCAGCAAAGCCAGTGTCTTTTCCACTGCACTTGGAGCATCCAACTGGGTCAGCAATACCGACAGGGATCTGTCAAGCATGTTGTCGTTGGCTGGGAAGTGCGGATCGAGGTAGTCGGCTAGTTGAGTTTTAACGGATGCTGAGCCCTTATCGTAGCGATACAGGATGACTTCAATGGTTCTCAACAGGTCTTGCTTGTCCTTGTCGGAAAGTGCCTTATAGTCCACTTCCATGAGGCTTTTCAGCATACCCGCTGCGTCAGCGTCGCTTGCATGGTGCGCCAAAGCCAAGTTGGCATGGATCTTTTTGACGGGATCGGCTTCTGCGATCGCTTTAGCTTTCCAAGTAGCTACCGGTTGATGCTCCAATACTAATCTTGCAGCATATTGCACGTATCGGTCTTTGTTGCTGAGTTCTGCCCAGGCTTTTTCCAAGCCATCGGCAGGAGCGCCATCGTGGTGGTATTTCTCCAATTCTCGTCTAGTCTTCGCTTCCTGCGGCAGATCAGCCTCGGTCATCGGCGAATAAGAATCCAAGTCTCCAGTGTAGGTGACACGATAGAGGTCAGACTCTAATCTTCTTCCTCCCGTGGCAAAATAGAACGCTCCATCTGGACCGATGGCTCCGTCTGTCAATGGCAGCGGAGAACCTGAAATAAACTCTTCGGCTTCGGCGTCATAGGTCGCCCCGTTTGGAGTTAGATGAATCGCATAGATCATCCCAAAGCTCCAGTCAAATGCGTAAAGCGCCTTTTTGTACTTGCTTGGAAAATTTGCCTCATAGCCAAACATCGCGTTGGTCGGTGATCCTTGCCCGATATTGAGGATCGCAGGCAAATTGTCTGGATAGTTAGGTGACCACTTAGAATTGCCTGTTCTCCAGCCAAACTCTGCTCCACTGGTCACGTGGTTGATTCGGTTTGGACGATACCAAGGCATTCCAAAATCCCACTCCATATCCGCATCGTAGGCGAAAATATCGCCGACCTCGTTGTAGTCGAAATCAAACGCATTTCTAAAACCAGCGGCGATCAGTTCCCATTCAGTTCCCTCAGGATTGATTCGAGCGATCCACCCACCCGGCGCCATCCGGTTGTTGGCGTGGCCTCTTGGATCTTTGATCAAGGGGAACAGGTTGTCTTCTTGCCACACATTTGGCAATCTATAGGCATCCATCTCCGGGACATCGACATGGTTACCGGCAATCAGATAGATGCCTTTTCCATCTGGCGTGACTTTCATGCTGTGGGGACCGTGTTCACCTGGACTGCCTTTGAGTTCTCTGATCTGGGTTACCGTTTCGAACTGGTCATCGCCATCCAAATCCTGGATGCGATATAGGCCGGTTGGTTGGCTAAAGGTCTCATTCGGATTGTGGTTGACCATCACGTAGAGCGAATTGAACGCATAGAGCAGGCCCTGTCCATAGCCCATTCCGACTTGAGGCTCGGCCACATTTCCAACATGCAGTCGCTCTACTTTGGCTTTGACCGTGGAGTCAGATCCGATCGGTGGCAATTCAAGCCGATAGAGAAAGCCATACTGATCCGAGGTGATCATCCGACCTTTGTCATCAAAGGTCATCGCAACCCAAGAACCCTGGTCATTTTCTCCCGGGCTATACAGCAGCTCAGCCACGAATCCATCCGGTAGTTTGAGCTTATCAATTTTAGGATTGCCGGTTAGCTTCCGGGCCGATTCCTCTTCCTTTTGGGAGCAGGCAAATGAAATTGCCACTATCCCCGCAAGGACGAAAAGATTCTTAATAGTGATTTTGTGGAACATATTTATTGGGATTATTAAATGCTGTTGAATAAAATTTCTTTGAGTTGAAGTTGGGTATAAATCAGTAAGGCAAAAAGCCATTCAAGCAGGCTATTTACTTCCTGTCATTTAATTCACTGTCCTGTTATTTCCGGTACGGAAGAAAATAACCCAACATCATTTCTCTTACTCAGCAGAGAGGATGTCGGGCTATTTGAATTAAAGAAAACCAACTTAGAAATAAGGACTCAAATTAGATTCATCCGCAGGATAAGGGTAGAATTTGCTCAGATTAGTAAACACATTTGGTCTAGGCACAGCCCCTTCCGGATAGTAGTAGGCTAAAGGATTGGCAACGATTCGCTGACCATAAGGGATGATAATCTCATCAATTCGGTCTGTTCTCTGAATATCAAACCAGCGTTTGTTTTCGAACGCAAGTTCAACACGTCTTTCCTTGAAGATTGCCTCTCTCAAATTAGCCTGTCCGGATGCGGTAGTCGGGGCGAGTTTTGCTCTAACTCTTACCATATTAAGGTAGGTATCAGCACCTGCTTTGCCCTGCTCGTTTAGCGCTTCTGCCATAAACAACAGCACTTCCGCATAACGGTAAACCGGCCAATTCATCCCATGGTTGTTGTGCTGGGAGTGACTGCTCTGAAACTTCTTGATGTAAGGATAGTTTTTATTGGACCTGGCACTCCCCGAAAGGAATACATTGCCGATAGAGAAGTCTTTTCTCACATCACCCGGCTCATAGGCCGCAATGATATCCGGAGTAGGAATATTGTTTCCTTCCCCGTCAATGTTCTGAGGATTGTTTGTTCCCATGATCGGCTGCAGTTCGGCGGCGGAGATAGGGCGGGGCATGAACTGATACATGAAATTACCCTGCAGTCCTGCAGCACCTTCTAAATACTGCACCTCAAACACCGACTCCATATTGTTTTTATTTGAAGCATTTTCAGAAAACGCCATATCGTAGCTCGGCATAAGCATATACTTACCACCGGTAATTACCGGCATCAATACCTGCTCTGCCTCCGACCATTTTTTCTGGTTGATGTACACATTTGCCAGAAGCGTACGGGCAGCGCCGGAAGTAACGCGGCCGGGCTGTTGAGTCGCCTTGTCAAGCAATATCGGAATAGCGGCCGTCAGGTCACTCTCAATCTGCGCATAAACCTCCGCCTCTGGCGCAAGTGGCAATGCAGCCTCTGATCTCACCGCAACAGGGGTCAAGTGCAGGGGCACGCTCGAAAAATACCGAACTAACTCAAAATAGGCATAAGCCCGCAGAAACAGCGCCTGTCCCTTGATGTTTCCCTTTGCAGTTGCATCAAAGTCTACATCATCAATCAAAGCCAAAATTTGGTTTACCCGTGCAATGATCAGATAGTCCTGTCTCCATTGGTTCAGTATATGCGTGTTTGGTGCTGTACCACTGGAAACCAGGATAGAAAAGTCTGCCAGGTCCTCCTGTGGATCCACCGCCCCGAAGAGCGGGTTGCGTGCGTAGTAGGTATTGTCAGAGTGCATCTCTCCCAACAGCCAAGCGCGGTCATTGTTGATCGTCCGAAGCGGAACATAAGCGGCATTGACAGCCTGCTCAAAATCCGTTTGCGTTTTGTAGAAGGTAGCAGAACTCAACTGAGTCTCTGGCACCACCGTGAGAAAGTCCTCACAGCTCGTAAGCATCATACTCGCTGCGATTAATCCTATGATATATTTTTTCATTTTCGTTTCGTTTGTAGGTGTGTTATACTGGCAGGTTCTGCCGATTAAAAAGTGATGTTGGCACCGATGGTGATCGTACGAGGTACAGGATAGGCTGACAAGTCAACCCCAGGGCTCAAGTTTCCACCATCGCCATTTCCATCGTTTTGCATACTCACCTCTGGATTGGAACCTCCCCAATAAGGAGTAAAGACCCACATGTTCTGGCCCGAAGCATAAACACGGGCAGATTTGACTGATTTGCCAAGGTTTTTAAAGGAATATCCAATCGTGATATTTCGGATGGTGAAATAATTAGCATCCCAAACGAAGTTGCTGTTGTTCCAGTCTCGCTCTACTCCAGTGACATTACCACCACCTACGGTCGTGCCAAAGATGCCTTCTCCAGGATCCTCTGGTGAGCGAAATCGATCGGCTGCCTTCGCCACCATATTGAATACACCGTCAAGATTAGCAGTACTGTAAAGGTGTCTCATATAAAGCTGATTGCCTTCTGACCCTGATGCTGTGATGCTCGCATCCCAATTTTTAAAGGTGAAAGTATTGACGAGACCATAGACAAAATCCGGGAACGGATTTCCGATAATGGCTCGATCATCGTTGTCTCCACCATAAGTGATTACGCCGTCACCGTTCACATCCTTCAATTTGATACTTCCCACAGTAGAACGGCCGGGGATGATTGGTGAGTTGGCCAAATCCTCAGCATTCATGTAGTTCCCTTCTTTGACCATCCCGTAGAACTGTCCAAATGGTTGGCCTACTTGGGTGATGTGGTAAGATCCATAGACCCGGTCGATGCCGTCAGCAAGGGAAATAACTTCATTTCTGTTGAAGGAGATGTTGGCATTTACATTCCAGCGGAAGTTGGAAGTATTCACCGCAATCGCATTCACAGCAAACTCATGACCCCAGAATTTGATCTCACCGATGTTATCATTGAAATTGGAAAAACCTGATTCCTGTGGAATCTGCACCGCATAGAGCAGGTTGGTGGTGTTTTTGGTATAAAAATCATACACAAAAGACACACGATCATCCCAGAATCCCAAGTCCAGCCCTAAATCAAACTGAGCGGTAGTCTCCCAACCCAAGTTATTATTGCTCAGCGAAGTAACTGCTGCGCCTGGAACTACAGCTTCCCCAAAGGCAGCATTGATGGTATTATTCACTAGGGCATATTGGGTATAATTACCGATGTTGTTGTTACCGGTGACTCCGTAACTCGCTCTCAGCTTTGTAAAAGAAATCGTAGAACCGGCACTCATAAATTCCTCATCAGACAGCACCCAACCTGCAGACACGGAAGGGAATACCCCCCATCTATTTTCGGATCCAAAACGCGAAGATCCGTCGCCTCTGATCGAGCCGGTTAGCAGGTATTTACCTTTGTAATTGTATGTCAGTCTGGAGAAAACAGAAGTAAGCGTCCATTCATTCACTCCGTTGTTCGTGCCGCCTCGGTTGATGTTCAGTGCCCCTTGGATGGTTGGAAGTCGGTCATCCGCATAGGTATCCGCCTGAATCCGAGTACGATCGCTTCTATATCTTTGGTTGGAAAAACCTCCCAAAATCTGAAAACTGTGGTTGTTTACACTTTTATCGTAGGTGACAATGTTCTCATTCAGCCAGGAAATATCTTGATAATCTTCTCTTATCGACACCGCGACCGTTGGTATCGCTACGTTTATTGAGGCAGTCGCCGTAGACGGGTTAAACCAAAAATAATTTGAATTTCTGATCTCGGTATTGAAAGTCGTCTTGAACGACAGTCCTTTCACCGGCTTCCATTCAGCATAGGTGTTTGCGAGGATGTTAAACTCTTTGGTCTCATTGGTGATCTCTTCGGCAGATCGCACCCAGTTTGGGTAAGCGAAGATATTACCGGTATTTGCAGGGAATCGATTGAAGTAGGTCAATTCACCACTTTCATCGTAGATCGGCATGACCGGCCACGTGTGAAGCGCATTGAACAAAATCCCGGTACCTCGAGTACCATCAGTTCTCGGCGTGTTATCAACCACATAATTTGGCGCCACATTTACGCCGATGCTTACTTTGTCTGAGACCGCATAGTCTGTATTCAATCTCAGGGAGAACCTTTTGTAGTCCGAATTGACCACGACTCCTTTTTGATCAAAAACACCGGCAATCACTGCTGTATTGACACGCTCTTTGTTCGAGGTGATGGTCAGATTGTAGCTTGTAATTGGTGCAGTCTGTAGCATCGCGTCATACCAGTCGTTGTTTTTATCGCGGTATTCGGATGGATTTTGAAATGCCTCAGGCACTGGCTGGCCAGCATCGGTATAATATTCGTTTTTGAACTGGGCAAATTCCTCAGCGTTCATCATCTCCAACCTTCCCTGTTCCGGTACTTGCTGGAATCCCGTGTACACATTGAGATTGACGTTAGTCATTCCTTTCGCACCTTTCTTGGTTGTAATCAATACGACACCATTGGCAGCTCTCGAACCATAAAGAGAGGTTGATGCAGCATCCTTCAACACCGTGATGTCCTGAATTTCATCAGGATTGATCGCATTGATATCTCCGGAGATCGGAAATCCATCGACCACGTACAGCGGCTGACTACCGCCTGATACGGAGAGTTGGCCTCTGATTCGGACGTTCATCCCCTGCCCCGGCTTGCCGGTAGTCTGGTTGATTTGAACGCCTGCGAGACGGCCCTGCAGCTTTTGAGCTACTGAGGACACAGGCATATCCTGCAGGTCCTTACCCGAAACGGACTGAATGGCTCCAGTCACCTCCTTTTTAATTTGGCTACCGTAGCCGACGACTACGACTTCCGAAAGGTCAGAGGTGGAAAGGTTCAAAGTGACGTTGATGGTCGTCTGCCCTCCCACCACGGTCACTTCTCGGGTAGTATAGCCAACAAAGCTGACTACCAAAATTTCCCCAGCTGCCGCATTGATGGAATAGTTGCCATCGATGTCGGTCACAGTTCCTCGTTGGGTTCCTTTGACTAATACAAGAGCCCCGGGGACGGGCTCACCTTCGGATGTGACTACACCCTGGACAGCCTGAGTCTGCCCAAAACTGGTGATACTTATGCAAAACATAAGCAGTAAAAATCCTACAAATCGGATTCTCACCCTAGATAGATAATAGTTATTCATAAAGACGGGTTTTTGTTATATAGATAGCTGAAAGTAAAACCCCTCAGAATCTTTTCCATCCTGCGCTATCCTGAATTGCAAGCAAATGTTTTTCTTTCATCGCGATGAAAAAACCCGTCACTACAGGATAGAAAACCGGCTTTCCAGCACGGAAGTGTCAGGTGAAACCGCCAAAAAATCAAAATGCAACTCAACCGAACACAGCTTGTTAAACTCGCTAAAAACCTCTTTATCCGAAAATCTATTTTCGCAGTGTTTCGTGTATATTTTTTTTAACCAAAGGAAAAACAAAAAAGTAAATTCAAAGAATAAATTGCATTAAGGAAAAACTGCCCACGCTTGTTTTTCGATTGCAAATTACGGCCAGACTTCCGAATTATTTTCTATTAAATACCCCTTAAAAAGCACATTCAACTATTGTTGAAATCGGCTTAATTCACCCCGATTCAAGCAGCCTAGCGAAATAATTAAATATCAAAATATTACCGATAGTCAAAATTAAAATCTATCCGATACCAAACCGACGACTATTTATATTCATCTTTTTTAAAAACCCTGATGACCCCCTCCTAAAATTTAATGCAAATTTTCCCAATAAATAAGCTGGTAGAGGGTACAAAATTGTCGACAAAAACGGAATTGCATTGGAGAAAAAAAATCCGAGGGATAGCATATAGGTTACATCAAAAAATCGGATCAAGTACATCAGAAGCATCGCATCACGCAACAACAGCCGATCTCAAACTGAATAATGCTAAAAAATAGAAAAAAAAAAAAGGCTTTAGCTTAGCATACAAATCCCCAAGCCGACCCCATTGAAATAACACAAAATAGAACACCTATCCAACAAAGTCTTAATAAAATCAACATACAATATTATTAATACTTTAAAGGATATCATTCCTAATATACAAAGTCAAATTGCGACATCAATAAACCAATATATACATGCAAAAAAATCAAAAGAGGAACTTGGTGGATGGTCTTATTATTGCTTTGTTTCGAAAAAAAACTCTCATCCTTTTGTTTTCAACTGCTTTTAAACCTGACATACATTTAAAAGTAAAAAAAAAATACAACTCAATATTGGTAGAAGCTATCCAGACCGGGCCTTTAGGATTATTTCAATACATTCCAAAGAAAACACTCGAACTAAATCCGAATACCAAAATTGTGTAGCCGATCGTTTAACGTACCCATATTGACCTTTGGTGGCACCTGTCTGGATCGACCGCACAAGAATCCCGGGATTGCTGGAAAACCCGACGCTACCAGGGTACAGAACCCACAGAGAACTTCAGAACTATGACAAAAGGGAAGTATGTGCTGCCGTGCAGACTTCGGTGAAAAATTTGAACTAAGCCAATCCTAACTAAGGAGCACAGGATCTTTTGAAATAACAAACTAAAAACCAAAGACTAGAGAGCTAGAGCGGCTGAGAATACTGAGATGGATCAATGGATCGGCCCAACTTACAAGGCAGCTGACGCACATATTTCCGAAAAGAATGTAAAAGAAAAAAACGGCAGGGACATCAAATCCGCCATGACTGGATCTGACCGAGAGCTATTCAAACTAGGCAAAGAGATTGCAGCACTTGTCTCCAGCTTGACGGGGGTGGATTGGGCGCCTCAGGATTTCCGACTCGTACTGACAAATTTTTGGTGACTGTGGGTCCGGATTCTTCGGGCCTATCAATGTCGGCGACAAAAACTATCCTGGACAGGTGTCGATGCCTCCGTTCGAAGGTATGCTCAACGACAGCGAGTGTAGCTGCGGTATTGAACTATAACGTAGCCCTTTCGGACACAAACCTCTCTGATCTCACCTGATCTTGTCAGACAGATATGAGATGAAAGTATCCCTCCGATGAACTGCATCTTGATAGGCCGTGATTTAAGAGCTAAAGTTGCGGGATGAAAAAGTGGAGTGTCGAAA
>NZ_BAAAFI010000011.1:0-44490 GCF_039523455.1 Algoriphagus jejuensis | reverse complement strand
TTTCTCCAAAGAAACACCTTAGCAAAAACTGATATCACGGAACAACTATGGGATACGCTAACCAGACTTTCAGAAAAAAAAAGACCGACGTTACTGCCGGTCTTTTTTCATACTAGTCTGGAAAATATTAATTCCCCTTGTATTCATCCCAGCTGAGTTCAGCTTGTGGATGAGGGAATTCGGTGAAGATCGTGCCTGAGTCAAAGGACGTGTCGATTTCACCCAGTTTCCCATAGCGTCTTGCATCTATCCAGCGGTGTCCCCAAGGCTCGGCCCAAAGCGAGTACCTTCTTTGGTAGAGGATTTCGTTGATAAGTGCATCTTTGTCGGTACCGCCGGTATAGTTGCCGATACCTGCGGCATTCCGGATAATGTTGATCGCTGCCACTGCGCTGGAGCTTTGATCCAATTGCGCATGGGCTTCGGCTTTCAGCAGAATTAATTCCTCATTTCGGATGAACGGAATTGAGGTCGTATTTGAAGGCCATCTTGCGTCCTGATGGGTACCTACCAACGCTCCTGCATCAGTGGTTACGGTGACTGGAGTATTTCTCTTCAGAAATTTGTTTTTGACTCTGAAATCTCCAGCTGTCGTATCCTTCAATACGGAAGGATGGACGACGATGATCGTGTTCACAGCTGCGTTGGGTAAATAATACAAGGGATTAAATATGTCAGGAGCGGCACCGTACGGATGGGATGGGCCGACGATAAGGTTTCCTTCCAAATTCATAAATGAAGCGTCCAAGGCAGTCAATACGCCTTGCCAATCTTTTCGATAGGCATTTAATCTGGCGGTGATTGCTCTGTTCACCTGGCGCAAGCCCGTGTAGGTATTGAATCCAGCAAATCCTCGGGTTAATTTAAACGGGAACTCGCCCGTGCCAGCAGCGACTAGATCTGCGTCTCCTTCGTCCAAAATTACTTTGATGGCGTCCAAAGCCTGAGCATAGGGCACAAATTCCCCGGGATTGAGTGGGTCTTTCACGTCTACTCGAATTCCGTTTCCATAGACGAAATTTGCCGGAATCATAAATTGATAGCCTTGGATCGTTTTGGCGAAACCCCTGACAGCACTCTTAGATGTTTCCGGAATCAAGTCAGTATTGGCAGCTGCGGTGATCAGCACGTCTGCCTGCTTGATAGCTTGATAAGGAGTAGCCCAAGAGCCCCCACCCGTAGTGCCAAATCCAAAATAGGCTCGGTCGGGTACGCGTCCATTTTGTCCCAACCAATCGGTCTGGAATCGCGGGTCTGAGGCGTTCAAATACCAAATCTCTCGTCCGAAGGTATTCCATGCTTGCGAGATATTGGTTACGTATCCTCGGTGTCTTGATTCCAATCCTGTGATCAGAAACTGTATTTGTTGAGGAGTAGCATTGTTGGATACAGATCCAACGGACGGGTTGTTGGGATCCTGTATTTCGTCAAGTTGAAGCGGATTACAGCTGGAAAATACTGCGGCGGCAATCAACGCTGAAGCAAAATAGTTTCTTATATTTTTCATGATTAGGCCGGTTTAGAAGTCAACAGTCAAGTGGAAAAACACACGTCTCGGCGTCGGATAAGGAGCGATATCGACGTTGTTGGCGACCGCTTGGGGACCAAAAGAAGAGGTTTCCGGATCATATCCTTCATAGTCCGTGAATAGGAAGGCATTGTTCACCGAACTTCCAATTTTGATATTGGAAACTGCAGAGCCAAACCACTGCGAGATGGTGGTTTTTGAAAGGGTATAATAAAGCCCGATTTCACGGATTTTCACAAAACTTGCATTCTGAACCCATCTCCCTGCATTGTTGTAGGGTGCAGGTGGTCTTTGGCGCCCATTCGGAATTCCGTCTCCGTTGTCGTCGTCAAACCATCCGTTGGTTGTTCCGCCACCGTCGTTGAGGAAAGACGTGAGATTGATGTTGTCACCGCCTTTTTTCCAATCGATCAAGAAGGAAAGTTCGAGACCTTTAAAGAGGCTGACGGTATTGAAGAATGACATGTTGAAATCAGGCTGTGCGTCACCCCAAAAGGTAAATCCGCCAGGATTGTCTGCATTTGCCGGGGTACCTACGATAGTGGTCGGCGAATAGCCCTCCGCATAGAGAAAGGTGCCCAATCCTGATCCAAATGCTCCGGAGATGTAGGTCGGAATTCCGAGTCTAGTCATCAGGAGATCATTTTTCCAAAACATCACACGGCTAAACCAGCGGAAATTGGCGGTTTCAATCGGAGTGCCAGATATCGACAACTCTATCCCTTTATTTTCCAGCTCAGCTTCGTTACTCGGTGTGGTGTTCACCCCGGTTGAGGGAGCCAGGTTCAGGTTTTGAATGTTGTTTTGAGTGGATTTGATATAATACGTTGCCTCTATTGATAATCGGCTATTGAAAAAACCTGCATCTACGCCAAACTCCAGTTCTCTGGCTGTCTCTGGCAGTATCACGGTGTTTCCGATTTGTGTGCTAACGGTAGAGCCAAGTAGTCCGCCAATATTTGTTCCTCCCAGTGGTGTGAAAGTAGCTCCGAAATTCACCGGGCCTGCCGTCTCACCATAGGCAATTCGAGGCTTCAGCTGATTTAGGAATCCTACATTCCAGAAGTCGAAGTTGGCGACGTTGAATGCCACAGAAGCTCTCGGAAATGCATAGTATTCGTTAGGGTCTCCATTGAGTGTTGACTTGTCCCACCGTACTCCCAGCGTACCGATGATTTTGTCCTCCCAGTTGACTTCCTGCTGGAGGAAAACTCCCGCATCCTGGATTTTGCTGTTGAATTCCTGGTTGATTTCCTGAATCGCAGCTTGTTGCAGATTGGTCTGACCGGGTACCAATCCTCTTCCTCTGTTAAACAAGGCGTTGTCTTGGAAATCAAGCCTAACCAAACCTGCGGAGGTATTCATGTTGACGGTTCCCAGATTCCAATTGTAAACCAACGCTGCTTGGAAGTTGGTATTGAAGCTTTCCTGCTTTCCTTTCAGAACATCCCCGGGATTTGCTTGGGCACTCTGATATTGCAAGAATTCCGGTAGATATATCATCGTCGTATTTTGAAGATAGTCCAGGCCACCGGAGAATTGCGCTTTGAGGAAGCTTTTCTCGGTTTTTAAAAGGTCTATATCCAGCGTAAATGCCTGGATAAATCTGTTCACCAAGGAACTATTGGTTCCATTGTCAGTGACCGCCACAGGATTTTCTGAGAAGTAGGGATTAGTCGGATAGGTTCCGTCTTCATTTTTTCTTAGGTCAAAATAGTTTGGCACGTAGGCGATTGCATACCCGATGGAAGCGCCTGAGTTGTTTTGATTTCCGGTAAATCCCCGATCAGTATCTGAGCGGATGTAGTTGGATGATACACCGAGCTTGATTCCGTTGGTAATTTTCTGATCAATATTTGCCCGGATAGAATAGCGATTGAAACCTGTATTTTTCACAGTTCCCTCCTCATCGGTGATATTTCCGGAAACAAAGAATTTTGTTTTGTCTGTACCACCGCTTACGTTAATCCTTGTGTTGAGCAGGGTCGCTTGGTTGTTGTAGAAATAGTCCTCGTAGTCGATGAAAGTTCCGCTGGCCTCTGCAGCTCTGAAACGTTCGAGTTCGATTGGTCTTCTGGATTCTGGGAAGAAGAAATTGATTTTCTCCTCGCTCCAGTCATCCGTTCCGAGCAGTCTGAGAGGTTGGGCAAATCCAATGTCCTGTGAGAGCGACACGGTAGTTTTGCCTTCTTGTCCTCTTTTGGTGGTGATGATGATTACCCCGGCATTAGCTCGAGTCCCATAAATTGCGGCGGCAGACGGTCCTTTGAGGATTTCTATCGTTTCGATGTCGGCGGGGTTAATATCTGCGAGGCGATTGGATCCGTCATCTTGATTACTGGCGCCTGCACCTGATACGGTAGCTCTACCTGTCCGCTGGGAGGAGTTGCTTATGTACACCCCATCTACGATGATCAGTGGCTGAGATGCTCCGGTCAAGCTGGAGATACCTCTGAGCTGGATTGATATACCACCTCCTGGAGCTCCCCCGTTTGAGCGGATAGTTGCCCCGGGGACTTTGCCGTACAACGCGCCGTCCGTGGTCTGAATGGTCGTTGTTCCGGTTAAATCTCGGGCAGAAACCGAAGAAACAGCATTGGCGAGGTTACTTCTTTTGACAGAGGTGGCAAGGCCAGTCACGACAACTTCCTCCAGATTGGTGGCGTCTTGTTTCAGTTGAATGTTTAAAATGGTCACGCCCGGTGCCACTTCGACATTTTCACTGAGGTATCCAATGGAGGAAAATACCAGAGTCGCAGGATTATTCGACTGCAACGTGATTGAGAAATTACCATCTAGGTCAGTTATCGTACCTGTGGTCGTTCCTTTGAGCAGAATGCTGGCGCCGATTATGGTTTCGCCAGTCCGCTCGTCTGCAACTGTTCCTGTGACTGTATATTGAGCAAAAGCCCAACCAACAGATCCCCACAGGAAAGCCAGGGAGAGGATTGTTTTGTAAAGTTTGAACATAGGGTTGAAAATATTTGGTTGTAGACTAATTTCTTAAAAAAAAATCAACCAAATCGAAATTGTAAGAGAAAGTCGTTCAAAAATTTATAAAAGGAGTAAATAGCTGACTAATTGTCTTTTAACAATTTAAAAAATAATAATATGAATATACTCATTTGCCCTTGGGTTGGAAGGCCGTTGACCGAAAACCGATGCTGCGTTTTGTGATGTTGAAATTCTGTATCTCCAAGTTTAGCAGGCTGGATAAATGAAAAAGGGAGACAACCGTCCCCCTTTTTGAATCCTGTACACTTTATTTTAACATTATTTTTTGACAATCGGCAGCACAATCCTACTCAGGTTCTTTCCACCATGGTGTATGGAATTGGTAGCTACGATGCTTTCTGTTTCATCGTAGATATTTCCTCCGGTATTCAGGTTTCTGTCAAAACGGGGGAAGTTGGAGCTGCTGACTTCGATGCGGATTTTATGGCCTTTTGCAAAGTAGTTGGAGGTACTCATCGGAGTCATTTTGATTTCATAGATATTGCCTTCTTCCATCCAAACTTCTTTTTCATAGCCTTCTCGGTATCGAACGCGCTGAATGGTTTCGTCCAGATTATAGGCTTTTCCGTCAGGATAGACATCGATCAGTTTAATTGTCACATCTGTGTCTTTGACATCGGAAGAGAGATAGAGATAAGCGTCAATAAATCCCGAAACCTCGATGCCTTCCTCCAATACATCGGAGGTGTAGACGAGAATGTCGTCTCTAAGCTCCATCTCGGATTGGTCAAACGAACCGCCTACGACTGCATTTCCGGTACAGCAAACATTCCCGCCGTGGGACATTACGGGATCCATGGGGTCGTATTGGAAGGTGTCAGGCAGGTCTTTTTTAGGCTTTTTGGCAGTCAGTTTTCCATCGCCGTTTAGCGTGTTTGCCTTGCCCTCTGAGCTTAAATACATGTCGGTCATGACCGCATTGGCAGGAGGCCAAACTTCGGAAGTCTGCCATTTGTTAGATCCCATGGTGTAATACTGGACTCGCGGCATTTTCTCCATCACTTCAGACTTTTCACCTTTCAGCCACAGGTCAAACCATGCTGTGATGATCTCGTCATAATTTAGTCTCGCGTCGCCCACGTTTAAGTCGCCGATCATGGTGTTTTCCGTAGCTCGGGTATAGGAGCAGTGCATCACCGGAGCGATCACCAGGTACTGGTTGTCTCTGGCCACTTGGGAAACTGCATTTTGTCTCGCATGGTTGAAGAGTGCAATGTTTGGTCCAGCCGACACGTCAAACCAGCTGACAAACCAAAAGCTTGGCTTGTCGAAAGGCATCTCATCGTGATACAAGCCACCGTTAAACCATTTCGGATCGTTAGGTTTGCGGGTGATCATCTCCTCGTAGATCCCCATCGGGCCGTTTTGATTTCGGATGATATCCTGGATAGGGAGGTGGCTCAAAGCCGCTTTGGAGTCGATTCTCGGATATTCGGGAGACATATCGTAGAAGCGCTGTAATCTCAGCAGGTCTTTTTGTTCGATTCCAGCAGGCAGCTTAGGTGCCATTGGGTCATGCTGTACGCTATAGAGCCAATTCGTGAAAAGCATCTGTCCAGCTCCACCACGGTACCAGTTTCCCTGCTCCCAAAAGTCTCCGACTTTGCCGACTCCGGCTCCATAGCCCTGTGGAACCAAAGCCCCCAAAGCCGGATGATCGAGCGATGCGACCGCCATTTGCCATTCGGCAGTAGAGGAGCAGCCGAGCAGGCCGACTTTGCCATTGCTCCAAGTCTGCTTGGCCATCCAGTCAAAAGCGTCATATCCATCAGTAAGTGGGACGCCGAGGATATCCCAATCTCCTTCGGAAAAATAACGTCCCCGCTCGTTTTGAACGACAAATGCATACCCTTTCTTTACCCACTCCATCGCAGACTGCATTGTACGGGTGTTCAATTCGCCATTACCCCAGGTGTTGAAGTTGTAGGGTGTCCTGGAAAAGACGATCGGATATTTCCCTTCCCCTTTGGGTCGATAGATGTCTGTGGCAAGCCGAACGCCATCTCGCATCGGCATCATGACTTTCTGATCCACGATAGCGACCTCGTTTAGCTGATCGATGATGCTTTTTTCCTGCGAAAAAGACACAGAAAACACCATGACAAACATAACCGTCAGGAAACTGGTGCAAAGATTTTTCATATGTGTAAAATTTCAGTACAGATTGAAGTTAGCAAAGTGCGAGAATTGCGAGAAGAGAAAATGATGACTGGTTAAATTAGTATGTAGGAAATAATTGAAATTTAGATCGTGAGTGGCAATGTTCAAGTAGCCAAAGACTTATGTGCGGCATGTTGAAATGAAATTTAAAACCTTGGGACTTTACCCTTTTCATTTCATTCATAAAAGCTAAATTTGCGATCACTTTGATTTTTACTCATGAGCGACAGCCCGACCAACACCCTGATTTCCTGGGTGGAAATACCAAAAGCTTCAGACTTTACCATTTACAATCTTCCCTTTGGCATTTTCAGGAATAAGAAGCTGAGTCCGAGAATCGGCATTGCTATTGGAGATAAAATTGTTGACCTAAGTGTCCTAGATCAGGAGGGTTTTTTTGCAAACTTGTTTTTGCCTGAGGGTATTTTTCTCAAAGACTCTCTGAATGAGTTGATTGCTTTGGGAAAAATCCAAACCAAGAAAATTAGAGATCGTGTTCAAGCACTGCTTTTGGCTGACAATGGAGAGCTTCGCGACCACTCTGCCCGCGGTAAAGTGATGGTTACCCGCAAGGAAGCCGAAATGTTGATGCCGGTGAAAATCGGTGATTACACGGACTTTTACAGCAGTATGGAGCATGCCTCCAATTTAGGCAAAATGTTTCGCGATCCTGAAAATGCCCTCTTGCCAAATTGGAAACATCTTCCGGTAGGGTACCATGGCAGAGCGTCTTCCATCGTCGTGTCCGGCACACCTATCCATCGTCCAAAAGGACAAATCAAAGATCCAAATTCGGACATTCCCACCTTTGGTACAACCCGAAAATTGGACTTTGAACTGGAGATGGCCTTCATCACCGGCAAGCAGACCAAGCTTGGTGACTCCGTCTCCACCGCCGACGCCGAGGATTATATCTTCGGATTTGTGCTATTCAACGACTGGTCAGCGCGGGACATTCAAGCTTGGGAATATGTGCCTTTGGGCCCGTTTTTAGGCAAAAGCTTTGGTTCGTCGATTTCTCCTTGGGTGGTAACGCTAGAGGCCTTGGAGCCATTTAGGACAGCAAGTCCAGTTCAGGAACCTGAAGTCTTGGAATACCTCAAGTGCGCATCTGACCATAGTTTCGATATCAATTTGGAAGTGTATCTACAGCCGGATGAAAAAAAGGCTACCAAGATCAGTTCTGCCAACTACAAAGCTATGTACTGGAATGTTGCCCAGCAGCTTGCTCACCATACCGTCAATGGTTGTAACATCAACGTCGGCGACATCATGGCATCCGGCACAATCTCCGGGACGACCGAGGATTCCTTTGGATCCATGATCGAACTCAGCTGGAACGGCAGCCGAGCTGTTGAATTGGCAGAAGGGGGCGAGAGAACTTTTGTTGAAGACGGGGATAAAGTCATTATGAAAGGATATGCGGAGAAAGATGGCATCAGAGTAGGATTTGGAGAGGTGAGTGGTCAGATCCTGCCGGCGAAGACACTTTAGAGTCCTACCGAAGAGATACAGAAAGTGCAAAGATCAATTCAAGAGCTCATAGTTCATGCCTTGCATTCTTTTGATTTTTAGATATAAGCATGACTGACAATTGGCAGCAGTGCTAAGAGAATTTTTAGCAAACTCCGAGTTCATAGCGGATTTTCAGTGAGATTATTCTGTTCCGTTGCTGATTGCATTCGTGTATCTCGAGGCTTTCACGCGCGTAGTTTTTAGGTGATTTTTATTTTCTCCCGATGAATATTGAGCAAAAAATACCCGTTTCAATGAGTTGGTCAGGCGGCAAAGACAGTGCGTTTGCGCTTCACCACCTCCAGCAAGATCCCCGGTTCGAAGTAAAAAGCCTACACACCACTTTTGGGGAATCCACAAGACGTGTTGGAATGCATGGGATCTCCGAAGCGCTCATCGAAAGGCAGGCCGAGTCGCTGGGGTTGCGGTTAGACAAGATTTACTATCCATCCAGCGGCGACAACCGGGCCTACGAAACGGCTATCAATTCCTATTTGGATCAATTGGAATTGGAGGGGATCAAGCACTTGGGATATGGAGATATTTTCCTGGAGGATCTGCGAAAGTATAGAGAGGATAATCTTGCCAGCAGAGGGTTTTCTGCGGTATTTCCACTTTGGAAAATGCCAACCGACGCCGCTGCAAAAGCTTTTATAACAGCAGGATTCAAAACCAAGCTTTGTGCAGCTGATGCAGATCTGATTGCCAGAGATTTTGTAGGGAAAGATTTTGATCGGGATTTTCTAGAAAGCCTGCCTGAAACGGTCGATCCTTGTGGGGAAAATGGAGAGTTTCACAGCTTCTGCTACGACGGTCCGACCTTCAAAACACCCATTTCAATCGTCGTCGAAAAAATCGTGCAGCACTCCTATGACATCCTTCTTACGAACGGTAAAAAAGGAAAGAAACACTATTGGTTTGCGGAGATTGTCTCTGCCTAATTCTAAAAATATTTATCGTCCTTGTGGCGGCACGAAAAAAAAGAGGAGCAAACAAGCTCCTCTTTCGGATGGAAATGAGTTAGGTGCCAAGACTTACTTGAAGCCTATTTTTTTCAATCCATCATGACTGATTTTGATAGCCTCCAAGGGATCCAAGCCAAAGGTGTTGTCCTGCTCTACGAGGTAGAACTCCATTCCAGATTTTTTTTTCTCAGCCAAAATCCGCTTGAAATCAATTGTTCCAGTACCAACAGGAGCAAATACTCCCTCAGTACTCATGTCTTTGACGTGCCAAGCTTTGAATCTGCCCGGATACTTTTCGAAGTAGGTCAAGGGGTCGACTTCTGCCTTCGTTACCCAGAAAAGATCCATCTGGAAATTGACGTATTCTGGATTACACTTTTCCAAAAGAACATCCTCGATCACCGTGCCATCAGCAAGTGGCTTAAATTCAAAGTCATGGTTGTGGTACAGCAATTTGATTCCTGCTTTGTGGCATTTTTCGCCCAAGGTATCCATGATCTTCACGAGGTCATCGGCAGTACCTTTCATTGCCATGGATTTGGTGGCTTGGTCAAAGGTGAACATGCCCATCGGCGGCACAGGAATCACGAAATAGGAGATTCCGGCAGCTTTCACATCAGCGATCAACTGATCCGCATTTTCCATGTTCACCATGCCCATGTGCGCACTTTTGGCGGTGAGGCCGAGGGTGCCGAGATAGGATTTGAATTCGGCTGGGGTCATCCCGTAAAACTTGCCATCGGCATAGTTAGCTGCTTCCACATAAGCGTATCCGGCGTCAGCCACTGCTTTCAGCGTTCCTTTGGGGTCTTTGCCCATGGCGTCGCGCACCGTGTAGAGTGCCAATCCACCAAATTGCTTTGGTTTTGCTGTAGTAATTTCGGTTGTTCTACCAGGCTCTCCGGTGTTGGTCTTTGGGCTGAAAGCCATGAATCCAAGCGTGAGAGCAAGCAATAAAGTAATGGGTCGTTTCATGTGTTTACAATTGGTTTTTAATGGTCACATGGAATCTCGCGTGGTATATAGTCATTTCTAGTGTGCTGACTAGTCATGCTCGATTTCATTAGGTTTAAAATTTTGGATTTCGAAATATATCCAAAATTCTCCAATGAAAGGTGGGTTATTGATGTATTGTCTCTCTGATGAGAAAATAGAGAAGGTCGGCTAAATAGGCCAGAGTCCCGAGTATTTCCGGGGCGGGATTTGATATATTCCTTGGTGCCTGCTAGAGTCTTTTGCCTTACTTTGATTTGACGAGCTCAAATAACTTCTCCGGCTCATCTGTCGTGATAAAATCCACTTTCTGTTCCAAAAGCCACTTCATATCTTCCACATTATTGACCGTCCATGCGTTGACCGTGAGTCCGAGCTCTTGCGCTTCTTTGATCCAATGTGGTTTATCTTTGAGGACTTTGATATTGTAGTCAAAACCGAAAAAACCATCAGCCTTGAGCTGGGCAGGGGATTTTTCTCCCGTCAAGTAGGCGACATTCGCAGTAGGGTCGATCTCGATGACCTTCAATCCGGCGTCGTAGCTGAAGGTGATGTAGTCGACCCACTTTTCAGCCTTCATTTCTTTAACCAAAGCCACAGATTTCGCAGCCAGTTCTTTACTGCGTTCGGCACCGCTTTTGGAGGGCTTCATTTCCAGGATCAGCTTGGTGCCGGTTTGTTTCATTCCATGTTTCAGGTACTCTTTCACTGTCGGGATCTTCTCACCGTTGGGAAGTTTTTTCTTTCTCAATTGCTTTAAAGTGGAGGTTTCGATGGGCATTTCGAGAAAATCCGCATCGTGGTTTACCACCAGTTTGCCATCCAACGTCATCCACACGTCAAATTCAGAACCTACGCAGTTCAACGCGATTGCTTGATCCAGAGAGGCGATGGAATTTTGAGGCAGAGTATTGGTTTTCCAAGCGCCCCGGTGTGCGATTACGATATTTGAGTGGAACATTTCCTGGGAAAAAGAAGGGCTGAAAGACAAAGTCATAGCCAGAATGCAAAGTAGAAATCGTAACATTTTGGATTGGTGTTTTGAAAAAGAGAATAGAGTTCTAAAGTATAGAATCCGCAGCACTTGCGGGAATGGCTCCAGTAATTTTACATAAACTTCACGTAGCCAGAAATGTCTGAAAGTCGTCAGTTCTTGATCAGCCAAACCTCTGAAACCAATGTCCCCCATCCACCGGAATTTCTCCACTGCTCCACCGTCACCCGATCTCCAGTGGCTACATCCGCAGCTTTCTGGAAACGTATCGTTAACTCACCGTCCTTTGTCAATCTGACAGGAACCTCAAAGGTGAACTGATCACTCATCTGCAGGGGTAGCTCGATATCTTGAGCCAAGACCTCGTTGTCGGCATAGATCGTCTCAGATTTTTGGTTCATTCGCATGGCATATCTTTCCTGAAACCACGGTCGGACGAGCGTCAACCGTATTTTGTAAGTGGCTTTGGGGTCTAGGTCTTGGTAGTGTAGCGTTACGCCTTGCGCTTCATCCTGAGTGAAATGCATGGACCGCTGACTTGGGCGGTTTCCTTCGGAAAGCATCTCCTGCACGAAGGGCTGACCATGATCGTAGGGATAGCCAAAGACGACATTCGGAGCTGGATTGGCGGTGCCGAGGTTGTCGTATTGCCCTCCTTCTCCCGGATTATCGTAGTCGGTGATCATTGCAAGGAGTGTGTTTCTTTCGACCTCTTTTGCTGCCAATGCCCGATTGAGTTGGCGCTCCAGCCAGCCCAAACCGATAAAGTCATGGTTCAGGTTGAAGAGGCCTTCATTTCGAGTGCCAAACAAGGCGTTGCTTTCTTCGCCGAGTTGTGTCGCTTCAGCTTTGAGTGAAACCATCTCAGAAGTTTCATCAGCTGAGGTTTTTAGCTTTTCTAGCGCAGATAGGAGGATTTGATCAGTAATGTCTTTTTCAGGATTGGCTGTGATCAAGTTTTCAATCTCGGTTTGAATTTGGATTTGCTGCCCCACCGCCAATTGGGTATAGCGGTCGAGGGCACCTTTTTGAAGGAACATTCTCCAAAGCCAGTTGTTTGACTTCCAGTTTTCAGGCATGAGCTTTCCTGCTTCAGTCACCATCCTATAATAGGAGTCAATGCCCCCTTTTTCCGTCAGGGGAGTTCCTGGGATTTCCTCCAGATTTTCTTCCAATTGAAAAATAGCCTTTGCCATCAGCGAAGCAGCTTCTGGTCCAAACCAAGCCCTGGCATACTCGTCCACCACGTCTTCCACCGAAGTGCGTGGTGCCCAAAGCAGGCGTTGCCACATCCATTGGTTGAAGTGGTCGTGATTGCCGGAGGAATGCGTGATGTCGCCGACGCCGTAGCGCATCAGGTCGTTGAAGATGCGATGGTATTGCCTTGGCCAAGCGAAGAAAGTCAGGCGATTGTACACCTGCGTCAAGTACTGATCGGGCTTCCGCTCGTAGATGTCATGTCCCCAATGCGGCGGTAGATCGCCATTTTTGTCTGCGCGGGGATACATCTGGATATAAGCGTGCTGGGCGTATCTCCAGTGGGTGATTTCATTGAAATAAACCAGTTTGTGCCTTGCTGGCATTTGTCGGAGGATCTCCTGGGGATACAGTCCGTAGGGCCCGAAACCGGGATAGCGGAATAGATCCATGCGATGGGTTTGTCGGTGACCGGGTTGCCATGTTGTCGCATCCGAACCAGGGCCATAACCCCAAGCCCAGAGCCAGTCTCGAGGTTTTTCGTTGAGATAGGCAAAAATGGCTTCATCGTCCGCATTGTCAAACTTCTGATTGGTAAAATAGACCTTGGTCGCCGGATGGTATCGATGAAAAATAGCTGCCATATCGGCCACAAGTTCAATAAAAGTCAGTCCGTAAGGCTTGCAGAGATCACATTCACAGCCGCCGCCATCACCACCGTGAAACTTGAGCAGGTCATAGCTCGGAGCAGTTTTGGCAAACTCCTCGAACTTTTGGAGCATGAAAGCTCTTGCTGCCGGAACCGAAGGGCAGACATAGTTTTCGCGTCCTATAGACTCAGAGGCGCGCCATTCCGGGTTTTTGTTCTCCGGGGCGGTATTGGCACCGAATCCGCCCTGAGTCATCAGGCCGTAGGATTTGATGAACTCATACATTGGCCCATTGTCGACGCTGAAGATGTTTGCGCCAGCTAGGGCATAATCCAAGATGACTCTTTGGGTTTCGGCGTCTGTCCAGTCTCTGACCTTCGCCAGGCTTTTAGCGACGCCACTTTGCCCAAACTGGGTTCCTCGGATCCCAAATGCAGGAGCAGTTCGGATGATTAGGTTTTGTGGAAGCTGTATTTGATTTTCTCCGAAAGTAAGCTGTCGCAAAAGTTCTCCCGCAGCATAGAGACATCCTCTATCATCGATGCCTGCCGCCAAAACCAAGTTTAGATCGACCTGCTGAAGCAAAAATCCTTCAATTCCAGGAGCCAACGCAGTCAACGCTTGAATCCTGCGTTTTTCAAATTGCTGCTGGAGCAATGCGTGGTTTTCCGGTATTCCGAGATAGATGACCAATCCTCCTGCATTGTCAGTGGCTGACTCTTTGGAGATCGAAATTTTAAGCTTCGATTTTTCCAAAATCCGCTCCTTGAGCAAACCTGCTACGAGTTTTTCTACGCGTCCGGCTTCATCGCCTAGGATTATATGCACTTGAGAATATCCCGGTAATGTCGGCTTTTCCGCTCTTATTGGGTTTTGGGCGAGGTTAAAAAAGATGAAGGAGAGCAACAGGGCTTTGAGCAGACTTTTCATAAATGAAATACTGGGTCGGGATAAAAATAGGCTATGCGATAGCCCAAAATCAGGAATGTAAAGTATTGTCTTTGAGAAATCCGGGAATCCCCAGCCGGAGTTCTGCTCATCCGAATCTCAGTTTTCCCATGCGATTAAAAATCACGCTTCTTTTTTTCTGTCTTTTTATTTCTATCACTGCGGCTTTGGCTACGCCAGTCAATCTCAATAAGTTAACCGTACTGATCTCGGAGGACATCAAACCTCAGGTTAGCGCGGCTGCTTTGGAAGTTTTGCAGGATGAAATCGGCAAGCGTAGCAAGATCAATGTCAGCCCTATCCAAAACTGGAAAGAAGCCGGGAAGTTTACCATTGCGTTGACGCTTTCTTCTACGGCGAGTTTGGACGGGAAAACTCCCCCAAAATCCACCGGTAAAGATTCACCGGAATTTCAGGCTGAGGGATTTAGAGTGGTTTGGACAGAGAATGTGCTGTGGATCATCGGGGCTGATTCCCGCGCGGTACTGTTTGGCATAGGGGAATTGTTGCGAACTGCGTCGTTTGCAAAAGGAGAATTTATCATCGACGATCAACTCGATGTAGCTTCTGCACCGCAATATTCCCTGCGCGGACATCAGATCGGATATCGAAATCTGGCCAATTCCTACGATGCATGGTCTGTGGATCAATACGAGCAGTACATCCGTGAATTGATGCTTTTTGGCACCAATGCCATCGAAAATATCCCGCCAACCGACGAAGACGGAGCGAGTCCACATTTCAAGATTTCCCGGGAGGAGATGAATGTGAGGATGAGCGAGCTTTGCGATAAATATGACCTTGAATATTGGGTTTGGACTCCGGCCACGGTCGACCTTTCCGATCTGGAAATCCGGGCCAAAGAACTCGATCTTCACGAGGCGAACTACAAGAAAGTACCACGGTTAGATAATATCTTTTTTCCGGGAGGAGATCCTGGTCACAATCATCCGAGCGAGGTTTTGCCTTTCCTGAAAGAGCTTCATACCCGACTGATCAAGTATCATCCGAATGCCGGAATCTGGATTTCTTTGCAAGGTTTCAGCCAAGAGCAAGTCGATTACTTCTACCAGTATTTGGAAGAAAACAAGCCGACTTGGTTGCGTGGTGTCGTATCTGGCCCGAGCAGTCCGCCGATTTCAGAGACTCGTTTCCGCCTTCCCAAGCAATACAAGCACAGAAATTATCCCGACGTGACGCACAATGTGCGCAGCGATTATCCGGTTCCAAATTTCGATCAGGCTTTTGCGCTGACAATCGGTCGGGAGGGGATCAACCCGATGCCGGTATTTTATGCCAACGTGCATAATAAATACGCGCCCTTCACCGACGGTTTTGTGTCTTATTCCGACGGTTGCCATGACGATGTGAACAAGATCATCTGGAGCCAAAGAGGTTGGAATCCGAACAAACCTGTTCGGGATATTTTGAGGGAATATTCCAACTTTTTCTTCGATTCCAAACTGGAAGAAAAGGCCGCCGAGGGCATTCTTGGATTGGAGCGTAACTGGGCCGGATCGATCATCGACAATGGCGGAATTGAGCCGACTTTGGCTTATTGGAAAAGTTTGGAAGCGGCCAATCCCCAGCTTTCCGGCAATTGGAGATGGCAGATGTTGGTGATTCGAGCCTATTATGATTCCTATGTTCGTCATCGCAAAATCAACGAAACTGCGCTCGAAAGACAAGCGAATCTGGTGATGCTGAATGCTGAGGAAATGGGGACGGAAGCGGCCATGACTCAAGCTTTGGCCTTAGTCAATCAGGCAGATACTCAGCCGATCCAACAGGACTCAAAAAAGAAGATCGTAGACTATGCGCAGGCGCTCTTCGAAACCATCGGGCTGCAAACCAGCGTGGAAAAATATCAGGCCAGCAACTCCCAACGAGGCTGTATACTTGACTTTGTGGACTATCCGCTCAACAACCGTTGGTGGCTGGCTGATCAATTTGACTCTGTACGAAGCATGGGTTCGGAGGAGAAAAAGATTGCCCATCTCAATCTCATCGCCAACTGGGAAAACCCTGGAAAAGGGGGCTTCTACGACGATGTTTCGAATATCGCCAACAGTCCGCATGTGACAACGACAGTATATGATGCGGTAGATTTTGGCTGGTGGGACAGCGGGTACAGTCGCTGGAGACTGTCCTCCCAAGTCTATCAAAATAATCCCGAACTAAAATATGAAGATCTCGATCCTACCGCCCGCTACCTGATCCGCGTGACTGGATATGGCGATGCGTTGATTCGAATCGACGGGCGACGTTTGGAGCCATTGGTGTATGACAAGGAACTGGGAGGATTTAAAGAATTCATTGTGCCAAGGGACTTGGTTGGGGACGGCAAGATCTCTGTGAGCTTTGACCGACCTGAAGAGTCACATCTGCGCTGGAGAAATTATTCGAGGATTTCGGACGTCTGGCTCATTAAGCGATAGATCTCGGCCTTTCTTAAAACCCATTTTAGTACAAAAGGCTCTGAAAATGCCTGCGCAACCCGTGAAAATTATAATGAAAAAAATAGCGTATCTCCTTCCATTTGCAGCGGTTCTGTCTTATTCCTGTCAAGAAAAAGGACAACAGGATCAAGTAAGCCAACCGGTCTATCAGGACTCTGCCTACTTGCAGGATTATGCTGTGAAGTATTATTCCGGGGACGAGAATCTTGAGTTTAAGAAAGTCTATTCTGACCGAAATGGGGTCATCCAAGTTCTGACTTCTACGGGTTTGGTGAATCCAGACAATGGGCATTTCCAGTATCCGGGAAAGCTTCATCAAGACAGCAGATACCAACCAATGGCAGACAAGGCGGTAGCGGATATGGTTTTGTACCAAAATCAGTTTGTCTATTTGGATGAGGAGGCTGTCTTCAGCAATGCCTGGGCGGGAAAGCTTTTCTCCCGACACCAAATCGCACAAGCGGATGGAATTGCGTCAGGCAAGGAATTTTCCTTTTTGGTCAGTACCGGAGGCCGTTATTCCTTGATTCAAGATTCGAAGTCGGTTTTTAACGGTCAAGTTGAATCAGCGATTTTGGACAGCAAGTACGACGAGAAAGGCGCTCAGTTTTATGTGTTAACCGCAACTTCGCTTTCGCAGATCAAGGAAGAAGGAGGGGAGAAAAAGCAGGTTTTCGCAGGAACAGGACTTACAGCCTTCGATCTACTGGCTTCAGGAAAAATCGCAATAGGAACTTCAGAAGGCTTTTTGATGATTGATTCGAGCGGAAAAATCACACAGCCGCTGAATGCGAAATTGCCTTGGACGGAAATTACGACGGTTGAAGAGATCGACGGGAAGCTCTGGTTTGGCTCGACCAAGGGAGCTTTTATGCTCAAAGACGACGGGAAGTTTAACTACTATCATGGCGAACGATGGCTTCCGGGAAATGCGGTTGTGCACATCGCTGAAGGCCCAGAGCACTCGGTTTTGATCCTCACTGACAAAGGTTTGGGACAAATTGTCTTCGAAAAGATGACATTGGAAGACAAAGCAATGGTTTTTGAAAAGCAAGTCAGACAGCGCCATATCCGCTATGGAATCAATAGCAACGTGACTCGCCTTACGGATCATAACCTTGCCAGCGCGCAAAATGGCATCGCTGACAGCGATAACCTGTGGACAGGAATGTACATGGGCAGTCAGCTTTTCAGGTACCTCGTCACCAAGTCAGAAGACGCAAAGCAAAACTGCATCGAGTCCTTTGAAGCGATGGAAAGACTTCATCATATCACGCGCATTCAAGGGCTTTTTGGTAGAACCTACGAGCGGAGCGGCTACCACGAATTCAGAAAAGAATACCGAGACTACGTTGAAAACTACTGGTATGAGGGATATAACAACAATACTAGCTGGAATCATTCCGAAGATCCGGAGTGGGATTGGCGAGCGTCTGCCAGCAGCGATCAGACCGCGGGGCAGTTTTTTGCCTTGGTCTTGATGGCCGAATACATGGACGATCCGGATTTGAAGCAGCGCGCGGTAAAGCTTCTCGATGATATGGTCGGCTACCTGGTGACCAACAACTACACCTTGGTGGATGTGGATGGCAAGCCCTCACTTTGGGGTCGCTGGAATCCCGAGTTCATTAACCGGTTTCCGACGATGATCGGTGACAGAAAGGTTTATTCCTCCAATTTGATTGCCTTTTTGCAGGCAGCTTACAAGTTTACCGGTAAGGAAATATATAAGGAAAAGGCCTTGGATCTGATGAAAAATCACGGGTATCTCGAAAACCTGGCTCGTCCATTCAGCGAAATCGGCCCCGCACCTGCTGATGCAGACGAATGGACGAAGATGCTGTCGCAGGAGTGGAACCACAGCGACGACGAGATGTATTTCCTGGCTTATTGGGGACTGTATCCCTATGCGCTGAACGATTCGCTGAAGGGAGTTTACCAGGAAGCGATCAAGGATCACTGGGAGTTTGAGCGGCCGGAGAAGAATTCGTTGTGGAACTTTACCTATGCGATGACCGGTGCCCAGGATTTTGACCTGGAGGAATCCGTTTGGCACCTGAAGGAATTTCCGCTGGATATGATTGAATTCAAAACCGAGAACAGCCACCGCAAGGATATTGAGCTGATTCAGCCGGGCTTTTGGGGGCAGACGACAGCAGAAGTTCTTCCTCCCGATGAGCGTCCCGAGTTGAAGCACAACCGCAGCCTGTTCAATCTGGATGCCGGCGACCGCAGGGCGGAACTGAGTGCAGGTGATACTTACTTGCTTCCTTATTGGATGGGAAGGTATCTGGGAGTGATCTCCGCGCCGATAGAGAAATAAGTATAGATTAGTTAATGGGTAGTTTAATTGGTTAAGTCCTTCCCCGGTGGGGAAGGATTTTTTTTGGTTCGCATCTATCTGATATGGAGAGTCGGAATTTTATTTAAATCCAAACAATAGGGGAAATAAGAAAACCACCACCAAAGTCCAGGCAAAATAAATTGGGATGTATAGCACAATCGTATTTCCTACCCCTTCCAAAGGAGCTTTTTTGAGGGCGGATCGGTAAAGATTCCAAGTGACCATCAGCAGGTGAAAAAGCATCAACACATTGCTTCCCAAAACAGCCATTCGATTTGGTGTGATTCCCCATTCTGAAATCCGATAGGTAATGGCAGATAGTGCGATTCCATTGACCAAGACTGTGGCGATCGAAAGCAGGAAAATAACCCAAATGCCTACTGTGTTTTTCTCGTCTTTTGAGGTTTCAGCCACTGAAAAGAAGATCAAGCCCATCACTCCGATCAGCAGCATGTTGAACAATAGGAGAAACTCCCGGTCGTTGTAGGGATCTTTTCCGGAATAAATAATTGCCCCCAAATAGATCACGAGCATTATCAAAATCAAGGGGCTGAAAATTTTGGCAACAATTGGAGGGACCTTATTGACGAGTTGAGGGTTCGTTTGTGTCAGGTGAGTGGCCACCAAAGGAGCAGCTGCCAGCCCAAAAATCGCAATGTAGTCAAAGTAAAATCGCTCGATATTGATTCCAATCAATCCAAACAGACCAACTGTAAGTCCAGACATCAGGAGTCCTGAAAGTAAAAGGATGGCTCCCATGATTACCGTATCACCATTGAATCGTAGGAATTCAAGGCGATTGGGGAGATCACTTAGTTTGCCTCCGACAAAAGATACCCCAAGGATGGCCCAAAGCATCAGTGGGAGGTGGATGGAGACCAAAATCAACGTATCACTTGAGCTGTTGTCGGGAAGGAGATTGACATAAAGCACTGCAAGCGCCAGGATGGCAGCTAGGATTCCCACAGTTTTTTGGGAGATTTTGTTTTTCCAGACAAAATAAGCAGTGACAAATGGGAAGACCAAAAAGGCCATATTTCTAGTATAGAAATAGTCCTCATCAATGCTGAAAATTACTGGGAATTTGGCCAAAACACCCGCGATGAGGGATGCAATGAGGACAAACCTCCATTCCAGACGGCTTCCCCAAGTGATTTGGTCTGATTCATAAGTGAGGCGCTCGTGCCAGAATTCGGCAATTTCTGAGCCTTTGATCTGGGGATAGATTTCGCAAAAGGCTTTTTTAAACCCAGATTTGTTGGACCGGTATAACTTTTCGAGATAGCTCGGATCCTTGAGGTGTTTTTGTATTTCGGTGTTCATGGGTAGGTTGTTAAGAGGGTCTTTTTTTGGCGGATTTTCTAAGAGATTTTCATTTTTCAAATGCTTCCAGACAGTCATCCAGGGGATTTCCATTGGTGTGAACACATTCGCAAAACGCGAAACCGGCAAGCTCATCCGGGGTATTTACAAACTGAGATTTGCAATCTTTCAGAGAGTTTCGAGGCATAACCAAGATCCCTGAGGAGCCTTGCCATGCGACTAAAATTACCACTGCGATCACCCCTGAGAAAAACATAACCGGGACCTTGTTACTGAATTTCCCCTTCTTCTTGTATGTGGCTTCTTTGGAGTGCCTGTTGAATGGCAAGATGTACCGAAGTTGGTCATAATTCCAGGCTAGAAGATACAGATTGGCCAAAACCATCAGTGGACTTGTGAAATAAGACCCGTCAAAACGAACCGCATAAGAAAGGATCCAGATATTGACAATAATCGGAAGGTAAAGCAAGGCTCCCAGGAGAACAGTCCGGGGGAAGAGCAGGAGTATAGCAGCCAAGACTTGTGCTACTCCGATGAAGGTGTAATAGTATCCGGTGTGATGCAGCGCTTCCAGATAGGCACCCATCGGGTGAAGTGGGGATAGGCCACTGGCAAAGCGTTCACCGACGATTTTCACCATGCCTGCCACGATAAAGGCATAGGCCAAAGTGACCCGACAAAAGATCGAGAAAATCCAGTACCATTTGTTTTCCTTGATTTGGAAATAGTAGGATTCCAATGGGTTGGTTTGTTCAGATAGTGACTCGGACTGCTCCATAGAAAGAGGAATTCTGATTCTTAGACTTATTTGACTCTGATTCTTACTTTAATCCCAGTGTCCAGTAAAATTGAAAGCAATCACCGCACTCATCCAGAGGACAATGAAATAGGCTATCGTGCTTAAAATGATTGGACCAATTTTTTTATTTCCTTTGGAAAGCCATTCAAATCCCACCACACAAAACAAAACTCCTCCAGCTGCACCACCGCTTGGGATGATCACAAGGGGAATAAACATCCAAGATTCGAAAGATTTTAAATCAGAAAGGATAAGGAACAACAACCAGCCTAGGGGCAAGAGAGATCCAAGAAATGCTGCTTTAAGAAGTCTGGCGGGTTCGGCTCCGAGGAGAGTGCTGATTTGAGTTTTCATATGCCTTAGGATTGAGTTAAAGTACTTTGTTTTTCAAAGTGAGTTTTTAAATTTTTTTAGGTTTTGTTTTCGTTGATCAGAATTTCAAGGAAAGCCAAGTGCGCTTCAAAGGCCTTTTTGCCCTCGATGGTTGCCGAATAATTAGTCATCGGTTTCCTCCCTACAAAAGACTTGGAGACCAAGAGGTACCCTGCGTTTTCAAGATTCCGAAGGTGAGAGGCTAAGTTGCCGTCGGTCACCTCCAGAAGCTCTTTGAACGAATTGAAATCAAACTGCTCATTGACCATCAGGATGGACATGACTCGCAGCCGGACTACATTTTCAAAAGCTTTGTCGTAAGTACCTTTCACCTTATCGATCGTATTTGAGGTGCATCAAAGTACCGTAGACGATATGCATTACGCCAAATCCCAAGGTCCAGATAAGCAGTCCGAATTCCGGAAAAAAGGCTGCAATAATCCCCAAGCCGAGCTGGCAAAATCCCAGGTATTTGATGTCACCGAGTGTGAAATGTGCTGCATTGATCAATCCCAATCCGTAGAAAATCAAGGTGACCGGGGCAATATACAGCACATGGCCTTTGATCATGATCGCCAGACAGAAAATACCTCCGACCAGCACCGGTAGAAAAAGCGCCTCTACAAATCGTCTGCTTGCAGGAGTCCAGAGGGTTTGAGCCTTTCGTTTGCTTTTCCTCTGACTTAAAATCAGGGTAGTTCCCACCGACATGATCAAGGTGAGAAACGCGAGTATCAGCAGGTTGTAAAGGGCGTTTAAATCCTCAATCGCAGCGGAATGTAGGCCATAAGGTACTCCGGGAAAGTAAATCCAATAATAGGCAAATGCAGCGGCGAGCATTGCAAATATTCCCGCCAAAACTCCGGCAAGTCCGCTGAGCGATAGGAAGCGCGTACTCCGTTCCATCATGGATTTGATTTCGGCTAATTCTTGTTCCGGTTTTCTCATATCTAAAAGTACTTTGAGATGCAAAGTAAATGAAGTTTTTGAATTTTGATTCTAGAGGAATGAAATTTCTAGCAGAAAATAGCTATCCACACCAAACAAATATGCTTAAGCGCGAAGCTGATTCAGTATAAATGACCTAGATCAACTGAAATGAGAGTTTTCCATCGGGGAACTTTACAAGTCAAAGAATCATGCCCGCTTTTTTTTCGTTCGGCGGAAGTTCCGGCCTATTGGCAGGACTACATGTTGGAGATATCCAGTTGGATTTCTATTTGATCTTTTTCATCCGCTGACTAACTTACAGATATGGCAAAAAACCTCAAGACGCCTGGAGTTTACATCGAAGAAAAAAATACTTTGCCGAATTCCATAGCTGAAGTAGCCACCGCAATTCCAGCCTTTGTAGGCTATACCGAGCAGGCTTCAATGAATGGGGAGTCCTTGGTCAATAGACCAACACGGATCACGTCCTTAGCTGATTATGAAAAGCTTTTTGGGGGGGCTTTTTCTCCCAAATTTATCCTGAAAGATGCCGGCAAAGGAGACATCAACCTGGTTGCACTGGGTGGGAGGAAAATGACGATCCGACGCAAGAACAACAGCAGAGCATTTTTGTATCACAGCATTCGGCTGTTTTATGCAAATGGTGGAGGGCTCTGTTACATTGTTTCGGTGGGAACTTACGCCGACAAAGACTTTCTTGACATCAACAAAAAGGACCTTCTCGGAAGCGGGAATGTGGGGGGCTTGCAAAGTCTACTTCTAGAGAAAGAACCTACGATGATTGTGGTTCCAGATGCCGTCGCTTTAGGAGTAGATGGCTATGACGTGTACCGCAAAGTTATCGAGCAATGCGCCAAGATGAAAAATCGGGTGGCGATTATAGATATCTGTGATGGGTTTGACAGTACGGATAGTGGCACCGGGGATAGTATCAATGTCTTTCGGGAGAAAATCGGGACGGAATATTTGAGCTATGCGGCCGCCTATTATCCTTGGCTGGAAACCAATTTAGTTAAAAAAGAGGAAGTCACTTTCAAGAATCTAGACGAGTCGGTTTCCTTGGAAGCAATCCTTCCCGAGACACAGGCAGTTGTTTTGGTACAGGAATTCCCAAAGTCTCTGGAAGAATTTAAGACCAAGCTGAAGTCTGATCGACCGGAACTTTCTGACAAAGCCGCAGATGTGCTGTCGGCCGATTATATCGAAAAATCTGAAAGCGACTTCCACTTGAGACTCTCGGCAATAAGTCCAACCTATGTTGTTTTGATGGACGAAATCCGATCGGTAATGAACTTGCTTCCGGCATCAGCTGCGATGGCTGGTATCTATTCAATGGTGGACAACAGCCGCGGTGTCTGGAAAGCTCCGTCCAACGTCGGGTTGAGCTCGGTCATAAAGCCAGCGATCAACATCACTCATAATCAGCAGGAAGATTTTAACGTGGATACACGTTCGGGTAAATCAATCAACTCCATTCGAACTTTCCCTGGTGTAGGAACACTGGTTTGGGGAGCAAGTACCCTGGATGGTAACAGTCTGGACTGGAGATATATCAACGTACGCCGAACCATGATCATGCTGGAGCAATCCATCAACTTGGCACTCAAAGCCTATGTTTTCGAACCCAATGATGCAAACACCTGGTCGACTGTGAAGAGCTTGGTTTCAAATTTTTTGATGAACAAATGGAAGCAGGGAGCGCTTGCAGGATCGTCTCCAGCCGATGCATTTGACGTGCAGGTCGGACTCGGCACCACGATGACTTCGGTGGATATCCTTGAGGGCAAGATGTTGATGTCAGTGAAACTCGCGATCTCAAGACCTGCTGAATTTATCGTGATCACCTTCGAGCAACAAATGCAAAAACCTTAAAAAGGTGTATTTTGAATAGCATAGCGACAACTATTAAAAAATCTGGAAATTATGGCAGGTGAAGCACAAGACGGCAATTGGCCATTACCTAAGTTTTATTTCTCGGTGGACTGGGGTACCATGAAAAATATTCCTTTTCAAGAGATAAGTGGATTGGAGATCGAGGGACAAACGCCTGAATACCGACATGGTAACAGTCCAGTTTTTTCGGCGGTGAAAATGCCGGGAATAGTCAAAAGTAACCATGTGACGATGAAGAAGGGGGTTTTTGTGAATGACGATGTATTCCGGGATTGGTACAATAGAATCAAGATGAACACCATTGATCGGCAAACTGTAGTTGTCAAGCTGCTCGACGAATCAGGCGCATCGACCATGACTTGGACGCTTGCTAACGCCAGTCCGACCAAAATCATTGTTGCTGATCTCGTGTCTAATAGCAATGAAGTTGCTGTGGAGTATGTAGAGATTTTTCACGAAGGCCTCACCATTGCCAACAGTTAGCGGAATCGGATTTTCTTTTCCTTTTTCATCAAAAACCGGAATGAAATCTGTCAAAATCAAAAAAAGAAAGACAATTGTTTATAGAATATTTAATTTTTATTCCATAAAATAGAAAATTTACTAATTTGCCTATCCTACTAAATCTGACCCTGAATGTTTCAAGTTTATGACACTCAAGTCGCCAAGCGATTTACCATTTACAACAGCCTTTTCTTAGACCTGCCGTTTGATGATATCTACGTCACAGGGACGTTATTGCCCTTTTTGGGCAAAGCCTGTGAGCGGGGATACGCCTCTGGAAAATCTCCGCGTGAGATAATCGACGGTTTTTTTGAGGAAATGATGCCAGGAGAAGACGAAAAGAAGCGATTTGACTTTCTCTTCGAAATGATCCAGTATGTCGAGCGGCAGGTAGTACTGTTTGACTCGATCGAGGATGCTGCGTATGAGAAAATCAACGACATCTCGGGGAAAGGCTCCGTCAAAGCGCTGATCAACCGTGTGGAAACAGACCGTAAAAAGGAGGCGCTTATCGAGAAGTTGAAGACATTTTCCGTCCGCCTCACGCTGACCGCTCACCCAACACAATTCTATCCGGGCAATGTACTAGGGATCATCACAGATTTGGAAAATGCCATACGGACCGACGATCTCGAAAACATCAACTTGCTACTCCAGCAGCTCGGCAAGACCGGGTTTATTAACCGAGAACAACCAACTCCTTTTAACGAAGCAGTTAGCTTGATCTGGTATCTGGAAAATGTGTTTTACCATAGCATTCCCGATATCATTATCCGTCTCCTCAATGGTCTCGGTCAACCACTTCATACCTGGGAAAATCCAGCGATTCTCAAAGTCGGATTTTGGCCGGGCGGAGACCGTGACGGTAATCCTTTTGTCACCCACGAGACCACCATTCAGGTAGCCAGTCGCTTGAAAACATGGCTCATGCGATGCTATTACCGAGATCTTCGTGCGCTAAAAAAACGACTGACTTTCAAGCATGTAGAGGAGCATATAGTGAAGGCCGAGCGGGGAATTTACTATTCTCTATTTGAAAAGAAAGAGGTATACGCCTCTAAAGAAGACCTGTTGGCCATTTTACTGGAAGCCCGGGAAGCCTTGGTCAAGTACCATGATGGGCTGTTTCTCGATTTGTTGGACCGATTTATACTCAAGGTTAGGATATTTGGGTTCCATTTTGCCCACATGGATTTGCGTCAAGACAGCCGAAAGCATGACGGTTTGTGGGAAGAGGTCTTTAGCATTCAGGGCAAAGAGTATGTAGGGACAGAGGAGGAGTTGATTGATAAGGTAATGAAAACCAAAGCACTTCCTTCAGTGGAGCACTTCGAGGAGCCTTTTCATCAAGAAATGCTCCGCTCCATGGGGACGGTGAAATACGTGCAGAAAAATAATGGGGAAGATGGTCTCCACCGATACATCATCTCCAACTGCCAATCAGTCCTCCACATATTGGAGGTATATCAGATGGCTAAGTTGACCTTGGGTGTGAAAGCAGGAAACCTTCCTTTGGATATTGTTCCGCTTTTCGAAACAATCGACGACCTCAAGATGGCGCCCGAGATCATGACTCGCCTATATCAAATGCCAGAATACGGTACGCACCTAAAAAGTCGTGGCAAGAAGCAAAGCATCATGCTGGGCTTTTCAGACGGCACTAAAGACGGCGGTTACCTAAAGGCAAACTGGTCGATCTTGGTGGCCAAAGAGGAACTCACCCGCGTCTCCAGAGAGAATGGCGTAGAGGTCGTTTTCTTTGACGGGCGAGGTGGGCCTGTCGCAAGAGGGGGAGGGAACCTGCATAATTTCTATGCCTCTTTGGGCGAAAAGGTGGAGAACTCTGAGATTCAGGTGACGATCCAAGGCCAGACGATCTCCTCTAATTATGGAAAGCAGGTGTCTTGTACTTACAACTTTGAGCAGCTGCTAAGCGCTGGTCTCGAAAATCATCTTTATCCTGACGCCGAGAAAAATCTCAATGAGGCTCAAAGAGAATTGATAGAGCAACTTGCAGATTCAGGATACGATGCTTACAAGAACTTGAAGAGCCATCCGAAATTTGTTCCTTATTTGGAGCATGTGGCTCCGTTGAAGTTTTTTGGAATGACCAACATAGGTTCTCGCCCTATGAAACGTGGAGGTGGAGCTGGATTGAAATTTGAAGACTTGCGGGCCATTCCTTTCGTGGGTTCATGGGCGCAGATGAAGCAGAATATTCCGGGATTTTATGGAGTCGGCTCGGCGATTTCTGCTTTGGAAAAAGAAGGAAAAATGGGCGACTTGAAAAAGCTTTATCAGGATAGCCTCTTTTTCAGAACCCTGCTGAGCAACTCGATGCAGTCGTTAAACAAGTGCTACTATCCTGCGACGGCCTATCTAAAGGACAATCCGGAGTATAGCGAGTTTTGGCAAATGCTCTTCAAAGAATTCGAGTGTTCGGTAGAGAAGCTAAAAGAAGTTGCCGAAATGGAGGAGTTGCTGGAAGACAATCCCGTTTCCAAATCATCCATTGAAATTCGGGAGCGTATCGTGTTGCCGCTGATCACCATTCAGCAATATGCGATTCAGATTGGTCTAGAAAATGGAGCCGCTACAGAGATTCTAGACCGGTTGATTCTAAGAACCATGTTTGGAATTATCAATGCGACGCGAAATGCGGCCTAGGTTTCTTTAAATTTGCGAGTTGCTCAAAAGCGTCCTAAAATTTAAAATCTTCAGGGGATACCTTGGAGATTTTATGCATACTATAATCAGAATAAGGAAGACTTAGTATTTATTGATCGAAGTACTTTAGCTTTCTTTCCTCCTGAGGTTTATATCAGGATACATCTATCGGTTTGAAATAGTTGATGCTCATTCAGTTGCACATAGCCCAACTGATTGGTAATCAGTTTTGTGTGGCCGATGGAAAACTCATCTGTATTGTTGTGATGATGTCCATACACCCAGTAGTCTATATTTGAAGATTCAATAAAGTCGAACAACTCGACTGCAAAGGCTTCACTTAGTATATTGCCTTTGTATTGGGAAGGGTAGTTCAAAAAAGTAGGGCAGTGGTGGGTGAAAACGGCTACTTTTTGCTCATTCACCGTTTTTAATTCGTCTTGAATAAAGGCTAAACTTTGCTCATGCAACAAATTGTATTGCTCACCTGAAAATCGAACGCCTTTGTGTTTGATTAGATGAAAATCGTTCAGCTGTCTTTCAATCTGCCACTGACATCCAGCACTGATTTTGCTCCATAGGGTAGAAAAAATCAGTTTGGCGTTACTATGAACTACCGAAGCATTATTAATCAGAAAAATATTGCTTCGGATCCTCTCATTAAGCCTGCCGCTTTTTTCAGCAATATCAAAATGGTAATACTCATGGTTGCCTGGTAGCCAATAGGTAGTTTCAAAATGTTCTGACAAATAGCTAAAGAAATCCACGTATTTTTCCATTTCGGCAAAAGGGACAACATCCCCGGACAAAACCAATACTTCAGCCACTGGTATCAAAGGATGCTTTTTTAAAAATTCCTTGTTTTGTGGAAACTCTAAGTGTAGATCGGATGCAAATTGAATTTTTGTCGACATGCTGTTTATTCACGTTAAGTTTGGCTATAAGAGTATACGAAATTGCATTATTCGAGCTATTCTACTAAAAAACAAAAAGGCTAGCAGGTTTCCCCGCTAGCCTTTTTTGAATCGTCGAATCTGCTTACTTCTTGGATGGTTTCACAGGCAATGCGATGACACCGTCTTTGATCATCTGATCTACGACTACCCCGGCAAAGGTGTGCGAAAAAGCCTCAAGATTACTTGGGTTGGTGGTCTCTGACTGTGAAGACCAGACCAGGCCTTCGGTTTTTGCGTCGTACATGTTGACCTCGATGTAGTAGAGCTTATCCGTCGTGTAGTAGCCCGGATCATAGGTCATAGCACCGTAGTAACCATAGTATCCGCCAAATCTACCGTAGTATCCACCATATCCCATCGGAGCATAGTTGGACGTGCCCTGTACGTAGCGAGTTTCGGAAGTTTGATCCAAAAGTGCGACAGTAAGAATTCCGTCGTAGCCTGCATCCTGAACCATTTTAACGGCTTTGGCCATTCCCCCTTCTTTGTCCGCAGCGGTGCCAAGTGGAATGATGGTTAGGCTGCTGGCAGCTTTTATTCCATCTTCATTGAGCGTAGCAGTCATTTCTTCTTCGAATGCTTGTCGGTTGACCAAGTTGCTGCTGAGTGCAGTGACTAGCAGGTTTTCGTAGGGCTTGGCAGGTTTTTCCGGGCTCGCCCAAGAGCCAATGATTTTGGTGCTTGGAGAACAAGACGCCAGAGCAAACACGAGAGCCAAGCTGGCGAGAAAAGATAGTTTTTTCATAAGGATAGTTTATTTGTTGTTGATATCAAGGTATTCAAAAATTTGATCAACCGCATCTTGAATTGCGGTAGGTGTTTGTACCGGTTTTTTGGGGACAACTTCCGAAATAGTTCCGGCCCAAACCAATACGTTTCCGGCGTTGTTGACGAAATGTATGGTTAGGCTTCCTTCACGATAGGTGTTTACGGGTATTTCCCGGACTTCCCAATAGTAGCTTCGCTGTCCGGCATACGTAAACGGATCAGAAGTGACATTCGTCTCCCGCGTCTGCACTTTGTCTTCCACTACTACTCCTATATTAATCTTAATAGCAGGGTCACTTACATTGTGCCTCAGGCCCCTGGCTTCCATTGCTGTGGTAATGGAAGCTTTGAGCTGATCGACAATTTCCTGATAGGGCACGAGACTGTCAGAAGGGAGGTCAATCTGTGCGAAATCAAAACTCGAATAGTTGCTCAATTTAAAGTCCTCGTATTTGTTCTTTTCTACTACCACCCGGGTAGGTGCGCAAGAGTAGAAGGTCCCCAAGGCCAGAATCAGAATAAGCAGTTTCTTTTTCACAGGTATTTGGGTTTTTTACAAGTTGTTTGTGCTGTCAGGCAAGTAAGAAAGGGACCGCACCTTAATTATTCAAAATAACGAGTCCGATATTGAAACTAAGGTTCGACTGTCCTTCAAGTCCGCCTCCTTCGAGTGTGCCATAGTATTTCGCTCCGATCCGGAAGGCAACATTGTCGCTTGGCTGAATCAGCGTCCCAATCTCGGGTCTGAATCCAAACTGCCAGTGTGTATCTTCAGAGCGATACATGCCCATTTCTATCGTTCGTTTGTTGGCAATGGTGCCTATTCCCAAAGAGACGTAGGGACGAATCAGGTCGGTGAAGGAATGGTAGTACGCACCTGTAGCCATGATCGGATAAGAATACTGGTACCGATACTGGATCCCAGAGAGTGTTGCTGTCTCACGGGTATACAGTTCATTTTCGGTTCGCTTGAAGATCGTGGAGTGTCCTACTTCTCCACCGATGGCAATATGATCGCTGATGAATTTTTGATACTCAAAGGCAAATCCTCTACCCGAAACAACGTCAATAAAATCAGCGGTGTTGCCAGTTGGAGCCGTCACTACATAGTTAAAGCTGTAGAGTGAGCGCTGCGCATTGGCAGTAAGTCCGAGTCCTACTAGCAAGCAAAATAAAATCAGATATTTTTTCATGATTATTTCTGAAGGTAGGGGGATTGTGTAAATGCCTGATCGAGTGTCCTGTCTATACGATCTGCGCCGTTGCCTTCACCCTCAAGAAGTCCGTTGACGATAGCTATCCAGTTGACAGCTACTTCATTTGACCCACTGACATCCTTGGGATTGGTCATCTGCACAAATACACTTCCTGATCGTACGGCAGTCACGGTAGGAGGGTAGTAGCCTGGATAGTACCAGCCTCCGCCGCCTCCCGGATAGTACCAGTTCCAATACCACCAGTCATAGTAATAGTATACTTCCGTAGTCTGGAGTGCCGATGGCAAAAGCACTATATCCGGACTGGCTGATTCATCCACTTCCCGATATCCCAGCGCATTCATGTTGCTTCGAAGGGTTGCCAGGATAGGGTTGGCAAATTGTGGAGGCAGAAACTCTGGCACTTCGGAATCACCTGCGATACCTCCGTTGGATATGCTGATGACCTCGTCGGGTAGCGAGTAGGTGCTCTGGGATTTGAAGTCAAAAGCTGGATTGTAGTTTGTGTAAACCACATCCTGTTCTTCAACGAAAGTGGCTCCTTCCGGAGAGCAGGCTATCAAACCTGAAACCAAAAGGAGCCCGAAGCTAATTCGCTTAACAAATTTAATCATAATGGGTAATGAGGTATTTTAGATGTCTCCGACAAACGGCAATTCCTGCTGGATTACGTTTCGGATGGTGTTGGTAATGTAGAATTCCACTTGTAAAAACTTCGCTGCATCAATAGCGGAAGTTGCTTTTTTGAACTTGGAATAGTAAGAGGAATACAGCTTATTAAGTGCCGCGTCGTTCTTCAATGAACGAGTGGCCAGCGCATCGGCTTCAGCATCTCCGATGTGGGTGAACTTCTCGATGTAATCATTGATGATCAGGATTCTTTCTTTGCTAATCTCTTTGCGAGCAACTTCAAACTCGTCATATACTGCCCAGAATGCTGGGGCTTTTTCTGGTGAAAGCTCCATGTACGACTCTATCAGAGTTTTTTTGTCCTGACCAAAGGCCTCTTGGACCAATTTGATTTCTTCATCAACAGTCTGCGCAAAAGAGTGGCCGATTCCCACTGCAAACAGAATTAGCGTGGATAATAATAATTTTTTCATTTTCTTTAAATTGGAGGTTTGAAAAGAATTAAGGTTAAAATTTCGAAGGTAAAGCTGGTGTATTGTTAAAAATTAATTCATGATTAAAATCAGCTTTGGGCTTTATTTTATATCTAAAACCTGTTAAAAGCTCTCATTTACGTTCAGGTAAAAGCCTGAGTTTCCCTTTTGCCCAAAGCCATAATCCGCCGAAATCGTCGTCCGGTTTTGCTTGTTGATCATCACTCTCAGCCCCACACCGTAGCCGGGATTAAATTGCTCAAATAGCTTTTCGTCAGTAGTTTTACTGCTGAAGCTTGCTGCGTTGACAAACACCGTTCCACCGAATGTTTCTTTGTTTTGCTGTAAGGGAAAACGCCATTCCGCTTCGGAATACACCATGCTTTCTCCTCGAAACCTTCCCTGGGCGTAAGCTCGCCCTGATCGGCCAAACATGTCCCATCCCATACCTGGTAGATTCATGTAGGGAAGCTTGCCGGATACCAGAAAGTTACCAAATCCCCACAGGGCGATCAGGTTTCGCTTGCGTCTTTCGCTGAGATTGATGTAGTGTCGGTAGTCCAGCAGCAGGAGGCTGGAACTCTGATCTGATCCCAGAAAGGGCGGGTTGACTTTATATTGCACCCAGGCGAAGTTTTTCTCGTACGGAGACACCGAGTTGTCCCGGTTTTCCATGACCATATTTAAGCTGATGCCTGACAGCGTGTATTTATCGGTATTGAAGCCCATCTCGGTATTGTATCGATCGTGGGCGAACTCCAGTACTTCAGTGATTTCTTCCTCCTGGAAACTACTGACCTTGGAGTGGATGTCCAGATGGTATCCCGCGCCCAAGTAAAACTTGGAGTCTCCGATCCGCTTCAAGACAGCTTCGTAGAAGCGAACCAAACGGAAATCCATCTGCTGCTCCCCCCACCATACACCAGGCTGATTGGGATTTTCTGCCGGATCATTTGGAGTACTGCTGCCCAGTCCATAGGTAGGCTGGGAAGTGATGAAGTACCTCCAGTCACCGATCAGGATCGTTTTATTCTCATTGAGAAATATGTTACTTCGCGAGCTGAATATCCATTGCTTTTTGGTCGTATAAAGGAAGTTCCCGACAAAGTTGGACATCTTGGTCGTCTGCGGATGGCCCATGTACCAAGTGGCAGAGGGTGCCAAACCAAATAACCAGCCGTTAGCGGGGTTGGATCCGATGGCAGGCAGGGGAACCAGCTTAAACTGATTGATTTTATTTGGTTGGTAGACGACCGTATCTTGGGCCGAAAGCTTTAGCGTAACCAAGAAAAAGAGTCCGAGGAAATAGCAGGATTTCATGAAAGGGGAAGCGGTGAATTTCAAGCCAATCTAACCTTTAGGTGTGATTCTGTGACGGAATTTTCCCCAGTCCGTAAAAAATTTTTTGGATTTTGTAAAAAGCGCGGGAGAAAGTCAGCTTTCTCCCGCATAATTTTTATTGAGGAAATCTGAAGACAATTCCTCCGTCAAATCCAAACTGATACATCGTAGAGTAGGTAGATACGCCGGCTCCAGCTCCGCCGGTTCCGAAGTACAGACCGCCCCCTGCGCCCTGTACAGCTGACATAAGGGAAGCTTGCACTCGTAGTCCGACTTTTTCAGAAAACCAGAAATTGGATCCTCCCCTAAGAGCCCAAGCAAACTTGGTTGCGCCATTGGAGTTACCGTTGTCAGGGTTGAACGTATCAAAAATGGCCATTCCTATACCGAAACCGAAGAATGGTTCTGCGACTTCACTTACAGGAAAGTAGTTTGTGCCATTCAGCATTATCCAATTGGATGAAAGGTCGAAATCTGTACTCTGAAGATTTCCTCCCAATATTCCTGAATCAACGTAGGTGACAGGTGCGTTGGTATCTTGTCTTAAGTACTGGAGCTCAAAGGCTTTGGTAGTTCCCGGAAGCAGATATTCCAAACCGGCGCCCCATCTCAGACCACCCTTGATTTTGCCTTCATAGTAAGAGGAACTCGAATAATAGCTGTCCACCTTGTCGTCAAACACATAGCCTGCGTAGGTGTTTAGGCGGAGTTCTTGGGAGAAAGCTGTTCCGGCAATTAAGGCCAAAACAAAAAGCATGGTAATTTTTTTCATAGTGGGGTTATTTGTTTGTAAGATTTTTGATAAAAAATGAGTTGATTTTGAAAATTACGCTTGTTTTCAAACAAATATGAAACAGACTTTTTCCCCAATTCATGATAAAAGTCAGTTTAGATCGAAGTATGCCCTAATTTCTCCTCATTTAAAGACGTGATTCTATTAGGATGCTACAGGTGGCAAGCGTGTATTGACGCGGGTTAGGTTGGGACGATTGATTCCAATTTCGGCTGTACAGGATTGGAACTCTGAGAAAATCCGGTATTTTTTGAAGCTCATTTGACTTTTACCTCCAACCTTCCATGACCTCGACCTACACCTACAATCAAACCTACATTTGGCTGATCAGCACGACTGCTGCGCTGGGTGGATTTCTCTTCGGTTATGACTGGGTGGTGATCGGTGGAGCTAAGCCTTTTTACGAACCCTTTTTCAACATCACTTCTGTAGCAGATCAGGGCTGGGGAACTAGTTCGGCGCTGATAGGCTGCATGGTGGGGGCAACCCTGTGTATCTTTTTGAGTGATCGGTTAGGGAGGAAAAAACTGCTGATCTTTTCGGGATTTTTATTTTCACTATCTGCCATTGGCACCGCGCTGGCGGTAACGTTTTGGGGTTTCAATTTTTACAGAATACTGGGCGGGATCGGAATGGGGATCGCGCTCAACCTTTCTCCGCTCTACATTTCTGAGCTCGCTCCCCCGGAAAAACGCGGCCGCTTGGTGACCATCAATCAATTTTTGGTGATGCTTGGAGTCTTGCTAGCTCAGATCGTCAACTGGCAGATTTCCCTCCTGGATGATGGCTTAGCGGACAATGCCGATTTTGCCGCAATTGCTACAAGTTGGAGCGGACAGGAGGGATGGCGATGGATGTTTGGGGCGGAAGTTATCCCAGCGGCCCTGTTTTTCGTGCTGATGTTTTTTGTCCCGGAGAGTACGCGGTGGCTGATCAAAAACAATCAGCGGGAAAAAGCTATCGGCGTGCTCAAGAAAATCGGCGGGGATAACTATGCATATGATTCGCTGAAAGAAACGCTATCTATGCTGAAGGAAGGTGACCTCGGCAAGGTTGACCTCAGGGAGCTGCTTCGCAAAAATGTGCTCAAGCTTCTGTGTATCGGGATATTCTTGGCCTTTCTCCAGCAGTGGAGTGGCATCAACGTGGTTATTTATTATGCGGCGGATATTTTTCAGGCGGCAGGATTTACGCTGAAGCAGATGATGCTCAATATTGTCGTGATAGGTGGTGTGATGGTGCTTTCAATATTTGTCACATTTGCTTTGGTAGACAAACATGGGCGAAAGTCAATCCTGCTGGTTTGTCTGGCGGCGATGACGCTGATCTATGCAGCCTTGGGCTATTCGTTTTACGCGGACTTGGGCGGAACTTCGGTTGTTGTACTTGTCCTGCTGAACGTGATGTTCTACTCTATCTCCCTGGCACCGCTGCTTTGGGTTGTGCTGTCGGAGATTTTCCCGACCCGGATCCGAGGCGCGGCGATTTCAATCGGTGCCCTAGCTCATTGGGTGGGTAACTTCACGCTCACCTACTCGTTTCCTGCGATCAAAGAGAACCTAGGCTGGGCCAATAATTTTTGGCTGTATGGGCTGATATGCGCAATTGGGTTTGTGTTCATCTGGTGGATTTTGCCGGAGACCAAAGGGAAAACTTTGGAGCAGCTGGAGAAGGAGCTGGGGTAGCGGGGGCAGTAGGATCGAACTTTGTCGATTAAGGAATTTCAAATTCCAACGAATAGAAGCCCTAGATAGACTTCAAAAGTCTATTCCAACGCTTTTTTGATCAACGCTCTCCTGACAAAGACGACGAAAAACCAGACTATCCACGCGATAGCGCTGCCGATCAATGCACCGATCAGAATGTCGAACGGATAGTGGACCCCGAGATAGATCCTGGAATAACTCACGATTACCGCGTAGACAAAGAGCCAATGGAGGTGTTTGATTTTGCCCTTCAGTTTGAGATTGAGAAATACGGTCACACCAAAGGTGTTTGCTGCGTGGGAGGATACAAAGCCATACAGGCCTCCGCACCGCTCGTAATTATACATGATCCCCTCCCAGCGCGGATCGTGACAGGGTCTCAGTCGCTCAACAAAAGGTTTCAAAAAACCGGAAGTGAACTGATCTGCAGCCAACACCGTCAGGGCAACTCCCGCCAACACCCACCAGGCATTGGCACGGTCTCGCTTGAAGATCAGGTAGATCAAGTAAGCAAAGAGCGGTAACCACGTGACGGTGTCAGAGATCTGGTACATGATAGGATCCAGCCAGTCGGCGTGAAAAGAATTGAGCCAGATAAAGAGCTCTTCGTCCCATTGTTTCAGTGTATCGATCATTCGGGATAAGTTAACCAATCCATGTCTTTCTTCAGATGGCTCAGTGTGAATTCCTCCGCACTGCCCATCTCCGGCTCGTGCATATAGGTCCATTCCGCTTGCGGAGGCATACTCATCAGGATGCTTTCAGTCCGGCCATTGGTATCCAGTCCAAACTTAGTCCCGGCATCCCACACCAGGTTGAATTCGACATAGCGTCCTCTTCGGAGATTTTGCCAGGCTTTCTCATTTGCTCCAAAGGCAATCTTGGAGTTTTTCTGCATGAAATGCGTGTAGATTTTTGGAAAAAACCGTCCGACGGCCAGGCTGAAGTCGAGGATCTGCTGGAACTGTTCGTCGGTGTTGGCGCTCAGGCGATCGTAGAATATTCCGCCGATTCCTCGGGTTTCCTTTCGATGCTTTATAAAAAAGTAGTCGTCGGCCCAGGCTTTAAACTTGGGATAATAGTCCAAATCAAATTGATCGCAGACCTGCTTCAACTCACTGTGAAAGTGCTTCGCATCCGCAGGATCGACATAATGAGGCGTAAGGTCTATCCCTCCGCCAAACCAGTGGGTTCCATTGTCCATTTCAAAATACCTGATATTCATATGGATAATTGGCACCATGGGGCTGAAGGGGTGCAGCACAATCGACACTCCGGTAGCGAAGAAGTCCGCCTTTTCCAGTCCCAGTTTTTTGAGGATTTTATCGGGAGTTGGCCCGTGTACTTCGGAAAAAGCCACCCCGCCTTTTTCTATTATTTTCCCTTGCTGAAAAATCCGGGTACGTCCACCTCCGCCATCAGCCCGTGTCCATTGGTCCTCTAGAAATTTGCCCTGACCGTCTCCCTGTTCCAATCCGGAGCAGATATGATCTTGCATTTGTCGGTAGATCTCGGCGATTTCTGATTTGGTTTTTCTGCTCATGTGCTTATTAAAAAGGGTACCCGATCCCAAAATTAAGTACTGTTTGACCTCTGACACCAAAAGGCTGTTTGAAATTGATGTTGTCCAGCACCCAACGGTCTCCTTCAGGTTTGGCCGGATCCACTGCTTTGGTAGCCAAGTCAAGCCTTAGCACCAGAAAATCGAAATCCATCCGCACACCGATGCCGGTGCCGACAGCCAGCTCCTTGTAGAAGCGGTCGTATCGAAAGTCTGCTCCCGGTCTCGCCGCATCGTAGCCAATCACCCAGGAGTTTCCAATGTCCACAAACAGCGCCATGTCAAAATACCCGAAGATTTTGCGGCGATATTCGAGCATACTCTCCAGGATCATCTCGGCAGGTTGCTCGTTGGTGTAGTCGTATTCTCCTCCCTCGCCGGTCTCGGGAACGGAGCTACCCGGGCCCAGTCGTCGGGCTTGCCATGCCCGAATACTCGTACCGCCTCCGGCAAAGAAATACTTTTCATACGGAAGGATACCCGCACTGACGCCATAGGGCGCTGCCCAGCCGAAGTTGAGGCGGTAGGCAAACTTCTGGTCTTTGTCCAGAGGATAATACCTCCTGAAGTCGACCTGCGCTTTCACCCATTGGAAGTTTGCGTATTCAATGCCGGGTTCAGCGTTGCTTCTGACGTCAAATAAGTTGAGCGTTGTACCTCCACTTTCGGCAAAGAGTCGGAGGAGCGAGGCTTTGCTGGAGTTGAAGTCGCCGTATTTGTTGAAGTTGATGATGGACTGCCCGGAGATGCTGCTGATGAAGGAGGGGAGAAAGGACCAGATCAGGTTGTTACCGTCATCCTGCAGATCCTCCAGAATATCCCTGAATTCATCCTGAAGTTTTGGGGTGCGGATGTAGCTCATGTCTGCCGCATTCAGCGTGTACAGCACCCTGTTTTTGGCGGTTGCCCAGGAATAGGAAAACAACCCGTTGACCGAGTTTCTGGTGTATTCTGGCCGATTCGTATAGATATAGCTCAGCCGTGTCCGGGTGTTTGGGTTGTAGCGCCCAAATTTCTGAAGTGTCGCGGGAGCAAACGGAATGAGGAATCTGGGAAAGATGACCGTGACGCCGGTGCTGACTTCCGAGCTTTGGTAGACGCCTTGGCCGGTAGCGGAAGCGACCCCTTCAAGTCCTGCCCGAAAGTTGAACTCCAGGATTTCGCCGGCGCGAAAAAAGTTTCTGTTTCGAAGGGAGGTGCTGAAAAACGGCCCTGGCAGCTGCTCGGTGACAGTCAGGCCTAGCTGGTTAGTCAGCTGGTACTTCTGATTGGGTTGGGTGAAAATATTGGCGGTCAGTGAAGTGCCGAGTGTATCAAAGGTGATGTTGACAAAGCGGAACAGATCCAGGTTACTGAGCTGACGCTGGGTCTCTATTGCGGCGGTACGGCTGTAGGGTTGTCCGGTTTGTAGGAAGATTCTGGAGGCCAGTACTTTTGCGGAATAGTGGTCACGGTAGAAGGAAAAGTCAATGTTTCGAAATTTTTCTTGTATCCTACGGTCGGCAAATTCATTACTCGGTGGATTGATTCGGAAGGTAATCGAGTCGATTGTATAGACCTCGTGGATGTCCGTGAAGGTTGGCTTCTGGATAACTTGCTCCAGACTTATGGTCTTGGCCGCGGTATCCTGATAGGCGATGTAATTGATGTAGGACTTCGAAAACATGTAAAAGCCACTGTTTTTCAATAGCTCTTCGAGGCGATCTCGCTCCTGAATGATGTCCTCCTGATTGTAGCGGCTGCCCTCGTCGAGGTGGGATTTTTCTGAGTTCAGCTGAAGCAGCTTCAATATTTCCGGGTTTTCTGATCGGGTGTACACCGAGTCCAGAACATAGGGTTTTCCCTCCGTGATCGGGTAGGTGACAAAGGCTTTTTTCTTCTTCGTCTTGACTTCATAAGTCACCGTGGCGTCAAAGAAACTGTGATTTACCAGGTAGCCTTTGAGGTTGTTTACGGTAGTGATGGCCTCAGCGCTGTCCAATATGACCAGCGGATTTCCGGTGCGCATCACCGCATTGCCGAATTCCAGTTTTTTCTCCAGGCCCTCGATCTTGGAGTTCAGCTTGTCCGCTTTTTTCAGGAGCTTTTTTTCTTCCGGCAGGGTGTCGCGGGCGGCGTTGATCACGGCAAGTTTTTCCTCAGAGAGCTTGAGCTTGGTCGCTACTTTGGTGCTGTCGTAGAAATTTAACCCAATCCGATAGATCGTCACTCCCAGCGAGCTACCCAAAAACCGGGTATTAGGTACTTGCTCGATCAGTCCATAAAGGTCCTCTTTTTCAGATTTTTCGATCCCTGTAATTTGATTGTCGTACACGGCGTACTGTCCCTCCGGTAGGTCTTTGGTGAGTGAACAGCTGAAGCATATCCCGAGGAGACTGATAAAAAGTATATATTTGGATGAGTTCAAATCGGAATAAGCTGAAGGGATGCTGAGCAAAAATACAGTTAAGTTTATTAAATCCTTACATCAAAAAAAATACCGAAGCGAGAGCGGAAAGTTCTTTGTAGAGGGCGAAAAAAGTGTTTTGGAGGTGCTTCAATCAGATTTTTTGGTTGATCAATTGGTCGTCACCGAGTCTTTTGAGGACAGGAATTTCGGCATGATAAAATCCTTCGGGGGAGAGGTGATCCGAGCCACTCAGAAGCAGTTGGAGGACCTCGGGCAATTCCAGTCCAACGACTCCGCGCTTGCCGTTGTGCAGATGAAATCTAATGTGAGATTTAGTCCGGAGAGTGATCCGCTGATCCTCGCGCTCGACGATGTCAGAGATCCCGGTAATCTTGGGACGATCATCCGGGTGGCAGATTGGTACGGGATCACCAAGTTGGTGTTTTCTCCCCAGACCGCAGAGTTCTATAACCCCAAGGTGATCCAGGCCACGATGGGTTCGTTCACCAGAGTGCAGTTTTTCTACGAAGATTTGGCCCAAGTATTTGAGCAATGGAAGCTTCCAGTGTACGGTGCTTTCTTGGGAGGAGAAAATATCCATACCCTGCAAAAACCTAATCGGGGAATTCTCCTGATGGGTAATGAATCCAAAGGAATCTCTCCGCTCCTAGAAACCAGGGTAACCCAAAAAGTGACGATTCCGGGCTTCGGACAAGCGGAGTCTCTGAACGTCGCCATTGCCACGGCGATCCTCTGTGACAACTTCAACCGGCTGATGAGCTCATGATTACGAGATTGGCTCAGACACTGCAGCGGGTGGGGATCAATGGGTTTTTGCTCGGGCTTTTTTTGGCAATCGGTCTTGCGGCGATTTTCCCGGAGGTCGGAGCGACGGAGTCGGGGATTCCCTGGAAGCCGATGATCAACTTGGGGATTGCCTTTGTTTTCTTCTTTTATGGTGTAAAGTTAGATCCCGTTCAACTCAAGTCGGGGCTATCCAACTGGAGGCTCCACCTGCTCATTCAGCTCTCGACCTTTCTGGTTTTCCCGATTTTGGTTTTCTTTCTCCTCAAGATTACCCCTTGGATAGATCCTGATTTTAAGTTGGGTATCAGCTATTTGTCGGCACTGCCTTCGACTGTGAGTGCGTCGGTGGTGATGGTGTCTATCGCGGGTGGCAATCTCCCCGGTGCGATTTTCAATGCCAGCATTTCGAGCTTGTTGGGCGTCATCCTGACTCCGGCATGGATGGGATTCCTCGGTGGCGGAGCGGCTGGCGAGATTGATTTTTTGGGAACACTCGGTGAACTCACGCTCAAGGTGATCCTTCCCGTAACCCTTGGGATCCTAGCTCACGGTTGGCTTTTCCCTAAACTGAAGTCCAGTCTTCCCAAGCTGAAATACGTCGATCAGACAGTGATCATGATGATCGTGTTTACCTCGTTTGCGGAGTCTTTTTCGCAGCAGATATTCTCCGGGTATCAGCTATCGACACTATTGTCGGTAACTGTGACCATGCTTGGAATTTTCGTTTTGATATGGATTTTACTTGAGTTGATCAGCAGGTTTTTGGGATTTTCGATTCAGGATAGGATTACGGCGCTTTTCTGTGGTTCTAAAAAATCTCTGGTCCACGGGGTGGTTATCGGGAAGGTTATCTTTCCCGACGCGGCAGTTTTAGGTTTGGTACTTCTCCCGGTGATGCTGTACCACATCCAGCAGCTGATTTTGGGAAGTGTTCTTGCTGGAAGATTTGCAAGGAGAAAATCTGAACTAAGCTAACTCAAGAGATTCCTGACTGGATTCCCTGATCCGTCTATAGGATTGTTTTATTTTGTGTTTCAATTTTTAAATCAAAGAGACCATGCGAAAAACTGCATTTATCTCGATTCTTTCTCTTGCTTTAACTTGGGCCTGTAAAGAGAAGAGAGAAGTAGGCACAGAAGAAATCAAGGTTGAATCTCCAGCCGTAACTCCCGAAATCCCAGATCCTGATTTGACCGACCAAATTCCCGGGGATCAATATTTGAAAAATACCGTTTCAGAAGAAACCGCTTCCTTGATTCGAGAAAGGTTGAGAGCACTTCATGCGGATGATCTGAAATCGGGGTTTGTAGATTCTTTGAGCAGAAAGTTCATCTTCTTCGAAAAGGATCTCAATGGGGATGGCAGCAATGAGATTTTTTTAGGACTTACCGGGCCTTATTTTTGTGGATCTGGGGGTTGCAGCCAGCTGATTTTAGATTCAAAAGGCGAAGTGGTTACCACTTTTACCGTTTCGAATTATCCCGTTTATATCGCCAATGAAAAATCAAACGGCTGGAATGACCTTTTTATCTATAGTGGCGGTGCCTATCGAGTGGTGAAATTCGATGGAAAATCTTATCCTTCCAATCCTTCCACCTTGCCAAAACTGGGCAATGATCCCGATGAGAGTTTGCCGAGGGCGATGGATTTCTTGAAAGACAATTATCCCTGGTTTGTATTCTGAGGATCAGTTCCTTTTTCTGTAGTGGCTATATTCGTTCCATCAGGAATCGTTTTTAGGTAAAGATCTCGCTGAGGAAACGGAATGACAATATCATTTTGGTTGAATAATTCATTAGTCCTTGTCAGTAAATCTCCTTTTACAAAAGCAAAATCCCCGTAATTATTTACCCATAGGGTCACTTCTATATCTATAGAACTATCGGAAAATTCGACAGGCACAACTCGTGGCGCTGGGTACAGTCGGATTCTGGAATCTTCTGCGAGGATTTTGTGGAGCAAATGATTGACCTTTTCCAGATCAGAGCCGTAGGCCACACCGATAACTACGCTCAACTTTCTTCCCTTTCCTGTAGTCCAGTTGATCAATTGCTTGCTGATCAGTTCTCCGTTGGGGATGATTGCGGTGGATCCTTCAAACATATTGACCACACTGCTGCGAAATCCGATGGACTTCATGATTCCAGACTTGCCTTCCACTTCGATCAGATCGCCTACTTTCACGGTATTTTCAAAGGCAAGGATCAAACCGCTGACCAGATTGTTGACCAGACTCTGAAGACCTAAGCCAATACCAACACCCAGTGCACCAAGGATGATGGTGATCCTGTCCAAAGGAATTCCTGAAGCAGCAAAGGCAAGGAAAAGTCCCATTGAAATCACAAAAATCTGGACCAAGAGAAGCCAGCTTCCGAAGCTGACGCGTTTTCGTTGGTCGCTCGAAGTGACCGCATCAGGATCGGCTGAAAATATGGACAGCAGTTTGGAAATCAAGACAGAAACAAACAGAATAACAAAGAAAATAAACAGTCCGTTGATCGAGAATTGGTAGGAACCGATCATCCTCTCACTGCTTAAGAACTCGCTTACAGAAAGGGAGATTTGGGAGAATGAATAGAAGTTTTTTCCGACCAAGATCGTCCAGCCAAAGGTCAGAAAAGTGTAAAAAATGCCTGGAGCCTTATTTCCCAGCTTGTCAAAGTTGATGAAGAACAGTTCCTTTTCTTGGCTGTGATAGACTTTGGTGGCGATGGTCAGCCCCTGATTGATCAGGCGTACTGTCCAGAGGAGCAAGATTCCCACGACTATACCGATGTAGCCGGCTACCAAAAAGGATTTTGAAAGGTTAAACCGGCCGAGGATATTGAGCAGGAGTGAGATGAGCTCAAACACCCCCATAAACCAGATGAAATAGACAATCCTATTTTCTTTCAATTCGTCGGTTTTGCCTTTCCAAGAGATAAAAAGCCAAAACAGAATTCCGATGGCTGCCATGGATGCAATAATATATCGCTCGATCACTGATGGAAAGAGAAGCATGTTTTCTAGACCAGAAGCGAGGAATACGAGAACGGTAAAGACCCAAAAGTACATCCAAAATCGATTGAGGAAGCCGATGAAAATCAGGGTCAAAGAAATGGATGCTGCAAACCAGGTAATCCAGTGGAAGATGAAAGGGGGATTTGGGAAAAAGAACTGAAAAAATCCGGTGATAATGACGATGGCCGAAAGGAATGGGAATTTGAGGACAATTTTAGCATCATCGGTGGTGTTCAGTTCTTGCGTTTTGTTGGCACGTCTTTTAAGCCTAAATAGAAAGTACCACGAAACCAGAATCAACACATTGAATACTACTATCCGTGTTGAATACAGATTCAGATAAAAAAGTAGATTTAACCTTTCTTTGGCAAACGAGTTAATGATCGTCTCTTTGAAATTTCTGGTATAGAACAGCCTGCTGGAATCGCTCGGAATTTCATACTTGAAAATGGTAGAATTGAGATTCTTTCTCTTGAATTCGAGGTTTTCTATGTGGGTGTTCAGGTCAAAGATTATCTCATTCAAGGAAGTCTGAAGGGTGTCAAATTTCCCGTTGTAAAACTTCAACGAGTCTTGAACAGGCTGGGACTCTTTGGCGATTTCTGACAAAAGAAACACATATTTTCTGGTTTCGAGAGAATCGGTGGGAAAGAGATATAGGTCTTCTTCTGCCGAAATTGAATCCAGGAAGTATTGAGACCTTCGGATTTGGCTGGCAAACTGATCTACTTTTGATTTCTCTCGGTTCAATTCTCCAAGGATTTCTCGGAAGATGGAGGTGGAGACCGTGAGATTTCTTTCCGTATGAAGTTCTAAGGTATGCTCGTCGGTACCCAATAGGATCATCGGTATCAACTCTTCAAAATCGCTGATCTTTTTCCGAATCTCTGAATAGTTTAATCCGTTGTTGAGAAAGGCTTTTACTTTGAAATTTTCATCTTTAAACGCCGTGATTAAGTCGTGCTGTCGCAAGTAGATTTTTCTGCTTTCAAACTTGGAGACACTTTTGGCATATTCATCCGTCCCGATAGATTGGATTTGCTTTATAAAAACACTGACTGAATCAACCTTGACCGGAGGAGGGGCATTCACTTTTGCAAGTGAATCCATAGTGGTCGTAGGAATAGGTAATGAGTCAGCTTCTTGGCCAAATCCTTGGTTATAAATGAAAAGATGTATCAGAAAAAAAAATCCCAGAAGCAAAGAAGATCTTTTACTAACTCTAATATTCGAAAGGGTTGGTTGGTTTTTTTCCTCCATATTACCGGTTGTTGGCAAAGATTTTCAAGCTAAATATATTGGATAGAAAAGCTAAAATGACATTTTTACCCAAAATTGATATTCTTTAAGCGTAGGGTTTTTGTGGTTGAAAGACTTATAGATTTTAGATTTTTGAAAACTTGAGCTTTAAATTTTGAATAGATTTGACGGATATCTTATAAATTTTATTATTATAATTTAAGATTGAAAATGTTGCTGGATTGATTGTTGAGCATTCCCCCAAAAACGGGACAGTAAATTAAGTTATGATTAACCCCTTAAATTTACTGTGATGACCACACGAAGAAAATT
>NZ_BAAAFI010000010.1:0-231079 GCF_039523455.1 Algoriphagus jejuensis | reverse complement strand
ATTGGCTCTCATCCCTTACCACTTTTCAATAAAATTAATCGCTCGAAAGGTGATTTTTTAATCTGAAGCTAACATAGGAGACGGAAAGGCGTAAAGGCCAAGATTTACCAACTATGTGTGCCTGTGGTTAAAAAATCAATTCTTTCCGGTCAAAGGGACACCGACCGGGACGGAGAAATAAAAACAACAATAACACTTCACTTGGACTGCCCCTTGAGCAGGCTTTGGCCGATCTTGCAGGAGAGGCACTTTTGGGGTTGGCAAAAGCTGCGATACAATCCGATCATGCCTTGGGAATCAAAAGAATTTTCAGCTTTCCAGCCCTTATCTCCGAATAGTCGGGTGATGAAATTACTCTCGCCGGGGATGGTTTGCAGCAGGTCAAAGCATCGCTCCTGCCACTCCGGTTGCTCAAAGTAGCGACCATACGAAAACCAAAGCGGGATGACAAAATTGATGATCAAGAGTTCCAAAGAACTTCCAGAGATCCCTTTGGAAGCCATTTTCTCAGTTGGCTTGCCGAAGGAATAATGGAATTTCCAATAATCGGAGGGAGCCACTTGAAGCAGCTTTTTGAAGGCAGAAAACTCCCTACTATCCTCCATCACAGCTTGGAGTAGATTAGGACCTTTGGAAAGAATGGCCGCCAACTGGGCAATTCGGATCGTCGGGAAATTGGTAGGTCGAGCGCCCATAAATGTCCAGTGTTGCCGTAGCATCGGAGCCGTCCAGTTGAATTTCTTGCTATAAAATTCAAACTCGCTAATCAGGTGCCGAGCATAGGGTTCCTCTGATTTTTCCGGCAACAGTCCGGCCTGACCAAGAAGCATCGCCTCCAAAGTGGAAACTTGATTTCTGTGTTTTTGGAGCGTTTTGTATGGAACAAAGGCCGCGAGTTCGCCCATAGGCTGGGAGTTGATTTTGAATCCAAAGCAGGTGAAAAGCCAGCGGTATGCCGTCTCTTCCCAGTAGCCTTTGGTCTGTTCCAATATCGCCAAGATCAGCTGCGACTTGTCATATAGCCTACCGACCAGCGCTTTTTCCAAAGCAGAAAAGCGGATGATTTCCGGAACGGTATTCAGCGCGTGAGCACAGGGAAGGCTGGATTTGAAGTCCAGGAGTTGCTCGTAGTTTCTCCAGATATCAAGGAAAATCTTCCCCTTAATTTCTACCGTCGGCATTTGAGTTCCATCATTTCGATAGACTTTCCTGTCATTTTCCCAGACCACGTGCAAGATGACCGAATTGTAAGCCGGATCGCCGCCATGGGCGTGTTGCTTCCAATCTGAGGCCATCCGATGAACCTCCACATGGCCGTGAAGCGTCACGCCATCCAACACTACGGTCGCATCCCTAAAGTCCGGGCCTTCGCTTTGATTGTGAAAACCCACGTTGAGGATTTGGGCGGATTGCCCATCGATGGTTTTGAGGTCTTTTCGGTCGAAGTATTGATACTTCCAGACCAGCTGCAAAAAATCTTCCCTGAAGTTCATAAAAAGTTGAGGACTAAAAGTTCTAGGAATTTAAGGATTCCATTGCCGGAAGTCAATGCCATGATGCAAAATTCCATCAAGTTCCCCGCGAGAGGTCTGTACGGCGCAGTCTATTGGTTTTGAGGAAATTACGTTACCGCCAAAAGTAACTAGGCAAACAATGACCTGCCGGATTTTGAAAACATGGAGGTCCAGCAACAGCCCGACTAATCTCCAAAGGGACTTCTAAAAAAAGAAAAAACCGTACCCAGGGGTTGAATACCTCTGGATACGGCTTTGAAATTTAACTAGACTAGGAATTAGTTCATATCCCAGAATATCTTGTTCGTCAACTTGTCGTCGCCCTGTACTACAGAGTAATTCTCCTGATTGTAGGTCTCCTCCTGTCCCGGCAGGTTCCAGCGTGTTGGCGGTAGGCTTTGCTGATTGGACTGGTCAGCCCAGAAAGTCAACTCTACCAGACCGAGTCTTCTCAGTTCTGCCCAGTTTTCATTAGGCTGAATCACATTGAAATGCAACCACTTTTGCTCTGCAATCAGTTTCAACTTCGCTGTCTCTGTTGTCGCCGCATCCCAAGAGATAGGCCCTTTTGCCAAGTATGCCGCTATGTCAGCATTCGTGGGAACGATTGGATCTGGAGAGATCGCATTGTTGCTGAGACTTCTCAGTGACTGGTAGAAGGCTAAGGATTGCTTGATCGCTGTCTCGTAGTGAGTCTTAGCCATTGCACCCTGATTGTTTTTCAGGTAATACTCTGCAGCCAACAGATGTACTTCAGACGCAGTGATGATAACGCCCGGAAAATATTGATTTCTGCTGATGGTGGATCGGTTGTATATGGTCAGCGTATTGCTTACCACCAATTCGTTTTGGTCTGTACCATTCATCAAAGGATCCAGTCCCATGTAAACGCCTTCAGCTTCTTCTCCCGGCTCGAACACGTAGGTCAGTCTTGGATCTGCATTGCCAAGCATGTGATCAATGATCGCTTTGCTGGCAAGGTTACCGCTCCAATCTTCGAGTCCACTCTGGAAAGTATTCGCAGGCAGGATGGTGCCTAAGGTATAGACATCCCATTGAATATTGCCGGCATTGGCAATTACCACCGGATAGCTTCCTGGGCTGGAAAGAATTTTACCGATTTCAGTATTGGATCTCGCACTGAAGGTGCTGGATCCGCTCACTCTGGTCAACATTTTCAGACGAAGTGAGTTGACATAAGTCTTCCACTTTTCGACGTTTCCTTTGTTGATCAAATCCTGAGTTTTGAATTCTGCCGCAACAGAAGCTTTGACAGTGATCGTGTTAAGTTCATCAGCAAAAGCAGCTAAATCATCCAGCATCTTGGTATAGATGTCTTCAGCATTGTCATAGGCAGGATACGACTGGCTGTAGTCACCGCCGTTGGTGCTGAGCATGCCAGCTTCGGTCCACGGAATATCTCCATGCAAGTCGATGACCTGCTGGGTATAGTCATAGAAGAATGTGGAAGCGGTGATCATGTAGATCCGCTGATCTGCTTTTTGCTCGGCTGACAGCGCGTTATACACTTTCTGAATCTCCCGATACTGTGCCAAGACGTTGTAGTAGGAATTCCATCGGTCGTTTACAGCCGCAGAACCCGGTACGTATTGGTTTTCAACATTGACCCAACCGGTCGCCTGATTGTAGCGGTTGTTGGTGATACGGTGGATTACAAAGTAATTCCAGTAGCTGGGAAGGACAAATTCTCTGTTGGAATAGATCATCCCGGAGAACTGCTTTCCGACGGTCGTCTCCGACAACTTTGAGGGGTCGGTGTAGCTGTCTTCAAACTCCGAATAAGAACAGGAGGTCAAGCCGGCTACCAATAAGACGTATAGATATAGACTTTTGATTTTCATGTGTTTATGATTTTTTTTTGAACGGCCACATGGAATCTCGCATTGAGGATAATCAGCTCACTGTGTGTTGCCCACGACATGCTCGATTTCATGGCTTTTTTATGGATTAAATTCATTCTGACGATTAGAATTTAGCTCTTAGCATAAATCCGATAGTTCTGGTTGCAGGGTTGGTACCCGCAGAAGTCAGGGTCTGAGCCCATCGTGATCCCCCCGTCAACACTTCAGGATCCAAATCCTTCAGATTTCTATACAGGAAGAAAAGGTTTCTTCCATACATCGAAATGTTCAAATTCGATGCGCCGATTTTACGTGAGATATGGGAAGGCAAGGTGTAGCCTAAGGAAAGCTCTCTCATCTTCAAATAGGTGTTGTCCGCTACATACAGCTCATACCTGGATTCTGAGTACTGAGGGCCGCCCCAGTTATAGGTTCTCTGGTAGTAGAACGCCTGCGAGATCACGTTGGTGTTAGCCTGACCGTCAGCGGTCACACCATCCATCAGCATACCGTCATGATAAACAGTCTCTCCTCCCGGTCCGGTCGCAGTTGAATGCGGTACTTGTACGCCTTTGCCATCTGCATTCATATAGTAAGCCAGACCTCCAGTCGCTTCATTTCTGAATTTTATGCTTTCTTCGGTCAAGCCACGGCTAGTCATCCAGTTGATACCGGTTGGCATTACTGAGCCGCCGATCTGGAAATCCATCACTGCGGAGAAATTGAAATTTTTGTAAGAGAACTCATTGATAAAGCCACCTACCGCGTCAGGCATTGCATTTCCAGATTGGATCCAATTTTCTGCATCGAGTTTGTAGATTCCGTTTGGCTGAACGATTTTATTGCCATTGGCGTCGGTAGCTACCGGACGAGTGTAGAAGTCGCCCATTGGTCGGCCGACAACAGAACGAAGCTGAGCAGCGTTGCCGTCGTAGTCCGCATGTAGCAATTCGGTCGCGTTGTTTGCGAGCTTCTCTACCTTGTTAACATTTCTGGCCAGGTTCAAAATCATATCCCAACTGAAGTTAGTCTTGGCCATTATTGAGCCTCTCAAAGCCAATTCAACACCCTGGTTTCTCAATGTTCCGATATTCGTCAACACTGATCTTGCTCCTGCAGAAGATGGCAGGGTCAGGGGTAAAATCTGGTCACGGATCTGGGCATTGTAGTACGAAAGATCTACACCCAATCTATTGTTGAATAGACGCGTGTCCAAACCAAACTCAAACTCGTGTTTCTGTTCTGGCTTGATACCGTCGTTACCAAAATTAGTCGGAATGGTAGTGTACAACACAGCGGATCCACCGGTTTGCTGGACGCCCAACGTGTTTTGGGTGTAGGCAATATTTGCTCCGTAGATGTCTGGATAGTTACCTACGATACCCCAAGAACCTCTCAACTTAGAGAAGGTAATGAAACTTGGCAGCGCAAACGCATCGGTCAAGGTAAAGGCTGTATTCACCGAAGGGTAGAAGAACGCGTTGTTGTCCGGGTTCATGGTAGAGGTACGATCCTTACGCATGGTACCTTCGACAAACCACATATTCTTGTAATCAAAGTTGAGCGTTCCGATAACTGCATCAATCACGCGGAAGCTTCTGCTCGAACTTGAGTTTGGAATATTAGTGGAGGCCACGATGTCAAACAGGTTCTCGCTACTCAGACCACCATTGGTGCTTCGACCGATCGACTCACCCTCTTCTTTTCGGGCAGTGTAGCCGGCCATTGCACTCAGGGTAATCTCATCCGTGATTTTCTTACGGTAGGACAGCATTAAGTCTCCGTAGAGGATGCTGTAGTTTTCGTCTAGCATCCCGAATCCTCCAGACGGACCAAATGCCAAGGGTCTTTGGGTATAATTCGAAGTCTCAGAATATCGGGAGGTAAAATCCGTGGAGATGCGTCCGCGTAGATTCAAATCTTCAGTGATCTGATAGTGGGTGGTCAAACTACCAATCACCCGGTTGCTGAGCTCGGAAGCGAGGTTCTTATTTACTCTCCATACATAGTCACCGATATCTGCCCTGAAACCATTGTAAATGATGTTTTCGTCAGGAGTGGAGCTTTGACCGTTTCCTGTGACGAATCTGTAGCCGTCGCTGGTCTGGTACTTGTTGAGATACCACTCCCCATTGTCAAATCGGGACATCATTCCCGAGAAGTTGTTGATCATACGATCGACCGAAACGGGTCGGTTGGCGGTATTTTGATTGATGTAGTTCACCATCAGATCCACAGTTACCTTTTTGTTGAGGTTATACGTGGAGTTCAGGTTGACGATGTTTTTGCTGTTTTTTGAGTTTAAGCTCAAGGCCTCGTTGTCCTGACGGGTCAACGACAAACGTACGCTTCCCTTATCCGAAGTATTGGATACGGCTACGTTAAACTGCGAACTTACAGGACTATTGAATAGCGCTGCATAGTTGTCACCCTGATCTGAATAAGGTCTCTCGATCCCGTCCCAAGCCATCATTGGCTGACCATCGAATTCTGGGCCGAAGTTAATAGAGGTGTTTGGCTGAACACGTGTCCCAGTCGCATCATAGTTAAATCCATCTGCGGCTTGACCTAAGGCGAAGACATGAGCAGGACCTCCGAGACCTCTGACGGTCTGATACCTTGGCAGGTAAGCGATTTCATCTACAGAAACATTGGCATTGAAGTCAACGCTGAAGCCTTTTGCTCCCTTAGTGCCTTTCTTGGTCGTGATCAACATGACCCCGTTTACCGCCTCCGAACCATAAAGAGCAGCAGCAGAGGCACCCTTCAGGATGGAGATGTTATCGATGTCTTCCGGGTTGATGTCCAAGAGACCGTTACCTCTTAGTCTTTGGTCTCCCCAGTAGTTGGTGTTTGTCACTTCTTCGTTTCGGATAGGGACCCCATCCAATACGATCAGCGGCTGGTTTTTACCGGTGATCGAGTTGATACCACGAATGGTAATGTTCACTGGCGAGGTAGCACCACCGGCAGCGCTTTGGATTCTCACGCCCGGAGCCTTACCATAAAGTGAAGATGCCACGTTTGGATTACCCACTTTGACCAATTCAGAAGCCCCTACGACTGTAGTTGCATAGCCGAGAGATTTTTGCTCCTTGGCCATACCAAAGGAAGTCACGACAAATTCGTTCAATTCAGAAGCTGCTTCTGCCATGACGATATCAATTACGCTTCTGGACCCTACTTCGATATTCTGAGTTTCATAGCCTAAGTAAGAAAACACTAAGGTTGCGCCTTCAGGCACAACAAGAGTGTACTTTCCGTTTAGGTCAGTCACAGTACCTTTTGTGGTTCCCAATACGGTAACAGTTGCTCCCGGAAGTGGATTTCCTGACGCATCGTTTACCGTTCCGTTGACTGTAACGTCCGCCTCCACTGTCATAGAATAGACCAAGGGAGGAAGCTCGCTTTCGGCAGGAATTGAGACTGCCTGTGCGGAAAACACGGCGCCTAAAAACATGCCCTGAGCTAAAAGGATTTTCCCAGTTCTTCCGAACAGGACCTTTCGCTTCAATTGCTGGGGTACTTGTTTTTTCATTTGATGTTGGGTTGAGTTACTTAAAATTTATTAGTTAAAAGAGATGGAGTTGACTGGTTAAGCTTTCTACTTTTTATATCCATACAGAAAATAGTTAGGGTTATCCAAATTGTTTAAAAGAACGTTACGTTAAAATTAATTTTCTTTTAAAAGTACGTGAAAGCAAACATTTTTTTTTGAATAATGGAAGTGACTTAAAGAAAAAAAATCATCTAAACTCGGACAGTTCGGTAAAAAAATATTTTGCTCACCCTAAAGAAACATACAAAATGAATGCTTCAAAAGCGAGACCGACAGACACTTATTTGGTTTTCTTAGGATTTTCGTAAAAAAAATACTCTGGAAAGGCTTTGTTGGGGGAAAAATCCAAATTTTCCATCAGAGACCTTCCATCATGAAATTCAGATTGATAGGTAATCCCTTTACCTAGCGGCGAGAAAAAAAATAATCGGGATTTTTGAAAAAAATTCTGTCTTTCCAAAGGAAAACGATAGTATCTCCCGAATTAGTCCAAAAGCCCTAATACATCAAAGTCAAAAAACACCTTTTACAACTCATAGGTATTGCTCCAAAAGCACACTCATTTCAGCCTGCAATTTCACAGCTTCCTGACGAGCAATACGGGCAAAATCCTTCCCGCTCGAGGCGTAGATAATCCCACGGCTGGAGTTCACTAAAAGTCCACAGTGTGAGTTCATTCCATGCTTGGCAACCTCAGCCAGACTCCCACCCTGCGCTCCAACTCCAGGCACCAGGAAAAAATGGGCTGGGGCGACTTTTCTTACCTCCCCGATCAATTCCCCCCGAGTCGCACCGACGACATACATCAGGTTTTCCGGCGATCCCCATTCCTTGCTTTTCTCCAAAACCGATTGATACAATGGCTTGCCATTTTCGTCTCTAATCAGCTGGAAATCCATCGAACCGGCATTGGATGTCAAAGCAAGCAGGATCACCCATCTATCCTCGAATTCCAAAAATGGCGTCACACTGTCCGCTCCCATATAAGGTGCGACGGTCACCGAGTCGAAATTCATTTGCTCAAAAAACGCTTTTGCGTAGAGTTTGGACGTATTTCCGATATCCCCGCGCTTGGCGTCCGCGATGGTAAAGATATCGGCAGGAATAAGCTCCTCCACTTTCTTCAGTGTCTCCCAGCCCTTTGCACCCAAGGCTTCAAAAAAGGCAATGTTGGGCTTATAGGCCACGGCAAAGTCAGCCGTCTCTTCGATTATAGCCTTGCAAAAGCTGAAAATCGGATCTGGTTCCGACAAAAGGTGAGCGGGGATTTTTGCCAGATCCGGATCTAGTCCTACGCATAGAAAGGATGATTTTTTCTGGATTTGGGCAAAAAGCTCGGCTCTGGTCATGGAATTTAGGATTTTGGCAAAGGTAGGAAAAAGGCTTTTAGCTATTTTTGGAGAAAGCTGATTTATGAGATTTACACTCCAATCTCTCGCCATCTTTCTTTTCGTCAACAACACAGACGGTCAAGATATCACCGGACCCTGGCGATGGACAAACAACGCAGCAGACAGGAGTTTTGAAATTGAGCTTGGGATACCTACTCCTGATGACGGCGTTTTCGCTTCGTATGATTTCGTTGGCGAGCACTGTGGCGTCTATTACGTTGGAGGCAGGATAGACTGTACTGAGGCAATTTCCATTTTCCTCCGAAAAGAAAAAGAAAATACATTCCAAGGCACTGTCAAGAGCGCTTATTCGGATTCAATCTCTCCGCTTGATATATGTCCCAGAAAAGCAGCAAATCCTCTGGAAAGTAATTGATGCTGCTGGGCAGTTCTATTTTCCCCATGATGCAGTTCTGGAAAAACAGCCCTAAAAACGAAAGACCTTAATGTCCTTCCGTTTTCAGTCTTTGCATCAAATCAGCGAGGCCAATTGTGTTGGTGTTTTCACCGAGCGGGAATTCTTCATTTCCCGTATACACAACAAATTGGTGCGTCGCTTCGACATCTTTTGAGGCGATCAAAAAGTCTTTGGAAAGCTTCGGACTACGCGTCCGCTTGATCTCGACGGCCCAGAGTTGCGAACCCATCTGAATCACGAAATCCAGGATAATTAGCTTCCCTTCGTGGAGGTCAAAGTATTGCTCCTGTTCGACAAGCTTGACGCGGTCGGAGGGATTTTCCAGATCGAGATAAATGGACTGACTGTCGAAACCTTCCACCAAGGTCTGCGCAAGCGTAGTCTTGCCTACCTGCCTGGAACCAAGAATTCCGGTGGCCAGAAAATCCGGCATCAGTTCTTGAAGCTTCGCCAATAAATCTCTTTTGATCATCCTTGCAAATCGAAAATTACATTTTCGATTTGCAAGGATGCATTTATATTATTTCGTTGAATAGCAGATACTTGACGACTAATTATCAAAATCAATTTTCACCGTCGCCCCTACCAGGGAAACGGCGGCTGTGATCAGAAAAAAGATTAAACTGAAGGCAACCGCGATCGCTTCATCAATGCCAGCGTAGCTGTGTGCATAGACAAAAACCAACTCCCGAGCCCCGACTCCGCCGATGGTCAGCGGCAAGACGGCGACTATCGAGGAAAGCAGGAAGACCAGCTGATACGCCAGAAAGTTTTCTGTCACTCCCAGGCTCATCAGGATAAACCATGCACAAATCAACTGCGCCAATTGACCGGCCATTGACCAGGCATTTGCCTGCCAAAAAGAGGGCAGAAAATCTTTGAAAAAAAGCTTCTGGATCAGCCAAAAAGCCGGAAGTGTCATGATCAGCCCGGCAATCATCAATCCGTTCCAAAGATCGTTTTCCAAAAAATCCACCTGAATATCCACCATTAAAAACATTCCAAACAAAAGAAAAACGATAGCCACCAATCCTCCCAGTCGATCTAAAAGCACAGATTGAATCAATTTCTTTACTGGAGTTTTATAGTGCTTGTTGAGGAGAAAAACCTTGTAGCCATCGCCGCCGATTCCACCGGGCAGAAATAGATTATAAAACATCCCAATCAGGTACAGTCGCCAGTTTTGTCGCCCGGAGATATGAAGTCTGATGTTTTCGAAATAAAGGTTGAGGCGAAAGGCCGTGGCGACCTTACTCCCCACAAAAAGCAACATCGCAGGAATCAGCCAAAGCCATTGGATCGTCTTGGCCACTTGTAAAAGTTGGTCGGCGTCAATTTTCTTAAAAACCAACCACAAGGCCAATCCGGTCAGCAAAAGCTTCAAAGCGGTTTTGAGCTGATTTTTGAAACGAGTCAAGGCTAGGCGTTTAGGTCGTTATCAGGATTGGTTTAAAATGTGGCGTTCTAAGTGCTGCTTCTGGAGAAGCAGCACAGCGGTAAAATCGTCTTCGTCTATTGCTGATCACTGAAACTGCTTACTTCCGCCGATACTCCCTGATACACCGATCTGATGATATAAGTCTTCTTATCCTGCGATTCAAAATAAGTGCGGACAATAATCTCCGCAATAATTCCAGTTGTAATCAATTGAATCCCTCCTACAATCATTATAAAACCCAAGATCATGATCGGTCGGCCCCAAATATCCTCCCCGAGAATCTTTAAAACCAACAGGTAAAAGCTGATCAGTGAGCCGATCAAAAAGGCAATCAAACCGATCCCGCCGAACAAGTGAATCGGTCGCTGGAAATACTTTTGAAAAAAAAGCATCAGGATCAGATCTGCCATTACCTTAAACGTGCGACTCAGCCCGTATTTGGATTCGCCGTGGATTCGTGGATGGTGCTTCACGTCCATCTCAGTCATACGCGCGCCTTCCTGCTTGGCTAGCACCGGGATGAATCGATGCAATTCTCCGTAGAGCCCCATTCCCTGAGCGATCTCGGCTTTGTAAACCCGGAGCGTGCAGCCATAGTCGTTCAGATACACTTTGGTTGTGTTTCGGATCACCCAGTTGGCGATCTTGCTCGGAATTTTGCGCAGCACAAAACCGTCCTGCCGATTCGCTCTGCGACCGGCGACAACATCCCATTCTTCGTCGATAGCCTTTTGCAGCATCACCGGAATGTCCGTCGGATCATTTTGCAAGTCACCATCCATGGTACAGATGTACTCGCCGATTGCCAAGTCTATTCCCGCTGCCAGCGCAGTGGTTTGCCCATGGTTTCTGTTGAAAATAATCAGCTTGGTGCGTTGATTCGCATATTTTTTGACCTCAGCCACCGTCCTGTCTGTGGAGCCATCTTCGATCAAAATCACTTCGTAGTCGATCTTTGAAAGTGCCGAATAAGTAGCTTCCAACAGCGGTCGGATGTTGTCTTCTTCGTTATAAACGGTGATGACAACGGAAATCAATGGTTTGGTCATGCGTTAAAATTTGGTCAAAAATAGGTGTTTTTGCGGTTGGCGGCAAAAAACGCTCCCAGGTGAAGAACACTTTGGATCTGCTAGTAGGTGTCGGGGACAAAAGGCTGATAAGATTTGAGGTTTTCCCAAATCTGGATTTTGACTTTTCGAATCGGAAGCCCTTCATAAAAAGGAACAAAAGTCTCCTCGTAAATCAAGCGCTCAAACGCCGCCCGTTCCTGCATCGTTTCATGGTTCATGCTTACAAACACACCCACTTTCTCCGTGTTGACAAACTGCGACATGTCTTCCCAAAGGTCAAATTGATTCTTTCTCGACCCCATATTCATCACATAAGTTTGCGGATTTCTGGGTAGATAAAATGAAAGCTCCGAAGCAGTGTGGTAGGAGTCCGAGAAATAGAACTCATTCTCCAGCGTCAGGCTGTCCATCAAAAACTCCAAGCGTTGCGCAAGTTCGACATGACCACTCAGTCGGCTGAGTGCCTTTTGTTCTCCTTTTTTGATAGGCGCGAAGGATTTGAGATATGTAACGTCTGGAAGAAGGAAAAGCACGGGAATACCAATACTCAAAATGATCGCCACTTTGGTAAACCTCGTCCAGATCTCGGACTGCCCCGCAATCCAACCGCCCAGAACAACCGCAAAACCGGTGTAGGCGAATACCGGCCAATTGACCTCGACTCTTTTCATCAGGCTAAGCGCGGCAAATGCCGAAAAAGCGAGAATTCCCGGCAATATGAGATAGACCGAACTACCGGTTTTAGTTTTGAAAATATCCCTAAAGCACAGAAACCAAATAGGCAATAGAAACGGAGAGACGATCGCGAGCTGACCGCTCCAATATTCAAAAAACCACTTCAGCGAATTCCCCAAGTCGACCGGCTTGGACTCTCCGTCACCCGCACCACCGAGTGTAGCCAGGTGCTTGAATGTATCAAAGTTATTCTCCCAATTCCAGATTAAAGCCGGCACAAAACCCAATAAGCTGACGGCCACGAAAACCGCAAAATTCTTTTGTTGGACTTTGAAACCTCGGATAAAAAGCAAGTAAATCAGCACGGAGGGGAAGATCAAAAGCATCACCATCTTGGCCATCAAGCCAAATGCAGTAGCTACTCCCGCCCATAGCCACCAATTCTGTTTCTTTTCCTCAATGCCTCGATAAACTAAATGAACTGCTAAAATCCAGAAGAACGTAAGCGAGGAATCGGTCATGTGAAACGTCGACGCCAGCCACCAAACGGGCATTGCCTGCGCCACCAGTCCCGCCCAAAATCCGGCTTTGGCGCCATAGAGATGCGAAGCAAACAGGTAAGTAACCCAAGAGATTCCAACCCCGGCTAGGATGGCATTGATCCGCACTCCCAGCTCGGTATTTCCCAAAAGTCCAGTGCTAAGGTAATTCAGCACTGCAACCAGCGGCGGCTTGGAGTAATAATGCCAGGCCATATTTTGTGACCAAAGCCAGTATTGAGCTTCCTCCGTAAAAAGGTCAATCTCTGGGCGAAGGGTGAAAATGATTTTCACTGCGGCGAGGGAAAGACTGATCCCCCAGAAGGCCCTCAAGTAGTAGTTGTCTGATCTCATTTTTGAAAGCGCAAAAATAAAAAACCCCCAGTTTCCTGAGGGTTTTAACTCTATTTATTTACCAAGCTTACTGCTTGACCAAGACTACTTTTTCTTTGTATTTTTTGATTTGTCGCCTCAGGCCTTCGATCGCCTCATCTGCAGCACCCTCGAAGGAATCGGCCTGGTTTTTGGCAAAAAACTGTTTCCCGGGGACATTGAGTTTGATTTCGACTATCTTATTTTCGTTTTTCTCGTTTTTATCTAGTCTCATAAAAACCTCTCCATCAATTATCCTGTCAAAATAGGTATCCAGTTTATCAGCCTTTCTCTGGATAAAGTCGATCAGTTTACTATCCGCGTCAAAGTGGATGGAGTGCATCTGCAGTTTCATACGATTTGCATTTAAGTGGTTGAACAAATAATTTATTTAAGCTTTCGGGTGTGCCTGTTCAAACACAGCCTTCAGTTTTTCCATTGAATTGTGCGTGTAGACCTGTGTGGCAGCTAAGCTGGCATGTCCCAGCAGATCTTTGACGGCATTGAGATCGGCTCCTTTATTGAGCAGGTGTGTAGCGAACGTATGCCTTAGCAAATGGGGACTGCGCCGGGAATTTTGGGCAAAAAGATCCAAATAATGTCTGACAATCCTGTAAATCATCATAGAGTAGGCTTGTTCGCCCCGATTGCTGACAATAAAGTAGGCATTCCCCTCAATTTTCGAAAATCTTTCTTCAAATACTTTCTTATACAAAATGATATTCTGTTTTAGCATTCTTGTGAGGGGAATTATTCGCTCCTTGTTACGTTTTCCCAGAATCTTTACCTGGTCTTCAATCAAATTTAGGTCTTCCCATTTCAATGTGGTCAACTCCGAAAGGCGGACTCCCGTCAGGTACAGAAACTCCATCACCATCCTATCACGTTGCCCTTCAAAGTTAAGTTCGTAGACGCTCTCTTCTAATACGGACTCGATGGTCATTTCTTGTACAAACTCGGGAAGTTTTTTCGGGTTTTTAAGGGATTTTAACTTGTACGTCGGATCCCGATCGATCACCCGAGACCGGAGCAAAAACTTAAAATAAGACTTCAGCGTCGCAAGTTTTCGATTGACGGTGGTGGTACTCAGCCCCTGCTCCACCAGATCGATGATCCAAGCCCGAAGGTCTGCATGAGAGCATTGTTCCAGTTCTTGGATTTCGAAGGATAGGCTGACAAACTCAGTTGCTTGCTCCAGATCGCCGCGATAGGCGGTGACCGTGTGTGGACTGCTTCGCTTTTCGTATTCGAGATAGTTGATGAATGAGTCAATCATTACCTAAAAGTTAACAGAAAATCAGAAAGTAGAAGCAGACATTCGTCAAGAGTAAAAAACAAAAAACGCACTTGCCTGAGGGACAAGTGCGTCTGTATTTGGAATCAAATCCGATTACTTCATTTCTTCGTCACGAAGATTTTGCTTGTAAGCTGCTTTGATAACTTGTGCTCTTCTTACGATAGAAGGTTTCGTGAAAGCCTGACGGGCTCTGAGTTCGCGAACCGCACCGGTTTTGTCAAACTTCTTTTTAAAACGCTTCAGCGCTTTTTCGATGGATTCGTTCTCTTTTACGTTTACAATGATCATAGTATACACCCCCTTTCGTGGCTGCAAAAGTAGGAAATATTTCAGTAAAACAAGAATGCACCTCTATTTATCAGTAAATGACTAAACCCTCGCCTTCGGCGGATCATTCGGAAAAATTACATACCGGGGTTTTTATCCGTTTATAATGCCATTAGATCGCCAATCAGTCTTTTACGCCTCTCACCTATTTTTTTAGACAAAAACAAATAAGCGCCGTATAGACTTCAATATCTTCAACTTATTTATAGCTATCCAGATGGATTACTTTTATTCCAGACTATTTTTTGTTTGGGCTACCTTTTTGATTTCGTGTCAAACAAAAACGCTCCGGCCTATTGCCTTTGGGGTTTCAGAAGGCATCATGAACAACATGGATTTTAGCTCAATCGGCTGGCAGATCGGTGAAAAAATCAGTGAGTTGCAACTGTATTCTATGGAAGGAAAGGCGGTACAGCTAGACGTCAGAACAGCTGGACGCGCAACACTATTAATCACCGGGAGCTACACTTGCGATGAGACCCGGGGCAATCTAGAAGGAATTAGTCGGCTACATACTAAGTATAAAGATCATGTCGATGTATTTTTAGTCTATACGCTAGAAGCTCATCCACTGAGCACTCAAAGTCCCTACTCCGCCGAGCCGGCCCCTTGGCATGCTATGGACAATATCAAAGCAGGAATCTCCGCTGAACAACCTCGTACAATGGATGAACGTCGACAGCTTGCAGAGCAATGGATTCAAGAGGAAAACATCTCATTTCCGGTCTTGCTTGATGGACCTTCCAATGAGTTTTGGAATAGCGCAGGTCAAGCTCCAAACATGGCGATACTAATTTCTGAAGAGGGCGAAATAATCTTAAAACAAGCTTGGTTTGAAGAAAACGAACTTGAAGAATCGCTTCTAAAAACGCCCTAGCCCCCTGTGAATCAGACGCTCGGTCTTCCGTCATGTCCTCAACTTACTCCAAGTGCGGCGGACAACTCCTGAACTATGATGAAAGGTCTGTTTTAGGGCGGGCGCCTAAAATCATCACAAAATCAATAAGCAAACTCTTCTGAAGTGCTATTTTTGGGGTAAATCCCCTTTGAATATGACATTCCCCAATCGTACAACATGGGCTGCATTCGCCCTTATATGGTGCAGCACCCTACTGTCCACCTCACCCCAAGCTATTGCACAAGCTCAAAATCCCGAAAACATGGAGTGGTTTGAAAATGCAAAGCTGGGCATTTTCATCCATTGGGGGATCTATTCGGTCAACGGAATCGACGAATCTTGGTCGTTTTTCAATGACTATATCAACTACGAAGACTACATGAAGCAACTGGATGGCTTCACTGCCTCCGAGTATGATCCCGAAAAGTGGGCTCAGCTCATCAAAGACAGCGGTGCAAAATATGCGGTGCTCACGGCGAAACATCACGACGGAGTGGCACTTTGGGACACCAAGGTTGGCGACCTCAGTGTCGTGAAACAAACGCCAGCAGGCAGAGATCTCGTCGGACCCTTGATGACTGCGCTGGAGAAACAAAACCTGAAAAAAGGGATCTACTTTTCGGTATTGGACTGGTCACATCCGGACTACGACAGACATACCCGCGAGACTTTTCGCTATAAAAATGATTCGACCAGATTCAGAAAGTTCACCGACTTCAATTTCCAGCAGCTGACCGAACTCTCCACCCAGTACAAGCCGGATCTGTATTGGTTTGATGGGGACTGGGAGCATAGCCCCAAGGAATGGAGAAGTGCTGAGTTGAAGAAAATGCTCTTGGATTACAATCCCGAGCTGATCATCAACTCACGACTCGGCCCTGGCTTTGGCGACTATGCGACGCCCGAACAGGGCGTACCAGTCGCGCGTCCAGCCGAGCCGTATTGGGAACTATGCATGACCATGAACAACAGCTGGGGTTATCAGGGTAACGATCATCAATACAAAACTCCGAGCGAACTGCTGCGGATCTTCGTGGATTGCCTCCACATGGGTGGTAATCTCCTGTTGGATTTTGGGCCAAAACCTGACGGATCAATCCCTGCAGAAGCGGAGAATATCCTGAAAGAATTTGGCCGCTGGACGTCAAAGCACGAAACTGCGATCTATAATACGCAAGCGGGTATTCCTGCTGGACACGTGTTTGCTCCAACCACGCTTTCCCCAGACAAAACCATCCTCTATATCTATCTGGATTATAAAGTGAATGAATCATTGGCGATCAAAGGCCTGAAAAACAAGATTCAGCGGGTATGGGTCGTGGGCAATGGCACCAAACTCCAAGCCCGTGAAGTGGGTAAGATGTACTGGAGCGCGGTACCCGGCATGAAATACATCGACATCCCGGACCATGTCTATGACAAAGACATCACCGTCTTGGCGGTCCTGCTGGATGGTCCGGTAGATCTCTATCGCGAACATGGGCAGGTGATAGAGAGCAACTAGGATTCGAACTCTATCTTGCGCTAGGCGACTTTCCACTATCGAATTTCGCAAAAAGAAAACACCTGTACCAATGGAGCAAAAGTCCATGGATGCAGGTGTTTGAATTTCAAGCTTTGGGCTGGAAAATTAATCGTTTGAGATCACGGCGTAGGTTGGATCCTCGATGACATTCACGTCAATAATCTCTTCCGCGTTTTTGATCAGCTGACGGCAGTCTGGGCTAAGGTGCTTCAGATGCACTTTTTTACCGACCTTTTGATAGCGTTCCGTGATCTTGTTGAGCGCTTCGATGGCTGACATGTCCACTACCCGGCTTTCAGCAAAATCGATGACGATCTCCTCAGGATCGGTCAGCACCTCGAATTTCTCACTGAATCCAGTCACAGATCCAAAGAAAAGCGGCCCATAGATTTCGTAGTGTTTGACCCCTTGGTCATCGACATATTTTCTCGCACGGATTCGCTTGGCATTGTCCCAAGCAAAAACCAAGGCCGCGATGATCACGCCGATGATGACTGCGAGTGCAAGATTGTGCAGCACAGCAGTCACCAAGGTCACCAACACCATGACGAAGATGTCTGACTTTGGAAACTTGGTAAATATCTTCAAGCTGGCCCACTCAAACGTGCCTATCGACACCATGATCATCAAGCCCGTCAAGGCCGCCATTGGCACCATTTCGATCAATCCTGAGCCAAACATCACAAAAACCAACAGCATAATGGATGCAACAATTCCGGATAGCCTGGCTCGGGCACCGTTGGACACGTTGATCAAACTCTGTCCAATCATCGCGCAGCCGCCCATACCTGAAAAAAGCCCCGACAGAATATTGGCCGTGCCCTGTGCCACCGCTTCCTTGTTTCCACGTCCTCGGGTTTCGGTGATCTCGTCCACGATGTTCAAGGTCAGCAAGCTCTCGATTAGACCAACGCCTGCAACGATCGCAGCATAGGGCAAAATGAGAAGGAAGGTATCCAGGTCAAGGGGCACACTGGGAAGATGAAAAGGCGGAAATCCACCTTGAATCGAGGCGATATCTCCCACGGTTTTGGTATCGATTCCCATGAAAAAGACGATCCCAAAGACGACCAGAATCGCAGCGAGAGACGCTGGAACTGCCTTGGTCAATTTTGGCAAGCCCCAGATAATAACCATCGTCAATAGAACCAAACCAAGTAATATATATAGCGTGCTGCCCGTAAGCCAATTTCCCGAGGCATCTTTAAACTGGTCGAGCTGAGACATGAAGATGATGATCGCCAGGCCGTTGACAAATCCGAAAATCACCGGATGAGGAACCAGGCGAATCAACTTTCCGAGTCTTAAAAATCCAGCGGACAGTTGAATAATTCCCGCCAAGATCACCGTTGCAAAAATGTACTCCACACCATGGCTTTTGGCCAAAGTCACCAAGATAACGGCTACGGCACCGGTGGCACCGCTGATCATACCGGGACGACCGCCCAGTACCGAGGTGACCAAACCCATCATAAACGCGGCGTATAGACCAGTGAGTGGCGACAGCCCAGCGATCAAAGCAAAGGCAACCGCCTCGGGAACGAGCGCAACAGCGACCGTCAAACCCGACAAGATTTCGGTTTTGTAGTCGACTTTCTGCGACAGGTCAAATAGGTTAAAATAGTTTTTCATCTAGATCTAATAAGGCGTGGAAGGGGATGAGAAGGCAGGAAACTTCGGTTCTGGGGAATAGCGTGCCGGGCAAAAATCAGCACTTTAGCCTGATTATCTTACTTTTACAGTGAGATTTCCCGAAGGAGGTTGCAAAATTAGAATTTAAAAAAGGAACTACCAACCTTCGGGAAAAGATTGGAAGCGGATCAAATTGCTTGATGACAGTGGTAGACCGCAAAGCTACATGGGAACTGGTGCTTATTTTTCTCCTCCAGACAAAATGAAAAAAGGCCACGCCTTTCAAGCGCAGCCTTCTCTCTCTAGTTAGTGGTTCTCGTGTTACTTGACCAATTCTCGGGTTTTAATCATATAGCCAACCGACACATACATCATCGTACTCTGGGTAGGCGTGTAGGTGACTCCCGGTTCGTTTACAGCTTGATTGTCTTCCTTCAGGAAGTCTGTCAGGTAATATTTGAAGCGGATGTAGTTTCCCTTCTTGGATTTCAATTCAGCAAAAACAGAAGGCAGATAGATATTTGTCCGGTCACTAAACCAAATATTGGTCTTGCTCTTTTCGTCGTTCACATACTTCTTCTGCTTGTAATTGATCGCAAATTCATTGTCAAGACCAGCCGCGATCAGGTTACCTTTCATGTCCCCGTATTTGAATGCGATAGGAATTCCCAGAGTATAGACTCGCTGTTTCATCCGGATAGAATCATTCAAATCGGTAATAATACCGACGTTTCGAGAGGCGAGACCGGTGTAGAATCCGGACTTTTCATTGAAATCCCGGTGAAAGAGAAGGCCGACGTTGATAAAAGGGGTAAAACGCCCGACATTTTTCGTGTCAAGTCCGGTGGCTTCTACATTCCCCCAAGAAAGGATTGTCTCAGAAGCGGAGACCAAGTACCAAGGTTTGGTAGCGGTATCCTGCGCGATGGCTAGATTCCCTACCAAAAACAACAAACAAACTAAAGCTATCTTTTTCATACTATTAAAGAATTATTGATAAAAGTGAATTGGTTTAGAGGGGCGAAAGATACTCATTTTCCATAGCTGAAAAACATCTCAGACGTAATAATAGGCCTTATTCAGGCTTAAAGGGACAATTTTATCCAACATGGCAAATACAGCCGCCGTTCGGCTATCTGAAATCCGATTCATATATTAACGTATATCACCCTTTGGGAAGGAAATTCTATTTTAAATGTGCAAAGCCCGTTGATCTTCCCGACTAATTTACTCCTATGAAAAAACACCTGTTTCTACTTCTCTCTCTGATCCTATTCTCTGCAAACAGTCCCAAGTCTGTGACCTGGGTGGCCATAGGAGACTCCATCACCTACCTCAACGATCATCCCGACGAAACGGACAATCGGATCAGCAAAGGGTATCTCACGCTCGTCAAGGAAAAATTTCCAGAGGTCGAAGCCATCAACAAAGGCTACAATGGCTGGACGGCAGTAAGGATCGCCCAAGAGTTTGACAAATTGGAGATTCCAACGGCAGATGTATACAGCATATTCCTGGGAACCAACGATTGGTGGGGAGGCAAGCCGCTCGGGACGCTGCCCGACTATCAAAACGCCACCGGAAATAAGACCGTCAATGGGGCTTTCCGAGTCATGATTGACAAAATTCGTGTGCTCAATCCCCAAGCGAAAATCATCCTGATTACTCCCATGCAGCGGGTAGATTTTGTGTACATCAATAACCCAAAGAATAACGCCTTTGGCTCCTATCGGGAGAAAAATGGTCAAAATTTGGGAGATTTTGCCAATGCGATCAAGGCTATTGGAACTCAAGAAGACCTCCCGGTGGTAGACCTTTTCTATCTAAAGAAAATGGGACTAGCCGACCTGGTAAAGTATAAATGGCTCAAAAACCCCATAACGGGCAACTATCAAAAGTTCAATTATCCGGACTTCATTGATGTCCCTTTCGATGCTGAAACCGACGAATACCCCTATCCCGAAAAGTCGATTGACATCACCTACGATGGACTTCACCCTTCGGACAGAGGGTATCAGATCATTGCCAGGCAATTGTACCCGATTTTCGAAGAGTTCCTGCAGGCAAGATGACACCTGCACTTTATCACATTACCCACTAAATATTTATTGGAGGTAATTACTTTTTTCATTCTATGGGTTTATTTTTATTAATTTGGACTTTAGACAGAGGAAAGTCTACGAAAAGTACTCGTGCTTTTTGAAGTTAGAAATTGCTTCAAAAGATCGTTTTTAACTTCATTTTTAATTTCAACTAATTTTTAACAATGAAAGCTACAAACCTCCTAAACGCGTCATTGCTTGCAATCCTCCTCCTCGGTTCTGTTTCATGCGAGCCAAAGACAGACACCGCTGCAGAGCGGACTGAGACAACCGTTATTGCCGATCCGCTTCCCTCCTGGAACGAAGGCGCAAATAAGCAGGCGATCATTAGCTATGTAGAAGAAGTCACCAATCCGCAAAGTGCGGATTTCATCCCAGTGCAGGATCGCATCGCCACCTTTGACAACGACGGTACACTATGGTCAGAGCAGCCGATCTACTTCCAGTTCTTTTTTGCCCTTGATCGAATCAAAACCATGGTGGCAGATCATCCAGAGTGGAAAGCCAAACAGCCATACAAAGCAGTATTGGAAAATGACATGGCTACCCTAATGCAGCAAGGTGAAAAGGGGCTTTTAGAAATTGTGATGGCCACCCACGCAGGAAATACTACCGATGAATTTGACAGTCTGGTTTCAAACTGGATTGCAACTGCGGAGCATCCTGTGAAAAAGAAGCGCTTCAGCGAGCTGGTATACCAGCCGATGCTTGAACTCCTCGACTATTTGAGAGCCAATGATTTCAAAACATTTATCGTCTCCGGTGGGGGTATCGAATTTATGCGCCCTTGGGTGGAAGGTGTTTACGGAATCCCCAAAGACCAAGTGGTCGGCAGCAGTATTCAGACCGAGTATGATTTCAACGAAGGCAACCCAATCATCAAGCGACTTCCCAAAATCGATCTAATCGATGATAAGGAAGGCAAGCCTATCGGAATCAATCGCTACATCGGACGCAAGCCTGTTTTCGCCGCCGGCAACTCAGACGGTGACTTGGAAATGCTTCACTGGTCAGATGCCAATCCCCTGAAGTCCTTCAAGCTTTATGTACATCACACCGACTCGATCAGAGAGTGGGCGTATGACAGAGATTCTCACATCGGGAAATTTGACATAGGACTGGACGAAGCGGGAGAGAAGGGATGGACGGTCGTGGATATGAAGGCGGACTGGAAAATCATCTATCCTTTTGAAAACCAATAACTCACTTAAATTCTATTTTCTCACTAACACTCCTTACACATGAAAAAAGCGAAAATCTTCTCACTCCACCATTCAGGATCCGTATTCGCCGGCTTGCTGATGATGCCACTGATCTTAATCACATCCTGCGATCCAAAATCTGCCGAATCAACGGCAGAACAAGACTCTGTGGCGATCGCCCCTCCGGCTGCTGCAACATCTGCTCGTCCGGTTCATTGGGGATACTCCGAAGATGGTCCAACTCAATGGGCATCTCTCACGCCGGTGTATGCGCTTTGCGGAGACGGTAAAGCCCAATCTCCAATTAACATTGCAAAGTCAGACGTAAAAGGCGGTGCAAACTGGAAATTGGACTACAAAACCACTTCCCTGAATATAGCCCACAACGAACACATGGACGATATTATTGACAACGGACACACCATACAGGTAACTGTTGACGAAGGCAGCACTTTTACATTCGCCGACGAGACCTTTAACTTAAAGCAATTTCATTTTCACACCCCAAGTGAGCACACAGTCGATGGTGAACACATGCCGATGGAGATGCACTTGGTACATCAAAGTGGCAACGGCGACCTAGCCGTCGTCAGCGTCATGTTCAAAGAAGGAAACGTCGCTAATGAGAATTTCAACAAAATCATCGAAAACCTCCCCAATGCGAAGGGAGAGAGCAATCACATTACCGATACTAATCTTGAATTAAAATTCCATCTGCCAAAAGACAATTATGCCTACCACTACTTGGGTTCCTTGACCACTCCTCCTTGCAGCGAAAATGTACAATGGTTGGTACTCCGGGACATGGTTTCTCTGACCGCAGACCAGATTGAGGCGTTCTCATCTCGAATTGGCCCCAACAACCGTCCTGTTCAGGCATTGAATGACCGTGTGGTCGAAGCCGATGATCTCTCCGGCTCAACCAATTAAGTGTAGCTATATGAAAGCGATTCTTTTACCTGTTATCCTGTTGGCATCTTCCATTTTTGCGTTCGCGCAGACGACACCAGAACCCACGATCGATTCCCCTCCAGGCTGGTGGCAGATACCCAAGACGAAAACAATATTGAAATTAGGAGGCTATGTGAAGTTCGATCTGATCCATGACTTTAATCCGATCGCTTCACCCGACTATTTTGATGTGTCTAAGATCCCCACGGATGGATCAGAAGGTGTGAGTACTCATTTGCATGCGAAAGAAACCCGACTCTACCTAGATACCAAGACAGCCACCGGTATAGGTGAAGTACGGACCTATGTGGAAGGCGACTTCTATGGGACTAGCGGAGCATTCCGGCTTCGTCACGCTTTTGTGGAGATCAACGACAAGTGGCTCGCCGGACAATGGTGGTCAAACTTCATGGATGAATCGATCATTCCGGCCACTCTTGATTTTGAAAAACCGGCAGCCTATGTTTTCGCCCGGCACGCCATGTTTCGATATAAACACAAACTTTCAGGTGATGCATATTTTGCGATAGCGCTGGAGGAACCCAGTAAAAATGGTCAAACCCCAGCCGAACCAGGTGCATTTGAAAGTCCGCTGCCAGACCTGACAGCCAGGTATCGAATCACAAAAGACTGGGGGCATTTTCAGGCGTCTGGATTTGCTGCCAAAATTCAATACCGATATTTGTCGGGAGGTACAGATGCAGTTACCCTGTTTGGCCTCAATCTTTCGGGTCGTTTGAATTTTCTCGAGAGCGATTATTTGATCTATCAGGCGGTCTACGGGCCTGGCTCTGGGAGAATGCGGGGAGGCCTGTCTGTTGCTTTGGATTCCAATGGAGAGTTGCAGGCTCTGGACGATTTGGGCTTCACTGTGGGAGTACAGCATTCTTGGGCTCCCAAGGTCACTTCTTTGTTAACTTACAATCATGGAATCGTTGACAATACGGCAGGCCAAAGCGCCAACAACCTTCACATATCCAATTACCTCGCCGCCAACGTGCTATGGCATTTTACCGATCGGGCCTTTGCTGGTGTAGAATACTTACATGGCACGCGAACGGACAAAAATGATGCGAGTGGCGCAGCAAATCGACTTCAAATGAGTATCAAGTATACATTCAACTAAGGTCAATAAGCCGAACATCGGCCCACAACGAGGCTGACAACCTCCAAGCGATGCCCGTTGCATTGGGTCTGAGAAATAATAGAACCGCCTCAACAGTTTGTAGAGGCGGTTCTTTTTGTAGCCTGGCTAGGAATCGAACCTAGATCTAGCGTTTAGGAAACGCTTGTTCTATCCGTTGAACTACAAGGCCATAGTACTTTCTAGTGTTTGGGAAACGCTAGTTCTATCCGTCGATCCCTTCCTACCGGCAGGCTGGTAGAAGAAAGTAAGTTTAACGGAGTCGCAAGATAGCCGAAATCTCAAATTACAGGCAAATATTCTTAGCCCAACTTGTGGCTTTCCAATGAATTACCCTATCTTTGCACTCCAAATTTAGGATGGACGGGTTCCATCCAATCACTTAATCTAAAAAATTATGTCTGTAAAAATCAGATTAGCACGTCGAGGCAGAAAGAAACAAGCCATCTATGACGTCGTTGTAGCTGATGCAAGAGCTCCACGTGATGGACGCTTCATCGAAAAAATCGGAACTTACAACCCGAACACAAATCCCGCTTCCATCAACATCAACAATGAGCGCGCTCTTACCTGGTTGTTGAATGGAGCTCAGCCAACTGATACCGTGAAAGCGATGCTTTCTTACAGAGGTATCATGCTGAAAAAACACCTTCAAATTGGTGTATTGAAAGGCGCTATCTCCCAAGAGCAAGCTGATGCGAAATTCGGAACTTGGTTGGAAGAGAAAGATGCTAAGATCGTTTCAAAATCTGACAAGCTGGCTGCTTCCAAAGCGGACGTTCGTGCAAAAGCACTTGCTGCCGAAGTTGCTAAAAACCAAGCTCGTTTGGATGCCAAGCAAGCGAAAGAAGATGAGCAAAAAGCATTGCTAGCTGCTGCTGAAGCTGCAAACAATCCTGCTCCTGAAGCTGCGGCTGAAGAAGGTGCTCCTGAGGCTTCCGCAGAAGGCGGAGAAGCCGAAGCCTAATAGTATATAATCCCATGAACAAGGATCAATGCTTTCAAATAGGCAGAATTGCCAAAGTTCATGGACTTCGTGGTGAAGTAAATGTGGTGCTTGATGTAGATTATCCGGAGGATTACGAAGGATTAGAGCACCTCTTCATCGAACAAAAAGGCCGATTGGTTCCCTTCTTTCTGGAGCACTTTGTGATCCAGCCCGGAGACAGAGCGTTAGCTAAGTTTGAAGAATTGGACACCATCGAGTCAGTCGAAAGCCTGGTCGGAGCGGAAGCCTATCTTCCCCTGACCGAACTTCCGCAGCTCGAAGACGGCCAGTACTACTTCCACGAACTGGTTGGTTTTGAAGTCATAGATGAGACTTTGGGACTGATCGGGCCAATACAGATCATCTACGATCTGGAAACACAGGATCTCCTCGGAGTAACCCACCAAGGCAAAGAAGTGTTGATCCCTATCCAGGACGGCATCATTACCAAGGTGGACAAGGCTGCAAAAAAAGTTTTCTGCCAGCTACCCGACGGTTTACTTGACATCTATCTGGAAGATTGAGCCATGCATATTGACATCATCACTGTGGTGCCGGGATTGCTGGAAGGGCCTTTTTCCCATTCGATTCTGAAAAGAGCCGAAGACAAGGGACTCGCCAGCGTCAGGGTGCATAACCTTCGGGACTATGCCACCGGCAAGCAAAACCAAGTCGATGACTATGCATTTGGAGGTGGAGCCGGAATGGTCATGATGATCGAGCCTATTGCCCGATGCATTGTGTCGCTTCAAAAGGAACGAACGTACGATGAAATTATCTACATGACCCCTGACGGAGAGACCTTTGACCAACCGATGGCAAACTCGCTTTCACTGAAGAAAAACCTCCTGATCCTATGCGGTCATTACAAGGGGGTCGATCAGCGGGTGAGGGACAAGTTTATCACCCGGGAGATCAGCATTGGAGATTTCGTCCTGTCGGGCGGAGAACTGGCCGCAGCGGTAGTCGCTGATGCCATCATCCGACTGATCCCAGGCGTACTCAACGATGAGACTTCAGCCCTGACAGACTCTTTCCAGGATGGCCTTTTGGCGCCTCCGGTCTACACCCGCCCCGCAGAATACGAGGGAATGGGCATACCGGAAGTGTTGCTCTCAGGTCATGAAGCTAAGATAAACGAGTGGAGGTTTGAAGCGTCGGTTCGCCGAACCAAAGAAAAGCGTCCGGACCTGCTCAAGGGCAGCGGATGGGAATAGGCGAGACAAAAGTTTAAAAAAGTAATTCATTTAAGCCGCTGCGGCGGTGCACTGCGAAAGCATAAAAAATAAAGCTATGAGCGATTTAATGAAAATTGTAGAAGCGGAATACAGCGAGGTGAGAGCCAAGTTCCCTTCTTTCAAAGCGGGTGATACCATCAACGTACACGTACGAATCAAAGAAGGTAGCAAGGAGCGTATCCAGCAGTTCCAGGGAACTGTGATCCAGCGTAGAAACCCTAACTCTAACGGTGAAACATTCACCGTACGCAAGATCTCCAACGGTGTGGGCGTGGAGCGTATCTTCCCCATCATCTCCCCAGCTATCGAGCAAATCGAAGTGTTGAGAGAAGGCAAAGTGAGAAGAGCTCGTCTGTTCTACCTGAGAGGACGTCAGGGAAAAGCTGCACGTATCAAGGAAAAAATCAGACCAAGACACTAAGACTTGTCTTACTGACCATCCGAAAAAGGAACCTAGAATGGGTTCCTTTTTTTGTTTTTGTATTAAATTGAGCTAAACTTTACTCGCATGAATTCGCCCCTATCCCTCTCTGACCCAGGAGCTATTCTTGGCAAGACCTTTCTGAAAATTGGCCAAGTGCTTCTCGTGCTCCTATTGCTAGGGTGTGGGTACATGGCCTACCTTGCATCAGAAGGCTTTTTTACAGGATGGGATTTTGAGTTTGACTCTGAGCTGGCGAGTATTTTTCCAGGCCAAAGCCCAGATACGATTATCTACTATTTCTTCCTGGCACTCATTGTCAAGATCGCAATTTGGTTGGCATTTCTTACTTGGCTGAATAGGAAGATCTAATCGAAATCCTCTCCTGTCAGGTACATTTTTGAAAACACCGCCACTCGACCGACAGCGACAAATAATTGCCCAGTAATGCCGACCTCTCGCTTTTCGATGCCATAGTTAAACGTACTCCTCCGGATACTGAGACCCCGTATGCGATGAACTCTTATAGACGTTACGGCATTCCTTTATCCGTTTGACGTTCCTTTTTACTAGCTTTAGCTAGCGTTTTTTTGTCAACCTTAATTTTTAATTATGCTAAAGAAAATTTGTTTGGGGCTGGCCCTGCTTCTCTCAGGCCATTTTGTCCAAGCCCAAGAAGAGAAAAATGATTCGACCGCTCTGATGATCTTGGACAAGATGAGCGGATTGTTCGGTGAGTTGAAGTCCGTCGGCTTCACCACGGATATCTCTAAGGATGTGGTCTACTCCGAAGATTTCTTCATCAAAGAATTTGGCTCCAGTACGGCACGATTTGTTGGCCCAAATAAATTCAATGTGCGGCTCACGGGAGAAAAAAGAGATGACCAATACAGCTACAATGGTGAGCAGGTAGTCTACTATTCTTTTGCCAACAACCTCTATGCGGTCGCTGACGCACCGGACAACCTGATCGAGACCATAGATTGGCTGTATGCTGATTTCGGTGTGGAGATGACGCTGGCCGATCTTTTTTACCCCTCGTTCGCAAAAGACTTCGTCGAATCGATGGACTATGTAGAATTTTTGGGAGTCGCACTTCTCGACGGGGTGAGAGCGTTTCACATCGGAGCTACCAATGAAAATGCGACATTTCAGCTATGGATATCTGACGACGGCTACTATCTCCCAAAAAAGGTCGTGATCACCTACATGGATGGCCCCTATTCCCATCAGCACGAAACGGACTTTTACGACTGGGAACTGAATCGGGATTACCCTGCAACAATTTTTGAATTTTTACCTCCACCAAGTGCGCAGCAAATCACTTGGATAAAAAAGGACTGATCACTTAAAACGAACTTCATGAAGACGTACAAGATAAAAATAGGATTAGTAATGATCGGAGTGTTGGCCTTGATGACTTTGCCGGATATCGCCGAAGCGCAGCGAATGCGTAGTGCCGCAGCAGGACGAGGCGGAGCGAGGCCGACAACAACCCGAAGCGCACCCCAAAGGACTGCGAGCCCAACACCCGCAAGAACGCATACAAATTCCGCAGCAAAACCTGCAGCCTCCACGAGGCCCCAAACATCGGCAAGACCCTCCAACTCCAGTTCGAAGGCTACGGTAAACGGGGGATCCAGTCGGGTAACGAATAAACCAGCAAATAACAGCAAAGTCGCTAGCGTGAAAGACAACAAAGTCGGCAGCAATAACGGCAACAGGGTCGGCAATAATACCAATGTCGGAAACAAGGTCAATATTGATAACAGCAAGAATGTCAACATCAATGTACGAAACACCCGAAATGTAGCCTACAGGCCTCCCTACCGCCCCTATCCAAGACCTCCGGTAGTTTGGGGTGGCTATGGATTTTCTTGCTTCAGACCCTACTACTATCATCCCTACAGCCCTTTCTACTGGGGCCCGGCTTGGCATCCTTGGGGATTCTTCGTCGCTGTGATGGCTACTACAGCGATTATCGTTTCTGTAGAAAATCAACAATACCAATACGACCAGGGTGTCTTCTATGCAGAAGCTGACGGAGGCTATGTCGCTGTAGAAGCCCCGCAAGGTGCTACGGTTAAAACTATCCCCAGCGAAGCCGAGGTCGTGGAAGTCAGTCCTACAGTAAACAACTATTACTACGGCGGCACCTACTATGAAAAAGAAAATGGGGAATATACCGTCGTACCTCCGCCTGCGGGTGCTACTGTGGACAAGCTTCCCGAGGGTGCCGAGGAAGTCAAAGTCGGGGATCAAACCTACGTCAAATACGGAGACACGTACTATCTTCCCGTTCAGGTAGATGGTAAAAATGCCTACGAAATTGCCCAGGTGGAAGAGCAATAACACTCGCACCGAATGGCTACACCCGAGGCTAGTCAAACTCACATCAAAAGGCAGATTCTCCAAAAATCTGCCTTTTTTTCGGACTGCCGAGAAACTACCCGGTCCCTTTTTGGGTTGTTTGGATCAATGCACAATGCAGAGGCCAATTGATCCCCAGGGCTTCTCCAGAGTGGGCGATTGATTCGAAAACAACCCTTCTCACCATCGCAGAAACAACCGCGATTCCACCAGTTATACTACAATCGAAGCAATCCCATGTATAAGAAACGGAATAGCGCTAAAGCGATCTTTCAAGCCTATTTACACAAAACAAAATCAGGTCTATCCATGAAACAGCAACTTGGACAACTCACGCTACTCGTCAAAGATTATGACGAAGCCATCAACTACTACACCAAAATCCTCGATTTCGTACTGCTGGAAGACACACAAATGAGCGCGACCAAGCGCTGGGTTCGGGCATCTCCGCCGGGATCTTCCTGTCATTTGCTTTTGGCAAAAGCTGCCGATGAGGCGCAGGAAAAGCAAATCGGCTTACAGGCCGGAGGTCGGGTATTCTTGTTTCTTTACACCGATAATTTCTGGCGAGACTATGAAAAGTACACTTCGCGTGGCGTGGAATTTTTGCGAGAACCGAGCAAGGAGACATATGGCACCGTCTCGGTTTTTAAGGATTTGTATGGAAACCTCTGGGATCTGATCGAACCTCTGGAGCAGTGATCAGTGTTCAGTCGCAGTATGTCAAATCTTGATTCTAAATTTTTGCGTCTTAGTTCTTCATACTTGCGACTTCATACGCCCTTCACTAGTTTTATCCTCCACTATCCACTACCGCCTTGGAATCCCAACCCAAAAATCCGCTTCACGGCCTCAGACTAGACACCATCCTCAACCATCTCGTAGATACCTATGGCTGGAAAGAGCTCGGCGAGCGGATCACGATCAAGTGCTTCACCCATGATCCATCGATCAAGTCTAGCCTGACTTTTTTGAGAAAAACCCCGTGGGCGAGGGAGCGGGTCGAAGGACTATATCTCAAATCGCTGAGAGATGCGAAGAAAGAACAGTCTCAGGACGAAAGCGAGAACTGATTTTATTGTTGGTTTACGAAGCCCATTGCAGGGTTGATCTGATCTGGCTCCAAAGACGCACAGAAGAACCTCACGCCAGTTTCCTTAGGATAAGGTCATAAAAAAACTCTCCAAGGGTTTCTAACCCCTTGGAGAGTTAACTCCTCAGTACCTCAGCGGTTCTTTATGCTAAAATCCACTCAATCTCGCAATCGGGGTCCTCGCTCCCTTGGTCACCTGATCTATAGTACACAGGATCTCAGCATCGAGCGGTAAGTACATATCCACCCGCGACCCAAACTTAATGAAACCAAATTCCTGTCCCTGCTCAAGTTGCGATCCCGGTTTGACGTACCATTTGATCCGTTTTGCCAACGCCCCCGCCACCTGTCGAACCATGATTTTAGTGCCCAATGCATCCTTTATCACCATCGAGGTTCGCTCGTTTTCCGTGCTGGATTTAGGATGCCAAGCCACGAGGTATTTACCGGGGTGATATTGAAAATATTCCACCTCGCCTTTCATAGGAGATCGGTTGACATGAACGTTGATCGGCGACATGAAGATGGAAACCTGCTTGCGGTTTTCCTTCAGATATTCTCCCTCGAAAGCCTCCTCAATCACGACAACTTTACCATCTGCCGGTGCATAGACGACCCCTTTTTCGTCAGGTAATGGAAAAATCGGATTTCTGAAGAATTGCAGGATGATCAGGTACAGCACCACGCTGATGATTAAACTGAGGTTGATCAGGAGCCTCTGGTCTGGCAGAAAATAATACAGCAGATAATTGAGTGCAACTAGTATGATCATCATCCAAAACAGCAGCGCTCTTCCTTCTTTGTGTATAGTCATCATGTTTTTGAAATTGAAAAGGCGTGGAAAATTCACTTCTCCACGCCTCAAAGGTAAAACTTTTAGCTCAAACAAGCCCTAGAAGCCTCCACGGAAGCTGTAGGTCTTGGATACTTTATCGATTGCCACGATGTACGCAGCGATTCTCATCGGTACATCATACTTGACAGCAGCTGCATACACGTTATCAAAGGCGTCTTTCATGATACGATCAGAACGACGGTTGACCCGATCAGCAGTCCACTTGTAGCCCAGTCGGTTTTGCACCCATTCAAAATAGGAGACGGTCACGCCACCTGCGTTCGCCAAGATGTCCGGTACGGCCATGATGCCTTTTTCGTTGAGAATCGCATCCGCTTTGGCAGATGTCGGCCCATTGGCTCCTTCTACAATCAGTTTCGCTTTGATTTTGTCCGCATTGGCCACAGTAATCACATCTTCCATCGCGGCAGGGACAAGTACGTCCACATCCATGACCAACAGATCTCCTGGATTTTCCATCAGCTCTCCACCTTTGAATCCCTCCAAAGTGCCATTATTGGCTTCTTTATGCTTGATCGCTTCTTGAATATTGATTCCAGCGGGGTTGTAGAACGCACCGGTATGATCTGAAATAGCAACGATTTTCAGGCCTCTTTCTTCCAACAATTGAGCTGCCCAACTACCCACATTCCCAAAGCCCTGAACGGCGCAAGTCGCGGAAAACGGGTTGATTTTTAGCTTTTGCATCGCAGCCAAGGCCGAAACCATTACGCCTCTACCTGTCGCTTCTGTTCTTCCCAAAGAGCCACCAAGTACGAGTGGCTTTCCTGTCACTACCGCAGGAATGGTCATACCATGTGCTTTGGAATATTCATCCATCAGCCAGGCCATTTCTCTCGGGCCGGTGCCCATATCGGGAGCAGGAATATCCTTGTCAGGACCAAACACATCGATCATCGCCATGGTGTAGGCTCTGACCAATCGTTCGATTTCTCCTTTTGACATTTCACGGGGATTGCAACGCACGCCGCCTTTACCACCACCATAGGGAATGTCGACCACGGCACATTTCCAGGTCATCCAAGCCGCAAGTGCACGTACTTCGTCCAGATGAACATCCGGCGCAAATCGGATCCCACCTTTGGCAGGGCCTAGAATGTTAGAGTGAATTACACGGATCCCTTCAAAAACCTGAATCTTACCATTGTCCATGGTGATCGGCAGGGAGACGATTACTTGCTTGGCGGGATTCTTCAACACGTTGTAAACTTCATCGGAGAGTCCGAGTTTCTCGGCAGCGATGTTGAATCTTTCCATCATTGACTCCAGAGGATTCTCTTTATCCTTGATCGGAGCCGGTTCAATGTAAGCCATATTTGGGTTCTTAAAATGTGTTTGCGAAATGCGTCACAAACTTACTTAGAATTTCAAACTGCCCGAGGATCTATTGAAAGATTTTCAAAAATGCGGTGATAAATGGGGCTGAAAGTAGCAATCCATCAAAACGATCCATAAATCCGCCGTGTCCAGGCAATTGATTCCCCGAGTCTTTGATCTCAATGGACCGCTTAAAGAGCGACTCGATCAGATCCCCATACGTCCCAGCGATGATGATGATCCCCGCTATTACCAGCCACTTCCAGTCTTCGATCACATGGAAATACTGCGAAAGGATAAATGCGACGAGGATGGCCGAAAAAGCACCGCCTAAAAAGCCTTCCCAGGACTTCTTTGGAGACACTCGCTCAAACAGCTTGGTCTTGCCAAATTTGGTCCCTGCGAAATACGCTCCCGTATCACTGGCCCAAAGGATCAACAAACATCCGATCAGGATTTCGTAGTGATAAATTTTATCCTGGGAAAAAACCGCGAGGTTCAACAGGGAGAAAGGCAGCGCAACATAGAAAATCCCGAGGTAAGTGTAAGCCACGCCGGTGAAGGGTTTCTTGTCGGTTTTCTTGTAGAGTTTGATAAAAAAAGTCAGGGAAACAATCGGGAAAATCAGGTATAAATATTCGTTGGGCAGCCGTTCTTTTTCAATCATAAAAGTCAGCGTGAAGATCATGACACCCAAAAACGTCCCGAAACTCCGCAGGGGCAGCATCCCATCCAAACCTGTCAGCTTGTAGAATTCCATCTGTGCAAAGGCCAAGATTATCGCAAAAACCACGAAGTATGTCCAGTCCGAATAGACGGAAGCCGAGACCACAATCAATGCCCCAAGGGATGCGGTAATCGCACGCTGGCCCAGATTGCTGTAATTATTAATATTAAAACGTGATCTCATTCTGAATCAATTGCATTGCTGCCAGTCCATCAGCCTGCGGGACCAGTACTTCATGGGTACCAAATACATTGTAAACCGTCTCTTTTTTGCTCATCACTACGGCAGAAATTCCATTTTCCTCCAATACGGCCTTGACGATCTCCGCACGAATCTGGTTTTGGTCCTCAAATACCTTGATCCAATTCTCCATTTTTGGGTTGATTGATTTTTTTAAAGTAAAAGAATCCAACCATAAGAACCAATAGCCCCGTAAGCGCAGCCGGATAAGATACCGTATCGGTGGACTCCAAATCGAAGTCCACGATCCCTTCGTTGGCCAGGTAAATCACGATCACTGTCAAAGAATTGTTAAAAACGTGGGCAAGGATCGGGTAAAGCAAGCTGCCTGAGTAGTGATAGAGGTAGCCAAACAAGGCACCCAGAAAAACACGGGGCAAAAATCCATAAAACTGGACGTGAATCGCCGAGAATATGATTGCGGTCAGCCAAATACCCCAATGGGCAGAGTTGGTGTAGAGTTTCATCTTGGGCTGGATGATGCCACGAAAAAACATTTCTTCGCCGATCCCGGCAAACACACCGATGACCAAAATCCCGGTCAGAAGCTCTGGAATATTTTGGAAATCCGTCAGGAATTTAGTCAACTCCATCAACTGGGTTTCCATCTCTTTCATCCAGCGCTCGATACCAGCCATTGATTCTGGAAGCACCAATTGGGCGTTCCAATAGACCAAAAGTCCATTGACAAACATCGCTCCCAACGTAATTACCAGCGCGAGTAATAAGTTTTTCGCATTGAATCTTTCCCGCTGAATTTCCCAGTGCAACTCTGCTTTATCAATGAATCTACTTATAATCCAAGCCGCCACCCAAAATCCGATTCCCGACCCGATTCCCTGAACAAAAAACATCGCCATTCTACCGTTTGGCACGCTGTAGTCACCGGTCATGAGCCCCAAAAAGTCCTCCAGAGAGATATTATAAAGCGTCGGGATGAGTGCCAAGGCGAAACCTTGCAGGAGAATCAGCACGCCGAAAGTGACTAAAACAATGACTATCAGTGACAATAGCCAACTCCTTCGTTGCGCTATTTCTGTTTGTGCTTCGTATATCTCCATAATTTGGGGTAAATTTACGCCAAATTTAGAATTGAGAAGTGGTTAAGATTGGAAAGTTGGAGCTGGGGGAGTTTCCCCTACTGCTCGCCCCGATGGAAGATGTAAGCGATCCACCCTTTCGCGCAGTCTGCAAACAGAACGGGGCAGACCTCATGTACACCGAGTTTATCAGCTCAGAAGGCCTCATTCGGGATGCTGCCAAAAGCGTTCAGAAGCTGGATGTCTATGATTATGAGCGTCCGGTTGGTATTCAGATTTTCGGCAACGAAATTGAATCCATGCGCGAAGCAGCTGCCATTGCGGAGGCTGCCGGCCCGGACATCCTCGACATCAACTATGGCTGCCCCGTACACAAAGTTGCCTGCAAGGGGGCCGGTGCCGGAATCCTCCTCGACATTGACAAGATGGTCTCCATGACTGCGGAGATCGTGAAGCGGGTGAATATTCCGGTGACGGTAAAAACCCGCCTAGGCTGGGACCACAAGACCATTCGAATCGTGGAAGTAGCCGAGCGTCTGCAGGATGTGGGAATCCACGCGATTTCCATCCATGCCCGCACCCGGCAGCAGATGTACAAGGGCGAAGCGGACTGGAGCTACCTCAATCTGGTGAAGGACAATCCAAGGCTGCACATCCCTGTCTTTGGTAATGGCGATATCGATACACCGGAAAAAGCCGCCGAGTACCGAGCCAAGTACAACGTGGACGGCATGATGATCGGCCGTGCCTCCATCGGCTATCCTTGGATTTTCAACGAGATCAAGCATTATTTTGCCACCGGCGAAAAACTCCAGGGTCCAGACCTCCACGAGCGCATTGCAGTGACCAAAAAGCATCTGGACTTTTCCGTCGAGTGGAAAGGTGAAAAGCAGGGAATCTTAGAAATGCGCCGACACTATACCAACTACTTCCGAGGCATGCCCAACTTCAAGCCCTTTCGCACGGAGATGGTCACGGCCGACACCTACGAGCAAGTCGCCGAGATCCTCGGACAGGTCGCAGAAACCTACGCCGATTACGAGTTCCAGTATTGAACCTAACAGACCTCAGAATTTTCATCGCTGAGGTCTTTTTTTTGACCTTTTTTGGAGCCGAATTAGTTCCTTTGCAGACATCTACATTTTTGACGATTTAATGAGTACTACCCACTCAGAAAACAGCCTGAAAAACTGGGCTTTGCTGGTCATTCTCACCCTGATTTGGGGAACCTCATTTATCCTGATCAAGCGTGGTCTGGAGGTATTCACTCCGGGAGAAGTCGGAGCCTACCGCATGGTCTCTGCTGCAACACTTTTGTTGCCGCTCTCGCTCCCCAAAATCAGAAACCTTTCTCGCACCCAAGTAAAGAACCTGCTGATCGCGGGCATGCTGGGGAGTTTTATTCCCGCCTTTCTTTTCCCAATGGCACAGACCCAACTGAGCAGCTCGCTGACGGGGGTGCTCAACGCACTCACTCCCCTCTTCGTCGTATTGGTCGGCGCCCTGTTTTTTGACACCAAGATTACCCGGAGAAATGGACTGGGACTTCTCATTGCTTTCGTCGGAGTGATCATCTTGGTCACTTACAAAGAGGGCGGAGGCTGGGATTCGCTGGCTGGCATCAATGCGTATGGCTTGTTTGTCATCGCCGCCTGTATCTGTTACAGTTTCAACCTGCATGTGATCAAAACCCGCTTCACCAAATTAAAGTCTATTGAAATCTCCTCGATATCGCTTTTGATGATCCTTCCGCTGGCGTTGATCTACCTCTTTGCCGGCACGCAGTTTTCCTATAAGCTGGTCACCCATCCCGGAGCTTGGCAGGCCTTGGGCTACATCACCATCTTGGGCATGGTCGGCACGGCCATCGCTTTGGTACTTTTCAATATCATGGTGAAAAGCGCCAGCCCCTTCTTTGCCAGCTTGGTCACTTACACGATTCCTATCGTAGCGATCATGTGGGGCGTACTGGATGGCGAGGTGTTATTGATTGGTCACTACATCGGCATCGCCGGGGTGATCTTGGGAGTGTGGATTGGAAATAAAAAAAAGCGCTCAACCTAGAATATTCATCCGTTGCCTCCAAGCATAGGCCAGCATCGGTAGCTGCTGATAGGAATTGACTCCGGCTTTGACTCCCTGACTTTTGAGGAAAATATCGTTTGATTTCCGGCTCAATTCCAGCGAAAAGGGCTTGATCGCTTCGCTGACTTCGCGAATGGAATTAAGGTCACTTCTTATCCCGACCGAAAGTCCTTTAACCCATTCTCTGTAGTCATCCGGGGCCATGCGATAATAGTCCCGCATCTGGTACTGCAGCAGTCGAAGGTGCCCGGAATACTTCAGCAGCGGATCGTCCGAGTTGGTGCAGATCACCCAGGCGATAAAATTCGCCTCGCCTTCATTGGTTACGCCGTAGCTATGTGCCATCTCGTGAGCCACTGTAAAGGGTCGCTCCAGCGGATGAAGCGTCGGGTCGATGTAGCTTTCTCCGGTGAAAGGAAAATAAATGCCCAAAATCCCCATTTTTCGCATAAATCCTGGAGGAGGAAACTGCTTTGTTCTTGGATTTCCGGTAAAGTTCAGGCCTAACATGTCCAGGTTTTCGTGCATATTACCCCGCACCATACGCTCCAAATCCGGGTATTGCATGATCGAATCGATCGCGACCGTGTCTGCAGTGACTCTGCCACGATACTGCACGGCCAGCCTGCGGGTGATTTCAATCTCTGATTTGAGCTGATCGAGATTGAGAGACTGGGGTTTGAGGGAGAGTTGCTGGAAAATCGGTGTCCGCTGATAGTTAAATCCCCACAGCACCAAAAAGAAAAAAATGAGTGCGCCCAGTCCGTTAGCAAGTGCCTTGAACGTATAGAAAGTCCGCGCTTTCCATCCAACGATGATTTTGAACCTCAGACCAAAGAGTACCAGCACCAGAATGATCGAAGCGACAAAAAGATAAACGCTGGGAAAAGGAAGATTCCCCAGCGTCAAGTCAATGATATTTCTGATCCCGGGAAAGAACTTCCTAGAGTAAATCTCGTCCGTCGCCTCGGGATTTTGCGCAGCAAAATATCGGATGATCAAGGCAAGCACTCCCAATAAAGCCCAAGACCAATCCCTTTTTGCCATCAATTCATGTCTGTTAAATTCCTTCGGCCTGCACTTCCTTCACCTCAGGTAGCATGCGGGTGAGCAGGTTTTGAATTCCGGCCTTGAGCGTCACCGTGCTGCTTGGACATCCTGAGCAGGAACCTTGCAAATGCACCTTGACAATGCCGTCGTGAAAAGAATGAAAAACAATCGCACCACCATCCTGCTCTACCGCGGGACGAATGTACTCGTCGAGAATTCCTTTGATTTTTTTGACAACTTCAGAATCATTTTCGTCAAATAGCGGATCTTTTTCAAAAGTCGCCGAAACAGCCGTCTGACCAGATTCCAAATATTGCTTGATATGGTCACGGATGATTTGTTGAATCTCCGGCCATTCAACGTCCTCAGATTTGGTCACGGTGACAAAATTTGAGGCTATAAAAACGCGCTGAACCGCAGCAAAATTGAAGAGTTCCTTCGCCAATTGGCTGTTTTCAGCACTTTCGGCACTCGGGTAGTCAAAACTTACTCCCTCCTCCACCAACATAAAGTTGGCAACAAACTTCAGCGAATTTGGATTGGGATTAGCCTCCATGTAGAGATGGACGGGCCTGGATTGAGCTTTCAGCATGGTAATCGGGTTTTGATTGTAAAGAAAAACCAAAAAAGGCTTCGGAAGTTCCGAAGCCTAGAATTTTTAATGCGAAATAAAAACTAACTCCGCAAAGGAGTTCGGACAAATCGCTCGGTTTCAGGGAAATTACTTCGGCATCTTTCCTTTGGCCGCATACCAGATACCGCCGTGAACGTGCTGGAGAAAGGCTTCATTTTCCCAGGCAGCTTCGACGTGACCCAGCGCAGTATAGAATACCCGTCCACCATCAAACGCGTGATACCAAGCCATCGGGTGATCTGGCCCGTTACCTTTTGAAGGTTCGTAAGTCGTCTCATCCGCAGTGATCAAAACCTTGATGTCAGTATTGATGTCACGGAATTCGTACAATTCATCGAACCAAAGCCAATTTGTCGGAAGGTGCCAGGTCGCTGGATGATCCTTGTCTCTCACTTCCAATCTCAAGGTCTGCTGACGGGGGTGAGTCAGAAAATACGCACCGATCATCTTGTTGTACCATGGCCATTCATATTCGGTATCGGTAGCCGAGTGGATTCCTACGACGCCTTTGCCGCTTTGAACAAACTTCTGAAAAGCAGCTTTTTGGGCATCATTGAAGATCGTACCCGTCGTGCTGAGAAGTACTACCACGTCATATTTGGCCAGGTTTTCATCGGTAAACTGTCCGGCATCTTCTGTGGCATAGACACCAAAACCCTGCTCCTGACCGAGCTTTTTGACGGCAGCGACACCTTCAGGAATCGATTGATGGCGGAATCCGGCGGTTTTGGAAAATACCAAGACGCGATATTGCTGAGCAGAGGCCGCCAAGGCAAAGCTGAAAATCAGCGAAAAGGTGAGAAGTGTACGTTTTAAGGTCATAGGAATTGACTTGTTGGGTTATCGTTTTATTTATTAAAAGATCAAGGGTTATTGAATTAATAGTTATTGGTCGACTGAGAAACATCGTTTAGCTGACTACAGCTAAGTCGATCTTTAATTTATATATCTCAGTTCTTGGAAACATTCTAGGTTCTAGTTCTCGGCTCTCTCTTGATACTTTCTGCCTCACTTCACCAGGTCGAATTTTTCTCCGGCTTCTTTTCTCGAAAATGCGTTGAAATGCCACCATTCGCTACCGACTCCTGTAAAGCCAGCCCCTTTCATCACTTTTCTGAGAATCTCCCGATTGGCGACTTGAGCTTTGGTGATCTTCCCTTCGGCGAGCATCTGCTTTTCTCGATCCGGATAAGCCGGATAGCCAAAGTAATCATATGCAGTCCCCATATCCAAGGTAGAATCCGCTTCCGTATCAAAAATCGTCAAATCGACCGCGACACCGAAATTATGCAAGCCTCCTACCTTGGGGTCGGCTACGTAAAGCGGCTTAATGCTATCGGGCTTGTCCAGACTATCCCACAGGATCTGCTGAACACTGAGAGGACGCACGCCATCGTAGATCAAAAGAGTCAGATGCGGATGGTCTTTCTGGAGAAGCTCTTGGGCTTTTTTCACCCTATCGGCGACCTCCGGCTGCAGATAGCAGCGCACATGGTCTCCGTACACGTCCTTCCCGAAAAAATTGTCCGTCGTCGAGTACTTTAGCTCGATTCGTACGCCCGGCACAACCGTCTCCACATCCACCAAACCTTGGGCGATGAGCTTTTGCTCCAAGTCCGACATGGGCGGATCCAGCTCGATTTCCTTTACCGGATCGAGAACTTTGCGCTGTTGCTCTGAAAAAATCTCCTGATCGCTCTTTACGGGAGATGAGCAGGCGACTGCCAGCGCCATTAGGCTTAGCATGGATCTGTTCATTTCGCTGGATTTTTGTTGACCAAAGTAGCGGAAGCCTGCGCCGTGGGCAAAACCACAATATCCGCCAACACCACATGTGCAGGTCTATTGACCACAAACTCGACAATGTCCGCAATGTCCTGTGCATACAAGGGAACAAAGCCTTTGTAAACCGACTCCGCGCGGGATTCGTCACCTTTGAAACGCACCAGCGAAAACTCCGTCTCCACCAATCCCGGATGGATGGCAATCACTTTGATCCCAAACGGATTCAGATCAATGCGCATCCCTTTGGTGATCGCATCCACGGCATGCTTGGAGCCGCAATACACGTTGCCATTGGGATAGACTTCTTTGCCGGCAATGGAACCGATGTTGATAATCATGCCGGAATTGCGCTGGGTCATGCCGGGGATGATTGCTTTGGAGACATAGAGCAGGCCTTTCACATTGATATCCATCATCGCATCCCAGTCGTCGAGACTGCCTGTCTGGATCGGATCCATGCCGTGGGCGTTGCCGGCATTGTTGATCAGCACGTCAATCGCTGACCAGTCGGAAGGAAGACTTCCGAGGATTTGGCCGACTTTTTCCCGCTCTCTTACATCAAACACCAAAGGCAAAAAACGGACTCCAGGCGCTAGTTCTTTTCCCAAGTCTTCCAAGCGATCCTGTCTTCTGCCTGTGGCGATGATGTCAAAACCCATCTTGGCAAGGATCAAAGCGCAGGCTTTTCCGATCCCGGATGTAGCTCCGGTGATCAGGGCAATTTTGTTTTCCATGGTTTAAAGATAGAAGGATTGAAAAATTAGAAGATTGGAAAATTGGAAAATCGGGGTTGGAAAGTGGCAGGTGGTAAAGTTAAAGTGCTCTTGCCTCAGCCTGAGCGGCGTCGAAGCCGCATAGCTTCGTAAATCCAAAATCGTAACTCGTAAATCCGCCTAGCTTCTCCACAAATACGGAAACAGGATATATCCCGTCGCGCCGACGATGGCGTTGATCGCCAAGAGGCTGAGGAGCTTGTCCGCACTGACGCTCCAGTCCAGGCCGTCAAGTGCATTTTTGGAAATCCGGATCGCCATCAGGAGAATGGGAATGATCACGGGAAAGCTCAGGATCGCCATAAGCGTGGCATTGTTGCCGGCCTTGGAAGCGATCCCGCTCACCATGGTGAGGCTAGCCGAAAAGCCGACTGCTCCCAAGACCAGATTGAGCAAAAACAATCCTTGATCCTGCACCGGGTTGCCTAAGATCACCGAAAAAACTCCATAACCCAGCAAGGCTAGGATCAGCGTCAAGCCTGTATTATAGATAATCTTGGAAAGAATAATCGCCTCAGGCGAGGCGATCATGTAGTAGTAGAGTTGCCGCCCCTGATGCTCCTGCACAAAGCTTTTGGCGACGGCATTCACGGACGAAAAGAGGATGATGATCCAATAGATGGCATTCCAGGTAGGAACGGAAAGCACGCCGGATTTCGCTCCGACGCTCAAATAGGTGATGAAAACCGCCGAGACGACGTAAAGCAAAATCCCGTTGAGCGCATACTTCTGTCGCCATTCCAGCGTGATTTCCTTTCGGATCAAAACAGAGATTTCCTTCCACATCGCTCAAAGGTAAGAAATGAAGTGCTTTTCTGAGAAGTAATCTGGCAAAGTCATTTGCATTTAGCCACCGCTACATTTGTGATCCAAATGACAATAAAATCCTCTTTCATCAATACTTTTCAAATGAATTATCAAAATGCCTTCTTTAATTTTAAAACTTAAATGAAGGCAAGATGAATTGGGAAGAATTCGGGTACAGATGGCTTAGAATAGCAGAAATCACCACCATCCGCTACTTTGTCATCGCTGGACTGGTATTCTGTGTTTTCTACGTCCTTCTCAAAAACATCCTATCCAGTCGGCGGATGCAGGCCAAATATCCTCAACTCAAAGACTATGGCCGCGACATCTCGTATTCGCTTTTCTCGATTTTGATTTTTGCCACCGTGGCCGCATTGGTGTTTATTGTTCTGCGCCCTTATACGAATATGTATGTGGAAAAAAGCCAATACGGAATGGTCTATTATTTCTTATGCTTTCCCCTGATGCTTTTGATCCATGATGCCTATTTCTATTGGGTGCATTGGTTCATGCATCACCCCAAACTCTTCCGCCTGATCCATAAAATCCACCATAAATCCACCAATCCGTCCCCATGGACCGCCTACGCATTTCATCCTTTGGAAGCAATCATAGAAGCGGGGATCATCCCCCTCATCGCATTTACGCTGCCGGTTTACCAAGGGAGTTTGGGGTTATTCCTCCTCTTCCAATTTTTCTATAATGTCTACGGACATTTAGGATTTGAGCTTCTTCCCAAAAATTTTCAGCGTAACTGGTTCGGACGATGGATAAACACCAGCACAGCTCATAACCAGCACCATGAGCATTTTCACGGAAACTATGGACTCTACACCCTAATTTGGGACAGGATGTTTGGCACGCTGCGCAAAGACTACGAGTCGAAGTACCAGCAAGTGACGAAGTGAAATCTTCGCCACCATTCAAATCCGCAAGAAAATCAGGACGCTCGATAAGAAGGTCAAGGCATTTGTAAACACTGCGAATCTGGGGATTTTAGCCTTTTTATCCTTTGGTAATTTCCAGCTTGTAGGCCCTTAACAGGGAGCCTTTCACCAAAAAATCTAGCCCCGACCCAGGTGCGTTTGTTCCAGAAACTCGGAAGGCGATAGCCCGGTGGCTTTCTTGAAATTTCTGTTGAAGGAAGTCTTGGAATTGAAGCCACAGTCGAAAGCCAAGGCGAGCAGAGTCGCACTTTCATTTTTCTTGTCCAAGACCAGGCGCTTAAACTCCTCTACTCTTAACCGATTGATATAGTCGAAAAAATTCCGCTGCTCCACGGTGTTGATCACTTGGGAAAGTGTGTTGGGATGTACATTGAGATGTTCGCCAAGCTGGGCAAGGCTGAGCTCCGGATCGGTAAAAAGCTTCTCCTCCTCCATCACAAGGCTCAGTTCTCGGTGAATGCCTTCGATCTGCGAGGCGGTAAGGGTGGACTTTTCGTATTTCGGCTTTTCGGGCTCCTCTCCGGTCAGTGAAACCGGCTCGGCCTCCAAACTGCTATTCGCTTCCATCGCTGTCGGATTGGTGAAGACGCCCACCTGCTTGATGCCAAAGTATCCGATAAACATCGTGTAGCCGACAATCGCTCCATAGATCTGCTGATCCTCTGCAACGATCACCACAGTCCAGACCACGCCGGAACCAAGGATGAGGTAGCGAAGCCAAGACAAGTTGATTCGCTCGGTATAGGAGAATTGCTCGCTGATGCGTTTTTGGTAGCGGACAAAAAGCCGAAGAGAAAGCAGGCAACAAAGGACTCCCGACACGAGAATGGCAGCATACATGACAGAGAGAAGCACCTCGTATCCTGCGCCCTGCTGCTGATATACTCTTATTTTTTCCGCTTCAGGCAGCAGGAAAAAAAGAATCAGAGAAAGCAGCCCGGCTGCGAAAGGCAAAAAATGCCAGACGAAGCTTTCTTTCACCCGGTTTTCCTGAGTTAAAGCCCTCACATACAAATACAAAAAAGGCCCATGCACCAATGGGACGGGAAGCTCCAAACCGAGCAAGAGGGTATAATTTTCTATTGGTCCGGCGATCAGGAACTGATAGGGCAGCAGATGAAAGCCCAGAAAAAACAACCAAAAAGCCAGAAAAGTATCCGCCTGGCTTCTGTTCTTCTTCCCTGCCAAAATCACCGCCAAGAAAAAGGCCATGACAACTCCTATACTGTAAGGCATTTGCTCCGAGTGCTGGTCACGCGTAAGCCGCGTGCTTAAGGACAAAAATAAATTCGGAATGAATGTACGCTTTTTGGATAGGCCGAGAGCAAGGCTGACGAAAAATCAGAAAGCCGGACCCCTTTGTACCAAGGTCCGGCCAATTAGGTTCAGATAGTCTTGGGATCCCTGCCAAATCTATTTCTCCCCTGATCTCCCTCGGTACATTGAAGGACTAGCAGCCAGATCGGCCCAACTATTGGAATCAGAGAAATAAAGATCATTCCGCCACTCTTGTCCACGTCGTGAAGCCTGCGCACGGTGACTGCCAAGCTCGGAATCACAGAGGCAAGTACATAGACCAAATAAATCGGGCCGAGGCCAGCACCACCGAAGGCGATTCCGAGTAAGTTGTCGAGTAAGACGGCAACGATGAGTGCGAAAACTTGAAAAAGGCTGAACATCCAGTACTCTGTCCTTCTAGCTCTGCCGTTGAAATCCGCATACTGCTGCCATACTTTGAGATACCAATTCATAAAGAGGGGGTTAGGGTGATTGAATAGTTTGCGAAGAGAGTAGTTCTCATCGACCCGCAATTTGCCTGTTTTCACCTGACCTGAAAATACCCTGTATTGGGTATTTTTAGACCGAATCCCTACTTTTTTAGCTCCTCAGAAGTCGCCAAGGCGATCACCCTCCCCCGATCTCCTACGGCATTGTAAAAGTGATAGACCACGCCATTCCATCGTATTACCCAGGGTTTATGCGCATATTTCAAGTCGAAGGACTCGGAGGGGGAAATGAGATCTGGCCCGTTCCAATCTGTCCAGTGCACCAAATCGTAGGAAACCGCAAAGCGCTCAAAAGCGCCGGGCTTCCAAAAAGCCCCAAAATAAAACATCACGTACATGTCCCCGAATTGGACAACCTGCGCATCCCCACATATCCCCTGATATCTGGTGATGACCGGGTCTTCTCCAAAACGCTTCCAGGTTTTTAGATCCTGGGACACGGCCATGCCGATGCTTTCGTAGTCCGCGGTATCCCCTTTGGCATTGTAGTACATCACAAAAGGGTAGCCGGTCAGCTGCTCGGAGTCGCGGATCACATGACTTTTGTAGATGGTTTTGTCTTCAAACCAGCGGACATCCCCATCCTCTGGGGACAAAAGTGGTTGGTGTGCCACATCCCAGTCTCCTGTAGCTGTCAGTTCTGCGGCACTTGCAAGCCCCACCTTCAGCGTCCCCGCCTCATACCCGCTGCTGCTCCCACCTAAATAAGTCATCCAGTATTTCCCCTGAAATTTCTCTACCGAATAATCCCCTCCCCACTCGGTATTGACGAGCGCGGGATATCCGGCCTTTTGGTTTGCGTCCCAAGTGCCTTCGGTGAATGAAAGGATCCTCCCCTTGGACTTCCAGTGTAGCAAGTCCTCGCTTTGCGCCAGCCAAGTCTCATAGCCCTGCCCGTCAAAGACGATGTAGGTCATGTACCAAAGTCCGTTTTCCCGAAAGACAGTCGGCGAATCAATCATCTTGGTGGAGTCCGGATGCTGAAAGACAACTCCATACTTGAAGGGAGTTTTGACCTCCTCGTAGACTTCTTCCATGATGTGCTGCGGAATATCGAGTGGTAGCTCTTGGATAGGCGACTTGCAGGCCAAGAGGATCAGGCTGAAAAAAAGAGTATAAACTTTCATAGGACCGGAAAGCAACGAATTTATCAGTTTCTTTCTTCCCGACCAATTCGCCCGAGTCTATGCGGGGGAATTAAAAAAAAGAAGCTTTTCCCCATGAGAGATATCAAATGGACCCCCATTTATTTCGATTTGTTACCCAAGCCGATTTTCCAGATTTGGCTAACTTATGCTCCCAAGTAAACTCAAAATATGGCCAACTTTAATATTGACGCAGACAAAGATCTGACCTATGATGCCATCGTCATCGGCTCGGGGATCAGTGGAGGCTGGGCAGCAAAAGAACTTTGCGAAGCCGGGCTCAAAACCCTCGTCCTCGAGCGGGGAAGAATCGTGGAGCACGTGGTGGATTATCCCACCATGACGCTCGATCCTTGGGAATCGGAACTTCGTGGCAGCCTCACTCCCGAGCAAAAAGCCAGGCATCCCAAGGGTGGAAGGTCCGGCTTTATCGGCTCGATGAACGAGCACTTTCATGCCAACGATGTGGAGAATCCTTACACCGAAGTCAAACCCTTTCTTTGGGTTCGCGCGCATCAGATGGGCGGACGTTCGTTGCTCTGGGGCAAGCAGACGTATCGCTGGTCGGATCTGGACTTCGAAGCCAATGCCAAGGATGGACACGGTGTCGACTGGCCGATTCGCTACCAAGACCTCGAACCTTGGTATAGCCATGTGGAAAAATACGCCGGCATCAGCGGGGAAGCACTGGGCTTGCCGCAGCTGCCGGACTCGCACTTTCTCCCACCGATGGAGCTCAACTGTGTGGAAAAACACGTCAAGGAGCGCATCGAGAAGGAATTCAAAGGGCGTAATATGATCATCGGCCGGGTGGCGCATCTCACGCAGCCGCACAACGGCCGCGGGCAATGCCAGTCCCGAAACCGCTGCGACCGAGGATGCCCCTATGGCGCCTACTTCAGTTCCAACGCAGTGACGCTGCCTGCGGCAAATGCAACCGGAAATCTTACCATTCGCCCCTATTCGATCGTGCAGTCGGTCGTGTATGACGAGCAAAAGGGCAAGGCCAGCGGCGTGCGCATCATCGATGCGGAGACAGGGGAAGACATCCTGTACAAGGCAAAGATTGTCTTTGTCAACGCCTCCACACTGAGCACCACGCAGATCTTGATGAACTCGACTTCGAGCCGCTTCCCGAATGGACTGGGTAATGACTCCGGAGAGCTGGGACACAACCTCATGGACCATACCTACCGCATCGGGGCGATGGGCACGGTAGAGGGATTCGAAGACCAATACTACAAAGGCAGAAGGCCAAACGGCATCTACATCCCCCGCTACGTCAACCTGAAAGACGGTCCACAGAGTGACAAGTTCGTTCGTGGCTACGGCTTCCAAGGCGGAGGCGGGAGAGCGGGATGGGGCGCCGGGAGCAACCAGGAGAATTTTGGAGGCAACTTCAAAGACGGCCTGATGACCCCGGGAGCCTGGGAGTTTTTCATCACCGGCTTTGCAGAGTGCCTACCCTACCATGAAAACAAGGTGTACCTCAACAAGGACGTCACGGACAAGTGGGGTCAGCCCACCCTCAGCATCGATGCCGAGTGGGGATCCAATGAACTGGAGCTCAACAAGCAGATCCGAATTGACGCCCGCGAGATGCTGGAGCGCGCCGGACTCAAGGACATCATGGACTTTGACAAAGGGCATGAAATGGGCTATGGCATCCATGAGATGGGAACCGCCCGCATGGGCAAAGACCCCAAAACCTCGGTGCTCAATGCCACCAACCAAGTCCATGGCTGCGCGAACGTCTTCGTCACAGACGGAGCATGCATGACCTCTTCCTCCTGCGTGAACCCTTCGCTCACCTACATGGCGCTGACCGCGAGAGCGGCCAACCACGCGATTTCCGAACTCAATAAGCAAAACCTCTAAGCCATGAATAGAAGAGACGCACTTAGAAAATCAGCACTTGGGCTGGGCGCGGCAGTGGGAGCCCCTACTTTGCTCAGCCTATTGCAGGCTTGCGCCAAGCAGGATAGACTGACTTGGACTCCGCAGTTTTTGAAAGACGACCAGGCGAGGTTTATTTCCTCCTTTGTGGATTTCCTTTTGCCAAAAACCGACACGCCTGGCGGCCTAGACGTCAAGGCAGACATCTTCATGGATCTGATGTATGCGAAAGCCTACGATGAAGACGGACAGAAAAACGTGGTCGAGGAGATCACGAAGTTCAATGAGGACTGCAAGTCGCAATACGGGGCGGTCTTCGCTGAGCTGAGCGAGGAAGACAAAGCGGCCTGCTTCCGTGAGCACGAAGCCAAGTCCCCCAAATTCCCCAAGAATGTCTGGGGAACCTCCGTCGGACCAAGCGAGCCCGTTGGCTTCTACCGGGGCCTGAAGTCCATAGCGCTTTGGGCGTATTTCAGCTCAGAAGAGATTGGCAAAAATGTCCTGAGCTACGATCCAATCCCCGGCCCTTTCCAAGGCTGCATCCCACTTTCCGACGTGGGAAATACCTGGAGTTTATAATTTTCAAGTAATATTGACTCTCTCTTCGACGTTCGGGGAGAGAGTTTTTTTATGCCATGAAAACAGAAAAATTATTTCGTGAGATTTTATTGGGGGTCTTACTTTGCACGAGTTTCATCCCGCTCCACGCCCAACAGTCCCCCAAGCCCAATGTCATCCTGATTAATGTCGATGATTTGGGCTGGAAGGATGTAGGGTTTATGGACGGCACCTATTACGAGACGCCCAACTTGGATCGCTTGGCTGCGCAAAGTGTGGTCTTCACCCAGGGCTACGCCGGGGCCTCCAACTGTGCGCCCAGTCGGGCGAATATGATCACCGGAAGGTATGGGATGACGCATGGGATATACACCGTCAATCCTCCAGACCGAGGAGACCCCAAGACCAGAAAGTTGATTCCCACGCCCAATGCCCAGTTTATCCCAGAAGACAGCTACACGCTGGGCCAGCTGTTCAAGGAAAGCGGCTACGTGACGGGCACATTCGGCAAGTGGCATATTTCGCAAGATCCCAAGGACTTCGGCTTTGAGGTCAATGTCGGTGGAGGGCCACAGGGACACCCCGGCAAAGACGGCTATTTCAGCCCCTACAAGGTGAGCAACATCACCTCCACGGAGGATGGAGAGTACCTGACCGACCGGCTCACCGAGGAAGCCATCGAGTTTGTTCGGGAAAACCAGCACGAGCCCTTTTTTCTCTACTTGCCTTTCTACACCGTGCATACGCCCCTGATGGCCAAGGAGGAGCTGAAAGCCAAATTTGAAAGCAAAGCTGGAGAAGAGGGTCGCAACGACCCGACCTACGCTGCGATGATCTACTCCATGGACGAGAATGTGGGGAAGCTGATGGAAGCAGTATCTTCTCTGGGACTGGACGAAAACACAATTCTTGTATTTACCTCCGATAATGGCGGAATCCGCGCCACCAGCCACCAGGATCCGCTGAGGGCAGGCAAGGGGAGTTATTACGAAGGGGGAATCCGGGTTCCTCTATTTGTGAGATGGCCCGGAAAATTCAAACCACGTCAGGACGATACGCCGGTGACCCAGATGGATTTTTTCCCGACTTTCGCCGAGCTATTGGGCGTGAAAAAACAGATCCCGCTGGATGGAGCTTCGATCATGGATTTGCTCCAGGGGAAAAAGCTTGCTAAGAGGGACTTGTTTTGGCACTTCCCAATCTATCTCGAAGCCTACGATCCTGCGGAGGACGAGTCACGGGATCCTTTGTTCCGAACTCGCCCCGGCTCTGTGATCCGTTCGGGTGAATGGAAATTGCATCAGTATTTCGAAGATGGAGGTCTGGAACTTTACAACCTCCAAAATGACCTTTCCGAGCGTAACAATCTCGCTGGCAGTATGCCCGAAAAAGCGGCCGAGCTTTTGAAAAAACTTGAGGTATGGAGAGAGAAAAACGGCGCTCCGGTACCCTACGAATCGAATCCGCACTATGACCCGAGGGCGCCAGAATCAGAGCACTAGACTCGACATTTGCCGGTTTAAAAGCTATTCCCGCCGAAATTTTCCGTTTAGGATACTGTAGAAAAAATTCCACACAAAATTGTGGAGATTTTTCCCCCGCATAGCTCTGATCGCAATGTAGCGGGTGTTTTATTTTGGCACCATATTGCTCCAATATGTCGAAATTGTAGAGTAATTAGATGAAAAACGCGTTGATAATTGATGATGAGGTGGATCTGTGTAAGCTGCTTTCATTACAACTGAAATCCCTGGGAATACCCAATGAATATGTAAATACGATTCGAGATGCAAAAGAGAAGTTTAGAGTAAATCCGTATGCTATCATCTTCTTGGATCTAAACCTAACGGACGGTACCGGGTTTGAAATGCTGGATTTTATGAGTGCATTTCCAAAACGGCAGAAAGTGATCGTCATCAGCGCGTATGACAATGAGCGAGAAAAAGTGCTTACTCAAGGAGCAGATTTCTTTCTTCCCAAGCCGTTCACCAAAAAACAGGTAGCGCAAATCATCGACTTTATCTAAATTCCAAACTATATCCCCACCCCATGAACAACCAAATATTAGTAATTGACGATGACCAGGATCTTTGTAGAGTACTTTCAAATTTTTTGAAAAAGTCAAATTATGAAGTGGATGTAGCCTACAAAGCAACAGATGGCCTTGAACTCCTTCGTTCAAATAATTACGACTTGATACTCTGTGACTATAGGCTACCGGATATGACCGGAGTGGAGGCTTTGCAAAAGATAAAAGTGCTGAGCCCAGACGCCGCCGTCATCATCATCACCGGCTACAGTGACGTGCAAACTGCCGTGCAAACTTTCCGGTATGGAGCAAATGACTACGTCACCAAGCCTCTCTATCCCGATGAATTGCTGGTGACCGTGAAAGAAACCATCCAAAAGAATCAGGAAAAAAACCAAGTGAAGTCCGGGCAGCCGATTGCCAAGTCAAGTCCCGGAGAACAAGCCCAAGAACCAGACTCAAAGTTTATATTAGGAACAAGTGAGGAGTCTAAGTCCGTCCAGCAGTACGTGGATCTGATCGGGCCAACGGATATGTCGGTGCTGATCATGGGAGAGACAGGAACAGGCAAGGAATATGTGTCCAATTCCATTCATAATCAGAGTTCCCGCGCAAAAAAACCTTTTATTGCGATCGATTGTGGAGCTTTGCCCAAGGAGCTTGCCGGCAGTGAGCTGTTCGGTCACATGAAGGGATCATTTACTGGGGCAATCGCTGACAAGCCAGGCAGCTTTGAGCTTGCAAATGGCGGCACGATCTTCCTGGATGAAATTGGCAACCTGAGCTATGAGAATCAAGTGAAGCTGCTCAGAGTGATTCAAGAGCGTAAAATCAGAAGAATCGGCGGACAAAAAGACATAAGCGTCGATATCCGAATAATTGCGGCAACCAATGAAAACCTCACTGAAGCCATCAAAGACGGTCGATTCCGCGAAGACTTGTACCATCGGATCAACGAATTCAAGATCAACCTCCTGCCATTGCGTGAGCGTAAAGAAGATATTCTGACCTTTTCCCAGCATTTCCTCCAGCTGGCCAATCATTCACTTAAAAAATCAGTGAAGGGGTTTTCCGATGAGGTAACCCACCACTTCCTAAACTATCAGTGGTACGGAAATCTCCGGGAGCTAAACAATGTCGTGAAGCGGGCCGTGCTCTTGACTTCGGGGGATCTGGTGCCGACCAGTGCGCTACCGGAAGAAATCTCCAGGCCACGTCCGACCTCAGCCACCGACAGTGGTGAGCCCGCCGAGGACAGCCATACGCTTCGATCTGTATCCGGGGAAGCTGAAAAACAGGCAATCCTCAACGCATTGGAAGTCAGCCGCTACAACAAATCCAAAACCGCAGAGCTGCTGAAGATCGACCGAAAGACCCTTTACAACAAGCTAAAACTTTATAACATTCAAGACTATTGAGTTTAAGCGACACCCTTTCGCTCCCTCTCAAACTGCTCCGTCAATTCCATGCTCACGAATCTCAAAAGACTCCGAATCATCTTCTCATTAGTCATGAGTCTATTGATTCTATTGTGCGTATGGACGTATTGGAATATCAATAACTACATCCAGACAGTAGGAAACATCCGAAGGGTAAATACTACCATTCAAATTACCACACAGGTAATGTCTCTGATTAAAGATGCCGAGACCGGGCATCGGGGCTATCAGCTCACAGACGACGAAAGCTACCTCGCTCCCTACTATCAGGCTCAGGTCAATATCTCCGGTGAGCTGTCTAAGCTGGACAGTCTGTCCGACTTTATACCGGAAATCAAAGGAGACGTCGATCAACTGCGGGCCTTGATCGATGTCCAATTACACACGATTGAAAAGATACTCCAGTCCACCAAATGGGAAAATTCCACCCTGGAGCCGGAGGAGATTCGCCTGATGGGAGAGGGGAAAACGAACATGGACAAAATCCGACTCGTGGGAGAGAGAATCAAACACACGTCCCGACAATTGGTATCAAAAGGTCTGGAGGATGAAGGCGGTTTCAAAACCCTCGGTCCGATCAATCTCCTGGTAATCGTGTTAATCGCATTTGGCGGAATCCTCCTCCTGTTCACCCGCGCGGTGATGCTGCTGGATGAGCGGGACAAAAAATCCAAAAATCTGGAAATGGCCATACAGGACTTGGAAAAAGAAACCCAAAAGCGAATCCATACCGGTAACCTTCTCCGAAATGTGCTGGACAATTCCCGGGACGGAATCATGGCGTTAACGTCGATTCGTGACCAAAAAGCACAGATCATCGATTTCAAATTTTTGATGGTTAATGAAGCTGCCTGCAAAATGACCCATCAAAGCCAAAATCAATTGATAGATAAAAGGCTCTTGGAATGCTTTCCCGGAAATAAGGAATTCCTCTATCCAGCCTATGTGAAGGTGGTCGAGACGGGACAGGACTTCAAGACTGAGGTAGAATATGACCTGGGAACCGAATTGGTTTGGTTTAAGATCCTGGCCCTCAAGTTCGACGACGGCTTTCTGGTCACGTTCTCAGACATTACCAGAGAGAAAGAAACAGAACTGCAACTGAAGAACTATACGCAAGAACTCAAGCGATCCAACGAAGACCTAGAGCAGTTTGCCTATGTAGCATCTCACGATCTACAGGAGCCGCTGCGCAAGATCAGGTCTTTTGGCGACCGCCTGGTCACCAAGTACCACGATAAACTCGACGACATGGGCCAGGATTACATTGCCAGGATGCAGGCAGCATCGGGACGGATGCAAAATCTGATTGAGGATTTGCTGGCCTTCTCCCGCATCACACGCAGCAGTGAGCTTCCAGGCAAAGTCAATTTGAGGAAGATGTTTGACGAAATAGCCGAAGATCTTTCAGACCAGATTTCAAGAGAAAATGCGGAATTGGAATACGACAAGATACCTCCTATACTCGGCGTGAAAGGGCAGGTACAGCGGCTGTTTCAGAATTTGATCAGCAATGCGATCAAGTTTAGAAAAAAGGATGAAAATCCGAAGATCACGATCACTGGTGTGAAGCTTTCGGCAGCGGACGTGACCCGGGATTTCAACCTCACTCCTAGATATAAAAACTACGTCAAAATCACCGTGTCAGACAATGGGATCGGATTTGACGAGAAATATGCCGAGCAGATTTTCAACGTCTTTCAGCGCCTGCACGGCAAGACTGAGTTCGAAGGAACAGGCATCGGCCTGGCAATCTGCAAGAAGATCGTGACCCACCATGGCGGAGCGATTGTCGCCAAAAGCGAAGAAGGGATTGGATCTGAATTTATTGTTATATTTCCAGCAAGCAACTAACTAAGACCTGTCAATGGCCTCTATGAATAAATTAAATAACAAAGTCACTATCCTCATGGCGGATGATGATCCGGATGATCAGATACTCTTGCAGGAAGCGCTGAAGGAAAACAACATTCCCAACTCGGTATGCTTCGTGGAAAATGGCGAGGAGCTCATCGATTTCCTTCACCGAAGAGGAAAGTTTGAGGGCGTGGAACTGTTGCCTGGATTGATCCTGCTGGATCTCAATATGCCCAAGATGGACGGACGGCAAGCGTTGAAACTGCTTAAAGCAGATCCGATATTGAAGAAGATTCCCATCGTGGTGCTGACCACTTCGAGGGCAGATTCCGACATCCTGGAGTGCTACGATCTGGGTGTCAATTCATTCATCAGCAAGCCGGTAAACTTTGCCGAGCTCGTCGACGTCACCCGTGAAATCAGTAACTATTGGCTGGGTACTGTGACCCTGCCGGAATCCAAATAAGAAAATGGTAAAAGAGGACATCAAAATCCTACTCATCGAAGATGATGAGGACGATGCTTTCTTAGTAAAGGAGTACTTGTCCGAGGTCAAAAACTTTGCCTGCAAGCTGGATTGGGAGCCCAATCCAGAGCAGGGCAAAGCGAAAATCCTGACTAGACAATATGATCTTTTCTTGATTGACTTTTATCTGGGAAAGTCCACTGGGCTCTCCATTATCGACTTTATCACCGAAAATCAAATCCTCACTCCTGCAATCCTCCTGACCGGACGAAACGATGCCCAATTGGACGTGGATGCAAGCATGGCTGGAGCATTCGATTACCTCGTCAAGGGTGATCTGAGAGCAGACATTCTTGAGCGTTCGATTCGGTACTCAATCAAGCAAGCTCGCGTGATTCGTGAGCTTGACGAAAAGGAAAAAAAATACCGATCTCTTTTTGAGCGTTCCCTGGATAGTATCTTCCTGGCAAACAGCAAACTAGAAATGCTGGAGCTAAACGATTCCTTTTTGGATTTTTTTGGCTACAAATCCAGTGATTTAAACAAGCTACATCTCCGAGATCTTTTTTTAAGTGATGAGGATTTCGAGCGATGCGTGGAACTACTCCACACCACGGAGTTGGTCAAGGACTTCGAGGTTATCCTTGTGACAAAAGATGGGCTGCCGAAGACCTGCATCTTCAACTGTGTCTTTATCCCCGACCAGGCCGATGATTTCTGCTGCTACCAGGGGATTATCCGCGATTTGACCCTATGGAAAAAAGCCGAACTCGACATGATGGTGGCCGAAAAACTCTCCATGACCGGGAAACTCGCCAGAACGATTGCCCATGAGATTCGCAATCCGCTTACTAATCTCAACCTTGCTCTGGACAATCTCAAAGAGGAAATTCCTCAGCAGGAGGAGCAGTTCATTCTGTACACAGACATCATCCAGCGGAGCTCCAATAGAATCGAAACTTTGATCGGAGACTTGCTGAATTCTTCCAAACCCAAGGAGCTCAAGTTGGAGCTCAGTTCACTTCACGAAATTCTGGATGATATATTGGAATTGGTGAGAGATCGAGCCAAACTGAAGGGAATTCGTATCAAGGAAGAGTTGGAAGAAGAATTACCGAGAATTTTCGTAGACAGGGAGAAACTCTCTATTGCCTTGGTCAATATTCTACTCAATGGAGTCGAGGCGATCGAACACGAACAAGGACTGCTCACGGTGAAAACCGAGATCAAAGGAGGATCTATATTTCTATCCATCGGAGACAATGGGCAGGGGATTGAAAAAGAAGACCTCAAGAAGATCTTTGATCCTTTCTACACCAGCAAATCAGAGGGCACGGGACTTGGGCTGACCTCCACACTGAATATCCTGTCCAGTCACAACGCGAGCATGCAGGTCAACAGCAAAGTGGGTATCGGCACTGTGTTCGAAGTGGAATTCCCACTTCCCGAGTATTAAAACTCAAAAGATGCCAGTTGAAGCATCTCAGTGAAGTTGGGGCATGACAACCCATGACGGAAAAACGCTCTCAATATGGGATAGCTACTCTCCGAGGAGAAAAAATTCATAAAAAAAGGCTGTCACGACGATGTTGTGACAGCCTTTTTTTATACCTAACATAGCTATTTCCCAAATACTCTTGCTCCGAAAATCAAGGTGAGGAGAAATAATATGATGAAAATAATAAACAATACTTTTGCAATGGAAGCTGCTCCTGCAGCAATTCCACCAAATCCGAATATTGCAGCAATGATCGCAATAATGAAGAAACCTATGGCCCAACGTAACATAATGTTTTGATTTTTAGTGAATAATTTTTTCACACTTATTGAAAATAGAATGCCAAGTCTGAATTCAGGCTCCAATGGCTGATTTTCTGGTGTTACTCCCGTATCTGTGTGGAACCGCTTCCCCAACCGTTTAACAATTTCCCCAACTTCGTCTCTTAAAAACCTGTTTTCTGAGTGTTTTAGGGCTATTTGGCGCCTGGCATTGCGATTGAAAAGAACCATTAGCAATCAAAAATTTCACTAAACCAACTACACGATGAAAACTGACACAAAATTGAGGATCAAAGGATCTTGGAATGAAATCAAAGGAAAGCTCAAGCAAAAATATGCGGATTTGACGGATGATGATCTCCTGTATGAGGAAGGAAAGGATGAAGAGCTTCTCGGACGATTGCAGCGAAAGCTGGGCAAGTCTATGGATGAGGTCAAAGAAGAGATTAACTCTCTGTAAGTAAAAGCATAAGCACTCTTAGAATAACCAAAACCAACTATTAGAAATCATGAAGAACACGAAAGCAATTGCATTTCTGGGTTTAGTAGCCCTAGGATTCACGGCAATGTCGTGCGGGGAAAACCGCGCAGAGAAAAACGAAATAGAAATCGTAGAAACGAACAGCAATTTCGAAAAGGAACGCGCTGAAATGCGGGAAGAATTGAGAGAAATGAACGCAGAAATCGACCGAAAAATGGCCGAACTGGAAGCAAAAAAAGAAAAAGCTGATGCTGAAGCCAAGGCAGAAATCGAAAAGATGGAAGCGGAGTTAAATCGAGAAAAAACAGAGGTTGGTCGAGCTATCGATAATTTGGAACAGGCCACTGAAAATACTTGGGAAGATGTGAAAACTTCCGTCAACAATACCACTCGTGATATCGAGGAGGGTTGGAAAAACTTCAAATCCGATGTGAAGGATACGTTCGATAAAGACAATTGATACGTTGGATAAAGAAAATTAATACGGGTGTTGGAATAGGTAAAGAGGCTGGTTTTTAACCAGTCTTTTTTTGTGTCTATATGGTCACAGAGGTGCCTGAAGCTATCATGCAGACCCTTAGCCAATGGTTTCAATGCCCATTTTCAGAGAGTCCGGCGTATGCATATTCTCTAGAACCCATCGGTCGACAAGTCTGTCGACGACAAATCCCTTCTACACGCAAATTTGCTCCATCTACGCAGGTCCTGAATTGATCTCAGACCCCAAGTATTTCGCAATCTTGAACAACGCCTATTACTTTTTAAAAGAAATCGACGGGGAAGCAGTTACTGATTTTTCTATTGACCGGAGTCTGTTCTTCTTTTGCAATGGCCCAAGATAAGGGAGACGCAAGAATCCATGTGACCCCGGACAACCTGGAACTAAAGAAAATTACGTCGAGGCCAACGTCGGCGTCGGGGCCTATATCGGTCTGACAGATGGAACCAAGCCTCCATATCGGATTCGCTTTTCCGCTCTGAAACTTCCTTTTGCAGAGAACAAACCATCATAAACCGACGAACCCTTTATCTCCCCTGTTGGATTTTGTCGACACTTCTTTATGTCGTATTCCAAAAAAATTGCTTCACTGCCCCTGTAAAAACCGTCGCGATCAAGTTGACACAAGACTCGACATCGGACATCCGACAACTGATTTATTTTTTGCTGAATTCAAATAGTTTGCGCTTCTCTTCTTTGCTCAGCGCATCGTAGCCTTTTGCGGCGATCTTGTCCAAGATCTGGTCGATTTCTTCCTGAGATGTTTCTTGATTTTTGATAGGCGTACTCGTTTTGGCTTTGGACGCGAAGCTCCCAAAACCGCCGGAACTGGTGGTTGTTTTGGCTTTGCGATAGCTGACTTTCACATTGCTGCGGTTTCCGCTGAAGAGGTTTTCAAAGAAGATCCCCACTTTCTGAACAGGGACTCCCCAGTCGATTCCTTTACGCAGCTGAACTACATAGAGGTAACCGAGCAATGCCCCGCCCAAGTGCGCGATCTCACCTCCCGCATTGGTGCCTACCGAATTGGCAAAGGACAAAATGACGTAAAATGCAGCAATATACACGATCTTGACCGGGCCGATGAGGATCAAAAAGAAGGTGGTATTCGGTGCCAAAGTTGCCGCCCCGACCACCACTGCAAACACTCCCGCACTTGCTCCAAGCATCATCGAGCTTCCCACAGAATCGCTAAAATAAGGAGCCAGATTGTAGATCAGCACGTAGAAAAGCGCCCCGAATAGGCCCCCAAGAATATAGAGATTCACCAGCTTCCTACTGCCAAGGTATTGGTGCACCAACATCCCAAACCAATACAGAAACAGCATGTTGAACAAGACATGAAACACCCCTTCGTGCAAGAACATGTAGCTGAAAATCGACCAAGGCTGCGTGACTAACTTAGGCAGGGCAGCTGGCATCATCAGGTAGCTCAGCCCGGTCTTGTAGGCGCCTTCCAGTCCGCCGATCGTCAGAATTACGCGCACGATCAGCAGGACAAAAAACACCAGGATGTTGATCGCAATCAGCTTGTAAAGGCTGTTGTCGCTGTGCCGGAAGGCATTTCTCAGGTTTTCCCAAAAGCTACCGTACATATCAATAGAATGAATTTCTGTTCTTTTTCCAATTATAAACCAAGATAGCACCGATGACCAATCCACTCAGGTGGGCAAAATGGGCCACGTTGTCCGTCGAGCTATTCAGCAATACGTTGTAAATCGTATAAAGTGCATAGGCACCTACCAAATATTTCGCTTTGACCGGCATGGGCGGAAAAAGCAAAAATAGCTGGGTGTTGGGGAAAAGCATCGCGAACGCCACCAAGATACCGAATAGCGCACCAGATGCGCCAACCATCGGCTGATTGGCATGAAGTCTCAAGATCGCATCCAAGGTCTTCGCAGCACGATCTATGTAGACTGGATCTTGAGGATTGCGGCTGTACTGATCGACAAAATCAAACACTTCAGGCGAGAAGTAACCCCGATTTTCCAAAACAACTTTATTGAAATATTCCGGATCCGGATTCCCTTCGAACGTCAAAACTCTTTCTTCCAGATTTTTGTACTCGTATAAAGAAAATCCTGAATACAGGACACCCGCACCGACTCCGCAAACCATCCAGAGAATCAGCAATTTCTTTGGTCCCAAAAACTGCTCCAGCAGCGGACCAAAGATCAGAAGGCCGAACATGTTGCTGAACAGGTGCCAAAAATCCGCATGCATAAACATGTAGGTCAAAAACTGAAAAGGCTTGAAGTAATTACTTTGTATGTTGTAAAGCGCAAACCATTCGTTGAGCACTGGAAAAACAAAATTCGCTACCACAAACACAAGAATGTTGATCAGGAGGAGATTTTGAACGACTGGGGTAATATTTCTAAACATATTATTTACCGAAGAAGGAGTGAATGCTACTTAAATCCAATTTCACAAAAGTTTTGTTCCCGGTGGGGGAATAGTTTGGTTGCTGACAGGTAAAAAGTTGCCCCACGAGGGTTTCCATTTCCTGCGGATTGAGCTTTTGCCCTTTTTTGATAGAAGATCGACGGGAAAGCGACCTTGCCAGATTTTCTCTTTTGTCCAAAGAAAGCTGATTCTTGAAATTTTTAAACTGCTCGATCAGTCCCTCGAAGAGTTCCTTCTCATTTTTGACCGGCACATCTGCAGGTACGCCCTGGACCAAAACGGTGTCCTTGCCAAACTCTTCCACGACAAATCCGAGACTTTGCAGCTCAGGCAGCATGTCCATCACCAAGGCAAAATCCGCCGCGTTCAACTGCACCGTCGGAGGAAAAAGACATTGCTGAGACGCACCCTTTGCGGATTGAATCTGCCGCGTGTAGCGCTCATAGAGGATGCGTTCATGCGCAGCTTGCTGATCGATGATCAACAATCCCGTGGACATCTGCGCCACAATATAGCTCAACTCTACCTGAAAGGTCGATCCTGTCGAATCATCGTCCCGACGCGGTATCGAATACCGGGCTTCGTCCGTCGAGACTTTGCTGGGAAAAGTCAGGATTTCCTGATCTTCTTCCGGCGCCGGCAAAGTCGACGGGACGGCATTGGAGTCGCCTTCGAAAAGTCGCTCCCAACCGGACGTGGAGGACTTTTTGAACTCCGGGGTATTGAAGGTCTTATAGCTGTATTCCCGATCGACCTGACCTTTGGTTTCCGGATTATTCGTCCAATTTTCCTGATAATTAACGTCCAGAGAAAAATCCAAGGTAGGCATCACATGATGTGCGCCAAGCGCTTGCTTCACTGCAGAACGAATCACGCCATACACCGTCCGCTCGTCCTCGAACTTAATTTCGGTCTTGGTTGGGTGTACGTTGATATCGATATGCGCTGGGTCGATTTCCAGAAAAAGCACATAAAACGGATGCTGGTCATTGGCTATCAACCCCTCAAAGGCCAAGTTGACCGCATGATGGAGGTAGGAGCTTTTAATAAAGCGGTTGTTGACAAAGAAGAATTGCTCGCCTCGGCTTTTTTTGGCACCCTCAGGCTTCCCGACGTAGCCTTTGACATTGACATGCGGAGTCTGCTCGTCGCATGGAATCAGCAGACCTTGGTAACTTTTACCAAAAAGGCTAACAATTCGCTGGCTCAGCTTTCCCGCAGGGAGATTATAGATTTCCAAATCCTGCTGGAAAAGCGAAAATGCTATCTCTGGATAGGACAGTACCACCCGCTGAAACTCCTCCACGATATGGCGCATCTCTACCGGGTTGGACTTGAGAAAATTGCGTCTGGCCGGCACGTTGTAGAAGAGGTTTTTCATCGCCACTGAGGTGCCGATGGGTAGTGCCGCCGGCTCCTGCTTTTTCACCTCAGACCCCTCGATCTGAATCAATGTCCCGAGCTCAGAATCCGACTGGCGGCTTTTGAGCTCGACTTGGGCTACTGCCGCGATTGATGCCAAAGCCTCGCCCCTAAACCCAAAAGTACGGATGGCAAAAAGATCCTGAGAGTTGCGAATCTTGGAGGTCGCATGCCGCTCAAAACTCATGCGGGCATCAGTTGCGGACATTCCTTTGCCGTTGTCGATGACCTGGATCAGCTGTTTTCCGGCATCCCTTACCACAACCTGCACTTGAGTAGCTCCCGCATCTACGGCATTTTCCAAGAGTTCCTTGAGCGCAGAGGCAGGACGCTGCACGACCTCACCTGCGGCAATCTGATTTGCAATCGCATCCGGCAGGAGCTGGATGATGTCAGTCATCGTTCCTCCTCCGCTTTAAAAATCTCGACGCATAATAAAGACCGCCTATAGCGACTGCGATGTAGAGCATGTATTCAAAAATAACCGGACCGAGATAAATGTACCCAAAGGCTCCGATGATCATGGCAAAAAACAACAGGGTTCTGATCATTGCCGTGGAGTTAAACAGGCTCGAACTCTTGGTTTTAATCCCCCGATGTTGAGCGAAAGATCCGCGAAGATTTTCGCCCATAGATTTGGAGCGGATTTCTACTTCCTCTTCATCCAGCAAACCCTCCTCCGTCAGTTCCCTTTTGATTCGGGAAGTGCGCTGTTCAATTTCCTCCTTGATAGGATCGTAGTATCTGGGCTTGACATCGTATCGCAGGGGTGCAGTGGTGCGAAAGAGCGAGGGGAATTTCATGCGTTTTAATTTTGCGAATGGCTGAGAACAGGAACTGTCGGGAAATTAACGGGAGCTAATAAAAGAAAAGAGAAATACCGTAGATCACTTTTCTCCGTTTAAATAACCTCAAAGCGGGTTCAATGTTATCCAATCTTTACTATCTTCAATTATTCGTCCCTTTTTCCAATGCACTGAAGCGGCCAGGGACATCTGGAAGTGCGTACTTCTGTCGCAATCACAAATATATTTTGAAAGTTAAGGATTAAAAATTGAACTCAGTAATGAATAGGAAGCATTGGAGCTTGATTTCCCTTGTGATCTTGTTGGGGTTATTTACTTCTGGCAAGGCGGATCACTTTGTCGCCAACGAAGACCCGCTGATCTCCAAGGACAAATTGAACCAGCAAAACTGGGTTGACAGCGTCTTCAATGCGCTCAGTTTCGAAGACCGCTTGGGGCAGCTTTTTATGGTTGCCGCCTACTCGAATAAAGACCAGCGGCACGTCGAGGAAATCAGCAATCTGGTCAAAACTGAAAACCTGGGCGGGCTGATTTTTTTTCAGGGTGGTCCAAACAGACAAGCACGACTTACCAATTACTATCAGGCGCAGGCAAAAACGCCCATGTTCATCGCCATGGATGCGGAATGGGGCATTGGGATGCGTTTGGATTCAGTCGCAAACTTCCCCAAAGCAATGACGCTGGGGGCAATCCAAAACCCGGACTTGATCTATGACATGGGCACAGAGATCGCACGTCAATTCAAGGAACTGGGGATGCATATCAACTTTGCGCCGGTCGTGGATGTCAATTCAAACCCGAATAATCCGGTGATCGGTTACCGGGCATTTGGAGAGGACAAAGAAATTGTCACCCGTCGTGCAGTCGCGTATATGAAAGGCCTTCAAGACCACGGAGTCATAGCCAACGCAAAGCATTTTCCCGGACACGGAGATACTGAAACGGACAGTCATTACGCCCTCCCGGTCATCAACCATCCCGAAAAAAGAATCTGGGATGTCGATCTCTACCCCTACCAAGAGCTCTTCAGAGAAGATCTCATGTCGGTGATGGTTGCTCACCTCAACGTCCCTAGTCTGGATCACGGCTCGAATATTCCCACCAGCCTCTCCAAACCTGTCGTGACTGATCTGCTGCAAAAACGCATGAACTTTCAGGGGCTGATATTCACCGATGCCTTGAACATGAAAGGCGTCGCAAACTTCAACAAACCGGGAGAAGTTGACCTGAAGGCACTTTTGGCGGGAAACGATGTGCTGTTATATTCTCAGGACGTGCCAAAAGCAAAGGTTCTGATCAAAGAAGCCGTCACAAAGGGACTCATCGCCGAGTCTGAGATCAACAGACGGGTCAAAAAAATCCTAAAGGCAAAATACTGGGCTGGGCTGAATCGCTATCGACCTATCGACACCTACCAGATTGCCGAGCGACTCAATAGGCCTAAGACCGAGGCGGTGATCGAAAAACTCTATGCAGAAGCTATCACCGTCGCTGCCAATAAAGGCGAACTGCTGCCTTTCAAAAATCTGGATCTCACCAAATTTGCCAGTCTGAGCATAGGTGACGAGGGAAAAGTTTTCAGCCGGTATCTGAAAAACTACACTCAGGTGGATCACTTTTCCATCCAAAAAGCCAGCGGCGAATCCGCTCACTACAACCTGATGAAACAGCTGGAAGACTACGACGTCGTGGTCGTCGGGCTGATGGGCGTGACCAACAGCCCTCAACGCGCGTTTGGAATTGCTCCCGGTGACATCAAGCTGCTCCGAGAACTGGAAAAAAGACAGAAGGTTGTCACCGTCCTTTTTGGCAACGCCTATGGTGCCAAAGCACTGGAAGGATTTGGGAATGTGGTGCTGGCTTATGAAAACTCTGACCAGACTCAAAAATTAGCCCCGCAAATACTTTTTGGCGGGCGACCTGGAATGGGCATATTACCGGTGACAGTCAGCGGGCAATACTCTCACGGTGTGGGAGGTTACCTTCCTTCATCGCACCGAATCTCCTACGGCGTACCCGAAAGTGTCGGTCTGGACAGCAAAACTCTATCTAAAATCGACGCGGTTGCGGAGCGGATGATCAACATCCAAGCTGCACCCGGGGCAAATGTGTTGGTCATGAAAGAAGGCAAGGTAGTGTTCGAGAAATCCTACGGCTACCTCGATTACAAAAAAACCAAGCCCGTGACATCCCAGACTGTCTACGATCTGGCTTCCATCACCAAGGTACTCGCAACAACCCAAGCGGCGATGTTTCTACAAAGCCGGGGCGAACTGGATTTAAACAAAACGCTTGGTTTCTACCTCCCAGAACTACGCGGCACCAACAAAGCCAACCTGATACTCAAAGACGTGCTCACTCATGAAGCTGGATTGAAGGCTTTCATCCCACACTATGTCCACACCGTACAGTCCGGGCAATGGAGAGGCGACTATTATAAGCCAAGCGCTCAGCCCGGCTTTTCGCGCCCCGTGTCTAATGATATGTATGGCCAGGACGGGCTCCGCGACAGCATCTGGAACTGGACTGTGAAATCTGAATTGCTGCGAAAGCCCAACAAATACGTCTATTCTGATTTGACCATGTATTTTATGCAAGCCGTCATTGAGCGAATTGTCAATCAACCCTTGGATGAATTTTTGGACCAAAACTTCTATGCTCCGTTGGGATTGAACACCCTGACTTTTAACCCACTTCGGAAAATTCCAATTGAAAACATCGCACCCACGGAAAATGACGTCGCATTCAGAAAGAGGCAAGTTCAGGGTTATGTCCATGATCCTGGCGCTGCGATGTATGGGGGTGTCGCCGGCCACGCCGGGCTATTTGGAACGACCAATGATTTGGCCGTAATGATGCAGCTCATGCTGAACAAGGGAAGCTATGGCGATGTGATGCTGATAAAACCCGAGACTGTAGATGCCTTCACCAAGCGCCAGTCAAACTTAAGTCGGCGAGGTTGGGGTTGGGATAAGCCGGAACCTGAGCATGGCAAAGGCGGATCAGCCAGCGAATTCGCTCCAAAAAGCACCTTTGGACATACCGGATTTACCGGGACTTGTGTTTGGGCAGATCCGGAAAATCAGTTGGTCTATGTGTTCCTGTCCAATCGGGTCTATCCGGCAGCAGAGAATAACAAACTCCTATCCGAAGGAACTCGCACTAAAATTCATGATATTGTTTACGAGGCGATGGTGAAATAATCGCTTGCCTTCGAAAATCCAGTTGGTAAAGATTTCACCCAGTCGAGAATTCTCATGATCGATGACGATTCCTTTTGACAGGCAAGTTTCGACTTATTTGAACGAGAAAACATAAGTGGGATTGCTGATTTTAGGCAAAAATCCATCCTTTTCGCCTCATACATCCAGCCCAAATTATTTCAAAGTCAGGAAATGCGAAGAGGCTGGAGAAATTCCAATATTGCCACTTGCAGAAAAAAAAGGCCGTTCGGAATTCAATACCGAACGGCCTTTTCCTGACTGTCTTTTTCCATAGCCAATCGTATTCCTTTCTTCAAGGTACGGGAATAACGGTAAAGCCAAGTGTAAAGCGTTTGGATGCCCCCGATACTGTACTCACGCTAGGCTTGGCTAGCCGTCAGATCGCCCGGCTCTATCTGTCCTGCAATCCGCTTGCGCAACTCTTCACTGAATACTCGCGGCTGCTTTAATTCCTATGTCTTTTTCATCTTGATTGGGTTTGTGAACACAATCAAAATGTCACAACTTTATTCAGCCATTGTCATGGCGTCTTGATTCTAGTCTCTTGATTCTTACTTCTAGCGTCTTGATACTACTCCCTGATCTCAATCACCTTAAACTCGGTGCGGCGGTTCGTCTGATGCTCTTCTTCTGTCTGAGCGTCCTTGATGATCAACTGGGATTCGCCATAGCCTTTGGCTACCAGTCTATCGGCGGACACACCTTTAGAGACGATATAGTTAACGGCAGACTGCGCTCTTCGCTGTGAAAGATCCAAGTTATACTCATCGCTGGAACGGGTATCCGTATGCGAGCTCAGTTCAATGCGAATCGCCGGATTGTCCAGCAAGATTTTCACCAGCTTATCCAGCTCAACTGCCGCATCCGGACGGATTTCAGCTTTGTCCAGATCGTAGTAGATATTATCCAACACGATGGATTTGTCCAAGACCAACTGATCTAAGATCAAGGTTGTGTCCAAGGTAATATTGGTCACTTCCTGGATTAGGGTAGCCGGATCCGGGGTTTTACCCTTGGTCGAATATGGGATTGACTTGGAGAAATAGCCACTTTTGGATGCTATGATCGTGTAGTCGGAATCGGCATTCATGGTGAATCTCACCCTTCCGTTGGTATTGGAAAAGTCTCCGCCCTGCTGCTTGTTGTCCGAACCGTAAAGCACCACACGAGCCTGAGGCAAAGCGGCTTCTGATCCGTCAACTTTGGCTTCTTTGGTATAGACGTTCAGGAGGATGTTGATGATTTTCGGCTTCGGCGTTTTGTCCTCAAAGAAGTAGATGTCATCGTCTCCCACTCCGTCCGCGCGATTTGAAGCCAGGAAACCTGCTTTGGGATATTCGGTAAAGAAAATCCCAAAATCATCATCCTGACTGTTGATGTTTGCGCCTAGATTTTTGATCACTTGTTTGCCCGCGTCGTCTTTTTCCGCCACAAACAAATCCAACTTGCCATAGCCGGGATGTCCGTCAGAGGCAAAATAAAATTTCCCGTCAGACGTCAAACGTGGAAACATTTCATTTCCTGGTGTATTGATAGTGGGGCCAAGATTCACCGCATTGCCAAAATCGCTATTCGCCAAGCGCGTTGCTTTGTAAAGATCTATCCCCCCAAAACCTCCGGGTCTGTTCGATGCAAAATACAATTCTGCGCCATCCGGACTAAACGCCGGAGTAGAGTTCCACCAAGTTTCGTCCTCGTTTACAGGCATCCAGATCGGCTGAGTAAAACCCGAGCCTCGGAAATAGGACACAAAGAGAGCCGTCTCTGGGAGATCTTTTGGCGAAGTTGAATTGCCTCTCGCATAGATGATGGTATTGCCATCGGGGCTGATCGCGATCGCAGCCTGATTTAAGCCATCTTCATTTTTAAACTCTGGCAGTGCTTGAATCGCACCCACATCGACCTTCAGCCCCTCCGCTCTTGCACGAAACAGCTTGGTATAGGGAGTACCCGTGGCGGCATACAGTCCCGACGCCTGTCTACCCGAGGTGAAGTACAGGAAATCCTCACTCAAAACAGGAGCATAGTCCGCACCGGCAGTATTCAATTCCTTGAAGTTGACCAGTTCATGTTTTGGCCAGTAGTTTTCGATCCCTTCGGCTAGTTTGATGGATTCGATCTCGCGCTGATTTCTTGCTAATAGCGCTTCATCAGAGGTGTAGCTTTTCGCTTTTTCAAAAGCGGTAGTAGCCTCCTCGTATTTTTGCTGAGCTTTTAGACTTTGCCCTAAGAAAAAATAGTGGTTGAATGAGGGCTCCTCTTCGACCAATTGGCGGTAGTAGGGTTCCGATTTTTCGATCCGGTTGGAGAGCCGATAGCTTTCACCGACCATTCGATTGGCCTCCAAATTCGTCGAGTCCTGCTTCAGAATTTGAGTAAACGTACTGATAGCATATTGGTATTGTCCCGATAGGAATTGGTCATTTCCTTTTTCTTGGAGGCTTTTGCAGCCAGCCAGCCAAAGAATCAATACTGATATCCATAAAAAACGCTGCTTCATTGATGGGCGATTGTCGGTCAATACTGAATATTACTAATTAATTTGGAAAATATCTGTTTAGCCAACTATTTCGGACAGGCTGCCACATGTTTTTTAGATCGGCTTTGACCCGAATAGCCGGGTTGATCACTGCGGTGTCGAGGGCTATCTCGCCCGAACTCACTCTGGCTTTCACTCCCAATCCCGGGATCACTTTCAATTCCCCGCTCGGTTGCTTCAGGCTGATTTTCCCCTGGTCTGTCAAGTTGGTTTGCAGACTAGTTTCCAGCTCGCGCAACGTTCGGACAGAACTATCTATCGAGCAGCCACTTGCTCCGAGGCTGCTTTCATCGACCGCCAAGATCAGGATTTGGTTTTCGATCAATTCAAAGGATGTCGGCATCAGATTGCCGTGGGTATTCCATCCTTCGCAAAAGCGACTCAAGCGCTCGCGAATCAGGTGCTCGTCGGAATCGGAGAATTTTTGATCTGCCTGATAGACCCATACGCGAGATTGTTCAGGCATTTGTTCGAAAGGGAGGTACATAAGCTAGTTTGTCACACAAAGAAAAACTCTTTCAGCATAACGGCAAAAAGGGTGGAATTGATTCAATGCTTTGCACTAAATCCCCATTTCTTTGGCGACCATTTCAGCCAGATCGTAGACGTTGACTTCAGTTTCCTTGTTTTTGCTTTTGACCCCATCCATCATCATGGTCAGGCAAAACGGACAGCCGACCGCAATCGTCTGAGCACCTGTAGCCAGCGCCTCTTCGGTTCGCTCGATGTTGATGTCTTTGTTGCCCGGCTCAGGTTCCTTGAACATCTGCGCTCCTCCGGCTCCGCAGCAGAGACCTTTGGTTTTGCAGCGCTTCATCTCCACCAGTTCGACATCGAGGGCTTTGATGACTTCGCGCGGTGCTTCATAGACGTTGTTTGCCCGACCGAGGTAGCAAGAGTCGTGGAAGGTGATTTTCTTTCCTTTGAACTCGCCTCCGCCTTGCAAGGCCACTTTTCCTTCGTTTATCAGCTGCTGGAGAAATTGTGAATGGTGGATCACCTCGTAGTCCCCACCCAAAGCAGGATATTCATTTTTGATGGTATTGAAGCAATGCGGACAGGCGGTCACGACCTTTTTCACTGCGTAAGCATTCATCACCTGAATGTTGGCGACAGCCTGCATTTGGAAAAGAAACTCATTGCCAGCTCTCCTGGCAGGGTCTCCGGTGCAGGTTTCCTCTGGCCCGAGGACCGCAAAGCTCACTCCTACTTTATTCAAAATTTTCACGAAAGCCTGAGTCACGGCCTTATACCGCTCGTCAAAGGAACCGGCGCAGCCCACCCAAAAAAGGACTTCGGGACTTTGGCCGTTTGCGGCCATCTCGGCCATGGTGGGTACTTTATAGGTTGACATATTCTGGATTTACGATTTTTTGATTTACGATTTACGAGGCCTTTCTCTAAACTGACGTTGTTTCCAGACCTCAAATCTCAAACACTTTTTGCTATTGGCGCGTGCTATCTCTTATCTGATCACTGAGAGTGTCCACTGCCTACTTCACTTCCTCATCCTTTACGTTTTCAGCCCAGTTGAAGCGATCCGAGGGGCTGAATTTCCAGGGAGAAAAGCTCGTTTCCATGTTTTGGAACATCGCGTTCCATTGCGCAGGAGTACCGGATTCCTCCATCGCCACATAGCGGCGCATCTGTAATATGATCGAAAGTGGATCGATATTCACCGGACAGGCCTCCACACAAGCATTACAACTGGTGCAGGCATTTAGCTCTTCCTTCGTGATGTAGTCGCCAAGAAGCGATTTGCCATCGTCAAATCCCGGGCCACCGGCATCGATACTTTTGCCTACTTCATCAGCCCGATCACGCACGTCCATCATGATTTTTCGCGGGGAGAGTTTCTTCCCGGTGATATTCGCGGGGCATTCCGCTGTGCAGCGGCCGCATTCGGTGCAGGAATAGGCGTTCAGTACGTTGATCCAACTCAGGTCATTCACATCTTTGGCACCAAAGCGACCAATTTCCGCAGGAGACTCCGCAGCATTTTCCGCAGGAATCCCCAACATCATATTCACTTCGTTCGTCACCTCGGGCATATTTTGCATTTCCCCTTTCGGCTTCAGATTCGAATACCAGGTATTAGGGAAGGCCAAAAAGATGTGCAAATGCTTGGAATAAGTCACATAAATAGCAAAAGCCAAAATCCCGATGATGTGAAACCACCACGCCGCGCGCTCAACGAAAATCAAAAAGGTATCCGAGAACCCTTCGAAAATCGGATGGAACAAACCGCTGAAGAAAAGCGGTCCCACCAAAACATAGTGTCCAACACCACGCTCAGCCAAGATCTGATCGGCGGCGTTCATCTTCAAGATGGCGAACATCAGCACGATCTCGATCACCAAGATCACATTCGCGTCCATCGCGGGCCAGCCTTTCAATTCCGGTTTGTTGAGTCGTGGGACTTTCGTCACGTTTCTTCGGATCAGAAAAGCAAAACAGGAAACCAACACTCCCACCGCCAGAAATTCAAACATATTCATCGCCGCGGAATACAACCCTCCCAGGTAGGGAGCAAAGAGACGATGCGTCCCCAAGATTCCGTCCAGGACAAACTCCAGCACTTCCAGGTTGATCACCAGAAAACCGACGTAGATCAACAGGTGAAGAAAGGCCGGGACCACGCGTTTGAACATTTTCTGTTGGCCAAGTGCAACCAGTCCCATCGTTTTCCAGCGAAGTGCCGGTTGGTCATTTCGAACCTCGGCTTTTCCCAAGAGGATATTCCTTCGGAGAAATTTGATCCTTTTACTCAATATATATCCTGCGACACCTAAAATCAGAATAAATATGAGTTGATATAAAATGCTCATAGTGATCAGATTAGCTTGTTATTCGTTTTATTGACCTTATTTTTTATAAAAATGACTTGTATCAAATTCTCAAATTTCTACCTTTGCATCACTTTACGAGTCGGTGATATAGCTCAGTTGGTAGAGCATCGGACTGAAAATCCGTGAGTCGGTGGTTCGAGTCCACTTATCACCACCCTCCCGATCCCCACGGATCGGGATTTTTTTTGTCTTTTTTTTCAAATCCAGCTGGCCCAAAAGCGACTTTTTCATTCATGCAAAATATAAAATAGTCTGCATGCACACTATTTATTGATTCATATTTAGATTGAATCTAGTGCAAATATCAACGCTCTCACCAGCCCCTTAGATTGGCTAATCCGCTCATTCTAACCTGTTTTTAGGCTTCTGAAAATATTTTGGCGATTTTTCATCCCTACGTGTAACATTTCAGGTTTGTCTGCATCATCTACTTAAATGAATTCATTTTTCGAAACGCACATCTGGCCAATGCGGGGAAAGCTCTATCGACTGGTTTACCTCTGGATCAAAGACCAAGCTCTTGCAGAGGATGCGCTTCAGAATGTATTCGAGAAAACTGTGGAGCGTCAAAAGGAACTCCAGGCACATCCCAATCTGATGGGCTGGATGGTCACGAGTCTAAAAAATGAAGTACTGATGCACCATCGGAAGAACAGTCGCCTGGAAGGACTGGAAGCTTTGAAAGAACCAGCCCATTTGCCTCCAGATGCGCTTGAAGCCGCCGAGTCGCATCGCCTGATCTTTGATCTGGTCGACGGCCTGCCGGAAAAACAGCGGGAGATCTTCCACCTCCGGGAAGTTGAGGAAATGAGCTACGAAGAGATAGCCACCCAAATGGAAATCAGCCTCGATCAAGTGAAAGTAAACCTCCATCGGGCGAGAAAGGCCCTACGGGAAAGACTAATCAACCAAGGAATCAACAGATGAAATCAAGAATAGAAGAGCTATTGGACAAATACTGGGAAGGGGAAACCTCCCTGGCAGAAGAGAAAGAGTTGCGGAACCTCGTCCTCAACGCTGAAGGCTATGAAAAGGAAAAAGCTCTTTTCTCCGCACTCGGTCAATTCCGGTCTCTGGAACCTCAGCAGCTCAGCGTCCCAAAAACTCAGACTCGCAGCTTTAGCCCGCAATGGCTTCGCTGGGCAGCCTCGATCGCAATGCTCCTTGGCACCTATTGGGGATGGTCGACCTATCAGCAAAAGCAAGCCGAGCAGCAAGCCTACAAAGAAGTCATGGGGGCCTTGGCCATGATCCAATCGAATCTTTCCAAAGGGCAACAGCAGATGACCCCGCTCAGCGACCTGAAGTACCTCAACACCACTCACAAGCTTTTCCAGCTAGACCAAATTATTGAACCATGAAAAAGATCTTACTAATACTCTCCCTTTTCTTAGGATATGTCGGGACGTCTTTTGCTCAAGACGATGCCATCCAGAAGTTTTTCTCCAAATACATGGAGGACGATCGTTTTTCGAGAGTTTACATTTCTCCGAAAATGATGCAGATGGCAGGCGGCTTCTTGAAAAGCAATGCCGGGGACGATGCGGATGCTGAGGAACTCGGAGCGCTGATCGGAAAAATCAAAGGAATCCGAATCCTGTCTTCGGATGAAGTCGAAGGTACACCTCTATATAAGGAGGCGATGGCGACGCTCAGTAAAAACAAATACGAGGATCTGATGGACGTCCAAGACAAGGGCAGCAGCCTGAAGTTTATGGTGCGCGAGGAGGGCGGCTTGATCAAAGAACTCACGATGGTCTCCGGCGATTCCAAATCCTTCACTTTGCTCTCTATGCTGGGCAGCTTTACCTATGAAGACCTCAACATCCTGGCCGAGAAGACCGATATCCCGGGAATGGACAAGTATGGGAAGGGACCAAAAGGCTCTAAATAAAAATCGACATCCTACAATACATTCTTTATCAACTAATCCAACACCCCCTCAACTTATGAAAAAGCTCCTTTTAACACTCACATTGTTAGCCGCGATCTTCGCAGCTAATGCCCAAAGCAAAAGTGTCGCTGCGCTGAAAGACAAATACAAGGCTGATGACGACTTCTTTCACCTCGAACTGGGAGGCAGCTTTATGAATTTCGCAGAAGGCTTTAAACTCGACATCGATGAAGATGACCTAGCTACTGTTGCAAAATCCGTCGAAAAGCTCAATTTCTTCTCCCTCCCGGAAAGTTCCAGTAACCTTGCTGAATTCAAGTCCCTGCAAAAAGGATTGGAGAAGGAGCGCTATGAACTCCTAATGGAAGCCTCGGAAGGTAAAGCAGGGGTATTGGTCTACTCTAAAGGAGCCAATATCATCTCTGATTTGGTGATTTTGGTAGGTGATGACAAAGAAGGCGACCTAATGGTGATCGAACTGAAGGGAAAATTCACCCAAGAAGCGCTTGCGAAGGCTACAGCTCAGGTAAATTGACGCAAAAAATAAACCTGTTATCTGCATTTTTACACCAAAAGCCCGGAAAGTCCGGGCTTTTTCAATTGACCTTAGTCGAGTCTGGAATTTTTTTTCACTTCCACAATCGATTGCGGAAAGGGAAAAATTCGTATCGATGTAATTACATCATTTGGATTTTGTGCCTATTTACAGGTTTTTATTCTGAATTTTGCAAAAAAAACATCATAAAACCATCTTCGCAATTGACAAAGAATCTAAATTATGCTTTTTTCAATGATTTTGTATTTTCATTAATGATTCAGAAATTATTTTAAAGTTTTGTTGAAACTTTTGCAATTGTACTTTCGCGTTGTATCTTTGAATCGTAATTCGAATTGCATCGATAACTCTGTAACCCAAAATCTCCCCTTGATAGAATCAGTCTATCCTGTGGTTACAAACAATATCTACAACCTATTCAAACCAACTAGTAAAACATGAAAAAACTATTCACCATGCTTTTTGTTGCGGGGATCGCAACAGGGGCGTTTGCCAAAAACGATGAGAAGTCTGTAGAAATCAGACAAACTGAACCAGCTAAAGTAATGATAGCGGTTGCCTCTGCTCCTGAAGGAGTAATGACGGTCAAAATCACCGACGCAAATGATCGTCTGGTATTGCGCGACAGAATCACCAAAACCGAAGCTTTTGCAAAAAGATATGATCTGAATGCCCTTCCAGTAGGTGACTATTCTATCGAAGTGTCCGACGCAAACGGTACATTGAGAACCGCTACTTTCAATACTGAAGTGACTGTAAAGCCATCAGTATTCACACGAGTAACTGAAATGGGTGACAATCAATACAGATTGTTGGTATCTAGTCTGGAATCCAAAGACGTAACCGTTCAGATCTTTGATGGAGACAAAATGATCCACACTGAGGTAATCGACAATCCTCAGGGTCTTCATAAAATCTTCACCATCAACAAGCCAAGCAACCCAGAAGCAATCAGCTTCAAAGTGACTGCAGCTAACGGATTTTCAGCTTACGCAAAATAATTAAACCAACTTATTCATATAACCCCTACCAAGCCGGCTTGGTAGGGGTTTGTTTTTTTATAGAAAAGAATGACTATCCAGTCCAGGGAGCAAAATCAGAACTCTTCTCCCAGAGGGGAAAACGGCAACACCAAGAAATGGGGTACAAAAAATAGCCCTTGAGATTTTACTCCCAAGGGCTTTGATCGTTTAACGTTCAGATGTTAGACCTCGACAGCTTCCACATTTTTGAAGTAAACCTGTTTGTCTGCATCCAGGTCCACCAAGACAGCCGAATCATTTTTGATGTAGCCTGACAGAATTTGCTTTGAAAGCTCATTTAGGATTATCCGCTGCATCGTTCGCTTAAGTGGTCTCGCTCCGAACTGCGAATCAAACCCAACTTCTCCCAGATAATCCAGCACTTCCTTGGTTGCATCGATTTCGATGTTCGCTTCGGCTAGTCGCTTCTGAATCTCCTTCCACTGGATATCGACAATCTTGCGCGTGATCTGTCTGTTGAGCGGCTCAAACATGATCGTCTCATCGATTCGGTTGAGAAACTCCGGTCTGACCGATTTTTTCAAAAGATCATAGACTTCAGCTTTGGTCTTTTCCAAGATCTCTTCCTTATTCCACTCCTCCATCTCGGCAAATCGCTCCTGAATCAAATGCGAGCCGATATTGGTCGTCAAGATGATAATCGTGTTCTTGAAATTCGCCAGCCGACCTTTGTTGTCAGTCAATCGTCCATCATCCAAGACTTGGAGCAAGATGTTAAAGACGTCCGGATGGGCCTTTTCAATCTCATCCAACAAAATCACGGAATAAGGCTTTCTCCGCACCGCTTCTGTCAGCTGTCCTCCCTCATCGTATCCTACGTAACCCGGAGGCGCTCCAACCAATCGACTGACGGCGTGCCTTTCCTGGTACTCTGACATATCAATCCGCACCATGGCATTCTCGTCGTTGAATAGGTATTCAGCCAGCGCTTTCGCCAATTCCGTCTTACCAACTCCGGTCGTCCCCATGAAGATGAAACTTCCTATGGGTCGCTTCGGATCTTGCAATCCCGCTCGACTTCGACGAACTGCGTCCGACAGGGCTGAAATAGCCTCTCGCTGTCCGGCGATACGCTTTCCAAGTTCATCCTCCAAATGAAGCAGTTTCTCCCGCTCAGATTGGATCATCTTGGAGACAGGTATTCCTGTCCACTTTGAAACGACCGACGCGATGTCTTCCTGATCCACTTCTTCTTTCAGCAGCGGCGAACCCGCCTGCATTTCATCCAATTGGGTTTTGAAGGAATCAAGTTTCTTTTCAGCGTCCACGATTTTACCGTATCGAATCTCGGCGACTTTTCCAAAATCACCGGAACGCTCCGCTTGCTCAGCTTCAATTTTCAGCTTATCGATCGCTTCCTTCTCTCTCCGAATACCCATGATGACCGCTTTCTCGCTCTCCCATTTGGCCTTCACATTCTGGCGCTTTTCGGAGAGTTCGGCGATTTCTTTGCTCAGCACGGTCTCTTTGTCACGGTTATTTTCACGGCGGATGGCTTCCCGCTCAATCTCCAACTGCATGACTCTACGATTCAATTCATCGAGTTCCTGTGGCAAAGAATCTATCTCCATTCTCAATTTGGCACCTGCCTCGTCCATGAGGTCGATTGCCTTATCCGGAAGGAAGCGGTCGGAAATGTAGCGCTGCGAAAGCTCCACAGCAGCGATCACCGCATCATCTTTGATCCGCACACCGTGGTGCAATTCATACTTGTCTTTAATCCCGCGAAGGATGGAAATCGCATCCGCCGCATCGGGCTCATCGACGATTACAGACTGAAATCGACGCTCCAGTGCCTTGTCTTTCTCGATGTATTTCTGGTATTCCTTCAGCGTGGTGGCTCCGATAGCATGAAGCTCTCCTCTCGCCAAAGCAGGCTTAAGCAAGTTAGCCGCATCCATTGCGCCTTCTCCTCCACCACCGGCGCCGATCAGGGTATGGATCTCGTCGATGAAAAGAATAATCTCTCCATCAGCATCAGTCACTTCCTTGATCACAGCTTTCAGTCGTTCCTCAAATTCTCCCTTGTATTTGGCGCCCGCTACCAGCAAGCCCATATCCAAAGAGATCAGGGTTTTGGATTTCAGATTCTCCGGCACGTCGCCCGATACGATCCGCTGAGCCAGTCCTTCGACGATTGCCGTCTTTCCCACACCGGGTTCGCCCAATAATATCGGGTTATTTTTGGTTCGCCTTGCAAGGATTTGCAATACCCTTCGGATCTCCTCATCCCTTCCGATGACGGGGTCGATCTTGCCTTTCTTAGCTAGATCATTCAGGTTTTTGGAGTATTTCTCCAAGGCCCTGTATTTGCTTTCTGCGTTTTGGTCAGTCACTTTGTTGCCTTTTCTAAGTTCCTTGATTGCTTCGATCAACGGCTTCTCCCCTAGTCCTTGGTTTTTCAAAAGCTGCGCTGTCGAATCCCCTGCAGCCAAAATTGCCAAAAGCAAATGCTCAATAGCCACATATTCATCGCCAAAGGTCTTGAGAAAGTCCTTTGACTTGGCCAAAACCTGATTGGCCTGACCAGAGAGGTGCGGCTGTTGATTGCCACCGCTTACCTTGGGCAATTTGGCCATCTCCTGATCTAGTTTTTGAGCGATTAGCTGCTTATTCGTTCCGAGTTTTTTGAATAGAAAATCGGTGACGTTTTCATCCACATTCAAGATTCCTTTGAGCAGATGCGCAGTTTCGATAGCAGGTGTACCGGCACTTGAGGCCAGCTCGGCGGCCTTTTGAATCGCCTCCTGTGATTTTATGGTAAATTGGTTAAAGTCCATAGCGGGTTATTAGTGGTTATAGTCTTTTGCACCAGAATCAAAAGTTTCGCCAAGGACAAATCTCAGCCAGAGTGGCTTGAAAAGAACGTGTTTTTCCTATTAATCGGAATTTTTGACAGAAAAATTAGGCAAAACACGGCTTTATCGGACAAAAATTCGGTGTGCCCCAATGCAAACTCCTTGTTAAAAACGCTAGTGCGTCAATAATTTTTCCCGGAAAAATTGAATTTACCAGCTTACGTCAAAGCTCCATGCTCACTAAATAGCCGGTATAGCCAAGGTACACCACCAGCAAAAGTATGGCTTCCCAGCGATCCAGTCTATGTTTCTTGCCAGTGAACATTGCCAGGAACAGAAAGACCGTACCACCGGCTAAGATATAAATGTCGGTATTGAAGCTTGCATTGAATGCCAAAGGCCTGATCAACCCGCTGACTCCGAGGATCAGAAAAATGTTGAAGATATTTGATCCGATGATGTTCCCGATGGCGATGTCGGTGTTCTTTCGCATCGCAGCTACGACCGAGGTGGCGAGTTCGGGCAGAGAAGTCCCTGCGGCGACGATGGTCAAGCCGATGATTTTTTCGCTGACTCCCAGGGATTGGGCCATGGCGACTGCATTGTCCACGACGAGTTTTCCACCCCCTACCAGTCCAGCCAAACCAACGAATATCAACAACCAAATCTTCAGATTGGAATAGTCTTTCAATTCCAGAGTTTCGGCACTTGGATCAGATTTTAGCTGGGTGGCTACATAGTACAAAAATCCCAAAAAGAGCGCCAGAAGAATTGCAGCGTCCAATCTGGAAAGCCCCTCAGTATAGCCGAAGAGGTAGTTGTTAGCCATTAAAAAAAGCAGGATGGCAGCGAAAAGTGAATAGGGGATTTCTTTCCACACGGTGCTGGACTGTACCGAGAGCGGGATAATAAGTCCAGAAATCCCCAAAATGATAAATAGGTTGAAATTGTTTGACCCGATGATGTTGCCAAAAACGATGTCCGGGTAATTGCCTGAAGCCGCTACAGCATTGACAACCAGTTCGGGAGCCGAAGTTCCAAAGGCAACGATGGTCAGTCCAATGGCTAGGTCCGACACGTTTCTCTTTTTGGCCAAAACCGAAGCGCCGTCCACCAGCCAATCGGCACCTTTGACTAGAAGAACTAGGCCAACTACAAGAAGGGCAATTTGAATGAACATAAGAAGTGTTTGTTCAGGATTTGAAGAATTTTCTGTTTCAAAAATCCTTCAAAAATAGGTTTAAAAATGCACTTCCAGCAGCGTGTTTTTCAGAAAGCGAGAGAATTACTTTCTGAAACCCCATCATCTCAATATCCAAGAAAATGCGATCTTGTATCTATCTCAACCATAATTAGTTTTAGGGAATCGGCAGCTGGGCATTGCATTTTTCAAGCGGTTTTTTACCGACTAAAGACTGAATTTGGAAATTTCGCGAGGTGTATTCCAAGTTCTCCTAGTCTGTGAAAGGGCTTGTTGAAAGAAATAGAAATGCCCTCAATGAACTAAGACAAAGCGCTTAGAAATATTGAAGCCCGGACTTGCTAAGTTTAGTACGTAAACACCAGGGTTTGCACCAATCAGATAAATCTCAATTTCCTTGTCAAAATTTTCAACCAGCTTTTGTTCATAAACAAGTTGCCCGAGGCTATTGTAGACGGCAATCGTTCCATTCCTGACAATAGTCCCCGGTCTTATGTGCAATGCACCGTTTACTGCAACCGGATTTGGATACAAAAAAAGTGAGTTTTCGGCGGTGGGCACTGCACTTTGGGCCGCTAAACCGTCAAAATATAAGCTGGCGAAATCAAAGGCGTTTTTTCCAATCTTTCGCCCAATGATCCTACCGGGAATATCATCTATAGGTGGATGTATGCCTCCCCAAATTCGGGAAAGGCTGCATTGGTCGGAAGCATCCTGGTATTTTGCCCACTGAATAACCAGCTCTTGACTGGGGCCACGCTCAAACGCCAGAAAATTGTCTTTTTGAATTTTAAATTCACTCATCCCTCCTGGAAAAAACTCATCTCCGGTGATCAATGCCAAGACTTCTGCAGCAGCCCTTGAGAAGGTAGAGTGCCCTGAGATATAGCCGGCGAAGGGTGGAGTGACAAAGGAAGTCCTTTGGTAAGGCCACCATTTTTCTGCCAGGATCCAGGCTGCCCCCGGTTCCTGTTGGGGAGATTCCAGGTTTTCGACCCCTCTTCTTGAATATATTTTGATCTTACCTACCCTGTCCGGATTGTTTGTGGCAAGTGGATCTCCGCTCCGAATTGATTCTACATATCCCGCCTCTAACGGCAATCCGTCGGGATGGAAGTTGGGCAGAGAAGGGTCGGACGATTGACCTTTGGATGCAGCATACCTTATAGCCGAAATAGGCCTCACGTAGTCATAAAAACCTTTTATGCCCCAAGCCGTGATGGCGGCGTCCTGTAATGCTCCAGCCAAGGCGAAATAGGATTTGACGTCCCATTCCAGGTCAGAAACTACGTCCCCTTTTCCTCCAATTTTCTTGACTAACAGTGGGTGGCTGTTGACATAGTTTAGGATGCTAAACCAGTGGCCGGGAGGTGTCTCAGAGCTTGGTCCATCGGCCCAGAATTCTGCCAAAACTCTTGTGTAATCACCCCTAAGCACTAGTTGGGGCATGTAAGGTTGCCCGGTAGACGGATTTACAGCATATCCCGGGCCATGGTTGCCTCCTTCGGTAGCCTCGTAAAAAGCCCGGTATTCCTCTTCCGTCTCCGGATACTCGTGGATGTTTCCGTTAGACGCCGGAGAGATGTCGATGATGACTCCGTCGTTGGGATCCAGGTGGGAAGCCCATTTGGCCACTTGCACAAAATTCCAGTGGTAAAAGGCCTCGCTGCTGATTTCAGTTTTTTCGTTTAGGTGCGGGGGAGGGCCGGGGTCATGATAGACGTAATATTTATTGCCGCTGCGGTATCGGATATTCAGCTCTTTATCCGTGAGTGCAAAAGGAGAAACCTTGCCCCATTCAGGAGACAGGAATGGAGGAGTTCCATTTCCAGTGGGTCTTCCGCTTTGGTCAATAAATACCCCCAGATCCAAGGGCTGCCAGTTATTGGGTTTAGCCAGGTTGATATTGCCGGGTTCTGATGGCCTAAGGGCAGGATTGACAGGCTGATAGAATAGGTTGCTGTAATTATCCGCCTCGTTAGAGCCGTCTATTTTACCAAAAGCCAACACCTGTTGCGCAATATAATTGCCCAACGCTGCCGGTGATGCGGAAGCGTAATCCGTGGAGGTGAAATTCGGATTGTAGCCGAGGCTAGCCATGAGGCTCTTGAAATTCCGAATTGAATTTTCAGCGCTAGGGCTATCCTTAAATCGTTCCGTCAAAATCCCATAGACAGCATAACTCAAGGCTTCCTCCCTGGCTTTCTGGGTTATTACACCAAGCTTTTCCACACCATCAAACGGCACATGAAATTCTCGAAAAGTGTGGCTCAGAAAATAAGTAGAGGCTACATCATCATAGGCTGCCCAAGCGTCATACATCGCTATTGAGATATGAAATAAATTTCTGGCATGTACTGTCGGTCTGGCAAAATCACCTTTGATAGCGTCAAGCGTGGCTTCGTTCCATCTTCTCGCCACAGAATGGCTTTGGGCGGAAGCAACACTGACGAGTATTCCATAAAAAAGTATTCCAAGGAAAAGATATTTTGAAAAAAAATTCATTGGGAATATGCTATAAGCAAGCCTGACGATTGGGATTCGCCAAATGTAAGAGGCGTATCCTTGGTCACAAAATTTTCAAGTTAATTTTAAACAGCACTTTAGGTCAAAATGAACTGTTCTGTGTTGACAGGTTTAGGTTAAGCCTTTTAGTGGGCAATCGGGGTTATTGGCTCACAACGTACTTGGCCAGAATTTCGGGAGGAGCCTATCAGTTTGAGAAAATATTAAAGGTATTGATCAGGCCAGAAACAAATTGCTTTTCACTGATAGTCGTTTGACAATCACCGTGGCTATAGTCAAATATCAAATTTTTTTTTGTTCTTGGGGGGCCATTTCAACCGACTCGATTTATGAAAAATCTGCTCCTTATTTTTAGCTTTCTGCTGCTCTCCCATCTGGCTTCGGCACAAATGACGATGCCAGACCACATCAAGGAAAAAATGACCTATCCCGTCTTGGATTTTGCACCCTGGGTAGGTGTGATACCGATCACTGATCCTGTGATGAGCTATGATCCAAGCCTGACCTACAAGATTGCAATCGACGTGTATGGAAGCCTGAAAGACTCGACCAAAATCCATGAGCCCTTTACCGAAATTGCCCGCACTTACAATCTTCACATCGCCAACGGTGTCCCTGCCGATAAAATCAAGATTGCTGCAGTCATACATGGTGGACTGTCGAAAGCCGTGATGAGCAACGACGCTTATCGAGAAAAATACAAAATTGACAATCCGACTATCCTTGCGCTTCAAGAGCTGAAAAAGGTGGGTGTGGAGTTTTACCTTTGCGGTCAGAGCATGTCGTTTCTGAAAATCCCACAAGAAGACGTCACCCCTGAGGTGAAGGTTGCTATGTCGGCGAAGACCACTTTCGTGGCACTGGATCAGATGGGCTATACTTATATGGATGTCAGTGGGGATTAAAACCGTTTTTTTCCGTTTTTCATAAATCGACTATCCACCTCTTAGCAGACTAAGGTTGTGCGCAAAGGTTTTCTTACTTTGAAAAAAGCCGGTTGATAGCCGACCTTATCACTTCCAATCGACTGCTCGGTCCAGCCACATTGCTATGCAAAAAATCATGGGATAGGGCAGATCGCACCTCCAATGGATTGGGGTAGATCAGGATAAAACTGTGATCTTTGAGCCAGGTAGCCACTAGATCGGGAACCAAGTCCATATTAGGATGATAAGAAGGGTCACCTTTTCTGCTCAGAACCAGGATCAGATTGTCATCTTTTTTGAGAAAAATACTGAGATTTCCAGGATCGTCCCAGCTTGGAAACGGACGGAATTCCACCCGTATAAAATTAGTGGCGAGTATATTTTGGAGATACTCCCGCGTGTCGTCGTTTACATAGAAGATCATCCGACTGCCGGTGTTTTTTGCAATGTTCCAGATTTTGACCAACCAAAAGGGAAAGCCAAGCTCCAACTCGGCTTGAGGAGGAATCATCACTAGATGACGTTTGTGAGAAGCAAACGATTGATGCGGCTTGAAGATGTAAGTGGTAGCATTGACTTTCTCCAGGAGACTGTTGGTGACTTGACCTAGAAACGAATCCTTACCTTCAGTTTGGACGTGGAGTCCGAGGATCAGGTCGGTGATTTTATTTTCATAGACCACACTAGCAATACCATGTACGACATCCGCATCATAGCGCATGAGTTCGATCAGAAAATTGTCAGTGGCGGCGGTGAATGAGCTGGCTTTGTTAAGGATTTTTTGGGCCGTGACTTCGGTCGTGTAGTCTTGACTTTCGGGCCGTAGAATGCTCAATCCGTACAGGGAATTCTTCTTTCCGGCTGACTTTAAGTTGATGGCGAGATTGATGAGGTCCTGGGACGTCTCCTCGCTTCTGATAGGAATCAAAAACCGCTCGGCGACTTCCTTTTGGCCTTTTTCTACCAAAGATGCTCCGGAAAGTATGATTTTCTGAGCCCCTCGCTGCGCTTCGAGTGAGGCAATAGTACAAGTAACCAGAATCATAATGATCGTGCCATTCAGCACGGACTCGGACAAGAGACGAATCGGCTCGCCCAAGGCACTAGTTCCCACAATAGTATTGTAGCCGACCAAAACAGCGGCGAGAGTGGCCGCCGCCTGCGCATTGCTCAAGCCAAACATCACCTGCCGCTCTGCCTTGGAATAACCAAAGGATTTTTGGGCAGCAAGGGATGCCAGGAATTTGGAACCCGTCGCCACCAAAGTCATCGCCACTGCGATAAACACAGTTTCTCCATCCCGGAAGAAGACCCTAAAATCAACCAGCATCCCCACGCTGATCAGGAAAAACGGGATGAAAATCGCATTTCCCACAAACTCGATCCGATTAAAAAGTCCGGAAGTACGGGGAATAATCGGACTGATGGCGAGTCCGACCAAGAAGGAACCGATGATCCCTTCCAATCCGGCAAGTTCCGCGAGCAGCGCGCCTGCAAAAACCACTGCGAGGACAAAGATGTATTGGGTGACGTTGTCCTCGTTTTTCTGCAAAAACCAACGGCCAAACCTCGGGAGTACGATCAGGATCAAAACAGCAAAGACCAGCAGCGAGAAGAAAAGTTTGACCCAAAACATCAGATTGATCTCTCCCTGAGCCATGCCGACAATGACTGCCAATACCAACAGTGCAAGGGTGTCCGTGATCAGGGTACCGCCCACGGTGACGTTAACCGCCCGGTTTTTTGCCACGCCGAGTTTGGAAACAATCGGATAAGCGATCAAGGTGTGGGAGGCAAACATGCTGGCCAAAAGCAGAGAGGAGGGCATCGAAAACCCGAAAAGATATAATCCGGCCAAGGTGCCCAGGATCATCGGAATCAGGAAGGTGTACATCCCGAACACAAAACTCTTTTTGCTGTTTTCTTTGAAATCATCCAAGTCGATCTCTAGACCTGCCAGAAACATGATGTACAGTAATCCAGCGGTGCCGGAAAGCAATATCCCGCTGTCTCGTTCCATCAGCTCCAGCCCTTTGGGGCCGATCACGGCTCCCGCTATAATCAGACCAAGCAATGGCGGGATTCTCAGGCGGTTGAGAACCAAGGGCGCCAAAAGAATGATCAATAGGATCAGAAAGAACTTCAGTCCCTGATGCGTGATTGGCAGGTCAATTTCTGATATGAAATGTAGCCAATTCATATTTCCCGTAACTGAAGGATGAAACTCAGGGAAACGGCTTCAGGCTTTCTACACGCTGAAGCTTGGGAACAAAAAGATGGATAGCCTAAAGTCATAGCGTTCAAAATTAAGTGAGCGGGGACAAGTGACTGCAGGGCCTTCAGAATCCTCTATCAAAGATAACCATAGATTTCTCTCATTTACGATAGGCTATCGATCAAAAAAAACCCCGACTCAAAGCCGGGGATATGGAATACAAAGTGAATGCTATTCGTGTGAACCTGTAGCAGGGGGCTCGGTTTTGGGATGTTGGGGTAGCTCGTCACCCTTCAAATAGGCTGGCAGGTTGAGCCCGGCCATGTTGAAGAGGTCATTGAGCGGTGGGACCGTCTTCATCATACCCGACACAAAATTGGCGGTGGAGTTGTTCCCATTCTCACTTTGACCCGAATCCCAAACTGTGATCTTGTCGATCTTAATATTTTTCACGGCTTCGACTTGCGTTTTGACCAATTCAGGCAGCTTCTCGATCAAGAGCAGTTGGAAGGCTTTGGTCGGATCTCCTCCGGCAGCGCTCACGACTTCACGATAGCCCTCGGCCTGCTTGGTCAGGATCTCATAGAGACCTTTTGCTTCGGCTTCCATCTTGGCAAAGATCGCATCCGCCTCCCCTTTGGCCTGAACCCGGATTCGTTCGGCTTCTGCCTGTGCTTCGATGATCGCCCGTTGCTTGGCGATTTCGGCAGGGATAACGATGTTTGCATTTTGCGTAGATCGTTCCCGCTCGGCTCGGGCAGTTTCCGCTTTTTGCTCAGCGAGGTAGGCTTCTTCGAGGGCTTTTGCCTGTTGTACTTTTTCGGAAGCCAAGGCGATTCTCAGCGCTTCCGCTTCTTTTTCACGACGAAGTGCATCGGATTGGGCGATGGAGATTTTCGCTTCATTTTCCCCTTTGATGGCGATAGCATTGGCTTCGGAGGTCTTAACCCGCGTGTCCCGTTGGGCTTCCGCCTTACCGATGCTTTCTTCTTTTTGTGCTTCTGCAATGCTTACTTCCCGGTCTTTGAGGGTGACCGCGATCTTTACGTCGCGATCGCGCTGCGTATCGGCAATTGCAACATCCTTTTCCCGATCTGCCAAAGCCTTTCCTGTTTCACCGATTTTCTCCTGCTCTGCCACAGAGATTTTGGCTTCGTTGATGGCTTTTGCCGCAGCCTCTTTTCCCAAAGCCTCAATGTAGCCCGACTCGTCCTTGATATCGGTGACATTGACGTTGATCAGCTTAAGACCGATTTTTTTTAGCTCGGTATCTACATTTTTGGAAATGTTTTCAAGGAATTTGTCCCGATCGGAATTGATCTCCTCGATCGTCATGGTAGCGATCACCAAACGCAATTGACCAAAAAGGATGTCCTTTGCCAACTCCTGAATCTGCTCGTGCGCCAAGCCCAGCAGACGCTCGGCGGCGGTGTTCATCGTGTCAGAGTCAGTGGATATGGCAATCGTAAATCGGCAAGGCACATCCACACGGATGTTTTGCTTGGAAAGTGCATTGGTCAGATTGGCATCGATGGAGATGGGCTTGAGATCCAAGTAAGCGTAATCCTGAATCACCGGCCAGATAAATGCGCCGCCGCCGTGAATACAGTTGGCTGAACTGCCGCCGGTCTTTCCATAGACGACCAGGATTTTGTCAGAGGGACATCGCTTGTAGCGGGAGATCAGCGCGATGATAGTCACAAAGACGACAAAGGCACCCGCCAGGATAAGAATCAAAGGATCCATAAAAGAAATAGAGGTTAGATTTTTTCGACGATTAAGAGGCTTCCTCCTTCGATACCGATCACCTTGACAGCTGCGCCGGTTTCGATTCGGTCTGCGAGGGATATTGCGTTGAGCTCCTTTTGGGAGCCCTTGATACTGATGGAGATTTTGCCCGCGCCTTCTTTGTATCCCGGAATAGCCAGGTAGACCATAGCGGATTTATTGATGGTGTCGGCCAGCTTGAAGGTATTGTTTTCGGCCAGTTTCATGATTTGCTTGATGATAAAAAAGAACAACCATACAAAGCCCAAGCCTACACAGGTAGCAATCAATAGCAACAGCGTGTAGTTGGCGACGGAATGGTAGAAGGTGATCGCTGTCCAGCTGAAACCCAGCAGAAAATTGATCAGATTTCGTAAGGTGAAAAGCTGAAAGGGAGCCTCGGCACCCTCCAGATTTCCATCAAAATCGGCATTGATTCCATCGCTGCTATCAGATCCGATAAAAGTTAAGATGGTCTGCAGGAGAAAAATCAGCGAGGTAGGTAAAGCGATGTACCAGAGCGCTCTAAGTGAGGGTTCCATTTCTGCCAAAAAGTCCATATCAGAATCCGTTAGGTAGGTTGGGGATAATTCGAAGCATTATATCTTTAATTTTTAAGAATAGCAAAAGCCAGTAATAAATCGTCGAATTGTGGCACCAGCATCCAGAAGGATTTAGAGTTTGCCGAGTGATTTACGATGGGGCAGAAAAAAATAATTTTCGCTAGATTGTCACTAAATTAACTCTTTCAACGGGTTCTAAATGGGCCATTCAATTTTTGATTTTGGGGGCAAATGTTTGATGATGTTTCATTTTTTGCCTACTTGTAAAACAACCATCCACACAATGAAGAAGACTTTTGTTTTCGTCGCATTCCTGCTTTTTGGGTTCGCAATGACTTCCCATGCACAGGACGACGACGCCGAGCTTGCTAAGAAGCTGGCCAATCCGATTGCATCGCTGATCTCTGTGCCATTTCAGAACAATACTGATTATGGAATCGGAACTATGAAAGGGATTAGAAACACGATGAATATCCAGCCGGTGGTTCCTATTTCTATCAACAAAGATTGGAATATGATCACCCGTATTGTGGCGCCGGTAATCACGCAATACAACATCACGGGAATGGGCGAAAAGCAATCTGGATTGGCAGATGCAGTGATGTCGGCCTTCTTTTCTCCAAAAAATTCAGAGAAATTGACTTGGGGTGTAGGGCCGGCCTTCCTGCTGCCCATCGCGACCAATGATTACCTGGCTTCCAAGAAATTTGGAATGGGGCCTACCGTCGTAGCACTAAAGCAGATGAACGGCTGGACTCTTGGAGCCCTCGCCAATCAAATCTGGTCTGTCGCTGGTGACCAAGACCGATCCGCTGTCAACCAGATGTTTGTGCAGCCTTTTGTGGTTTACAACTGGAAATCCGGTGCAGGACTTGGGGGCAACTTGGAATGGACTCAAAACTGGGAGTCCTCCTCCTCCACCGTGTGGCTCAATCCCGTCTTGAGTGGGGTTACAAGTTTGGGGAAGCAAAAGACCCAATTAGCGATCGGCCCTCGGTTTAACCTTGCCGCTCCGGATGGAGGCAAAGCGGATTGGGGCTGGCGAGCGGTCGTGATCTTCTTATTTCCGAAGTAAAAGAAGGCGGCGGCGCACGTAAAAACAGCAGCAATCCGATCTACTTTTTAATGTGGGTTCGTCTAATATCCCAAACGCAAACTAAGCTGCTTTTAGCACCCGTTTCCAAGCGGGGACCAAGTTGTGAAACGATTCGCCATTGTTGGCAAGCACTATTCCCGTCCAAACCGGCCTAATCTCAGCTTCACTTTCGTAGACGTCGACCGAATCACCGAGCTGCTTCAATGTCAAAGCAGCGGTCAATCCTCCGATTCCTGCTCCGATGAGGGTGATGGGTGATGGCATGGGTTGTGGATTTGATTAAAATCTAAACTACTGTTTTTCGCCTGCGCGAAGGTTGCGATCTATGACTGGTACATTGATCTTACTGCTCTCTAAACTCTTCTTCAATCTCTTCAATTTGTGGCAGTTCGGACTTTAGCTCTTCGGGTATCGCTTTTGAAATTTGATAATCAGACACGCCTAAGGCATTAGAAAATCCCTTTAAGCTGTATTCGGCCACCAGTTCATTTTTGCCTTTGCAAAGTAAAAGCCCAATGGTCTCATTGTCATCGGCTGATTTCAAAAAATCGTTGGCCACGTTTACATAAAAATTAAGTTGGCTGGCATCGCCGGGTCTAAATTCCCTAGCCTTCAGTTCCACGATTATATAGCATTTCAGTTTGACATGATAGAAAACCAAGTCGGCATAGAAGTCTCCGTCTCCTATCTGAAAATGCATTTGTCTGGCTACAAAGGCAAAGCCTTTTCCGAGTTCCAGCAGGAATTTGGTTACTTGGCTGGCCAACTGCTCTTCGATATTTCGTTCGTCCGCTTTCTCTTTGGCTTGCACAAAATCGAAGATATAAGGGTCTTTCAGCAAATAATTTGCAAAGTCAGATTGTGCCGGCGGGAGCGTACGACTGAAGTTGGTAATTTTCTTCGCCGTCACCTGACGCTCAAACAAGCCGCTGTCGATTTGCATCGCTAAAACATTTCTGCCTATTCCAAACTCAATAGCATGATGCATATACCATAAACGCCGACCTAAATGAGGCTCTTTATCCAAAAGAATGACGTGATGCGACCACGAAATCCCCGCAAGAACGGAGTCATAAAAAGTGGAGTCTTCTAATTGTGCAACAAGCGGTTGCACAATTAAACTTGGCAAGTCATCGAGGTTTTTCAATTGTGCAACAGGCTGTTGCACAATTCCGGAAATGATACGCTGAACCTGTGACTGTGCAGATCTATGGAGGCGAAGTTGATCGGACGCGAGATTCAATTGCGCTATAGACACTTAACACGATTTTCTGCCGAACGTCTACTACCCACTCACTCTTTCTCGTTTGCTTATCAATTTCACATATTCTTTCAAATTCGTCTCATCATAAAACACCCTTTTGTCGAAACGTTCAATTATTCTATTTAATCGATTTATGTTTAGGTGGGCTCTTTTTCTAATGCACCACTTAACTGCCTTAACTTTTTCTTTTCTAACCGTCATAAAATCAAGTCTAATAAAGTATGATTCGTAAATGCTGTAAAGAGACAAACAGTACAAATAGGGCAATAACAAAACTGTAAGTAAAATCGGCAAAATAAATGAATGTAATGTCCCTAATTTGAAAAAATCAGAATATCCAATAGCCATTTTATAGATTGAAAAAAATAATAGTCCGAAACCAAATATTGCTGTTAAGTTTGTCAGCAATCTCGCCACTTGCGCATTTTTTAAATCCAATTCTGCTACTGCTTGTAAAAGCACTATAAAAATCAATAAAGGAAGTAATATCAGTTCCGATACTAAACCAAAGGTAAAAAAGTTAATTACAAATTCTAAAACCACAATCATTTTCATTGTATCGATTATAATTGCTTTAAAATAATTGCTGTCTTTTGCTTTGTTTACACTAAAAACCAAAACAAATGCTACGGAGAAAAGCCAAAATATAGAGTCTTTTATGTCAGCTGAAGTCCAAAAATTTAATAATTTTAATAGGCTGAATATTCCATACAAATAAACCCCTAAAGTTAAATAGATCCCGATAAAATACTTGCCAAAAAGCAACCTTACAACGTTTGCCCATGAATTCCTCGTTGCTTTTTGAGCAAGCAAAAATAATATGAGAATTCCAATCCAAATTAACAATGAAATTTCCCTGTTACTAAATATTTCTTGCAAGTTTCTCAATTAATGAAAATGTTTAAGTACTGACTTTAAGACTTGATTTGCATTTTTAAAATTTTCCACTTGTTGATCAAACTGCATAAAGTCTTTTAGTCCGTGAAAAAGATTGTTTCGATATCTATAAACTATAATCAATAGTGCAAAAACAATATCGGAAGTTATATCTTCACTTCTCGAAAGCACATTTGCAACAAACTCTTTTCTATCTCCTCTTCTAAGATTTAGATTTTCAAATCTTGCGTTAGTTGTTCCCTTTTCCGTGTATCGATCTTTAGAATACTGAAAATTGTCTTGGAATTCTTCGATTTGAAATTTGACTGATTTTAGTCGTTCGTCCAAACGGTTTACTGTGCAATTATTTCCACAAACTAAATTTTCAAAGATATTCCAAAGCAGAGAAAAGTCTTTAATATTTGTTAGTTGCTCTTCGTCGAAATTTGTTCCGAAATTTTCATTAATCCATTCAATCATTGTAGTACAGATTTTTTTAAGTTGGTGGCCAACATCTCGGTATACACAGCTGCGTATAATTTCTAAATATTTCAAATTGGAAACCTCACTCCAACTACTTCAACTCCTCCAATATCTCCTCTATCGCCTTATCCAACTGCTTTTGGCTGCCTTCCAGTCGATCGACAAAACCTTCGTCCATCCGGATATCCGGCTCGACGCCGTCCTTCTCCAAGTTGCGGCCATCCAATGTGTAGCATCCCCAAGCCGGCAGTCGATAGAAGGAGCCATCTACCAGACCTTGTCCAGAAGTGAAGATGATCCAGCGATAAGTCTCCGTGCCGACGATGGTACCCAAACCCAGATGCTTGAAGCCCTGCGCGGTCATCTCCGCATCGGATAGCGACTGCTCGTTGATCAGGAGTACAATCGGCTTATCAGCCGGTGAGAAGTTCGGCTGATTGGTCAGCTTGCCGTCGCGGTATTTCCATTGCAGGTAGCTCTTTTGACTGAGGAACTGCAAGACCTGATCATGGACATTTCCTCCCGTATTGTAGCGCAAATCGAGGATCAGTCCCTCGCGGTCGGCTTTGTTGGACACCATGTATTCCATGAAATGCTGAAGTTCGCCTCCACCCATGTTTTTCATGTGGACGTAGGAGATCTTGTCCCCCGACTTCTCATCGACATAGGCTTCGTTGGTATCCATCCACTCGTCGTAGAGCCAATTCTTCATCTCGCCCGTGGAAGCAGGGTGAACTTTCAAACTCACTTCTGTGCCATTTCGATCAAAAGTCAGCATCAGTTCCTCAACCATCGTTGGCCCGGCAAAGTAGAATTCCCGGTTTTTCGTAGGATCGATCTTCATTCCGTTTACCGCCACGAGCTGATCACCAGGCTTTACCGGCATGGGTTCCAAATCGGCCGGACTGTGCTTCAGGACACGATTTACGGTAAAAGGATTCGCTTCGTCAAAGACGATTCCCGCATTCATCGAGCGCGTGCCGAAGTAAGCTTTTTCTTCGTCGCCAAAGGAGCTAAAGCCAAAGTGCGAGGTATTCAGCTCACCGAGCATGTCGTTAAAGATGGTGCGGAGATTCTCGCGGCTGCTCACGTAGGGCAAAAACTCGGCATAGCGATCCCGCAGTTCCTGCCAATTTTCCCCGTGAAAATCGCCATCATAGAAGTTTTGCTCCATACCCGCCCAAGCCTCATAGTACATCTGCTCAAACTCATCGCCGAGCTTTTTTTCAAAAGCCTGAGAGATCTTGATCTCTTCGGTTTTGTCGCTGGCAGGGTCAAGTGTGCGAACTTTCCCACCGGCTAATAGGTAGACTTTGTCCTTGGCCTGAAGGAGTTCAAAACCTCCGATTCGCTCGTCTCCTACCTTTTCCGTCTTGGTTTTCTCAAAATCCTCAAAGGTAGTTTTCCACAATTTTGGGGTACCCTCGTCATGGTTAGAGGTGTAAAAAACCCAAGTCTTCCCGTCTTTTTGCAACACAACCGGATTGTCCTGTTCGCCGAAAGACGGTCCCACGAGCTCCAGTCGATCCATCAAGTCGCCTGGAGTAATCTTTACTTTAGCCGTAGACTTGATCTCTTTTTCATCTTTCTTATCGGTATCTTCTTTTGGCTCCTCCTTGAAAAGCTCGGCGACCCTGTCCGATTCAAACAGTTCCGCAAACTTATCCAGCTTCATCCGGTAGATATGTGCGGTAGTGGTGCCATAGGGGTAGCTCGGATGTGTCCGATCTGAAGAAAAATACATGTATTTACCGTCAGGAGACCAGAAGGGAGCCGTCTCAGTGACCAAGGTCTCGGTCAGATTCAGGGTCGTTTGAGTAGCCCGATGATAGACCATTACCTCGCGTTCAAAATTCCGGATCGGGCTAAACACCACGTAAGCATCGTCCGGCGAAAAATATGGACTCGGAGTATAAAGCCCCCAAAGCTCATCCTCCACAAGCGTTTTACTCGACAGCGTCTTGAGGTCAATCTCTCGAATCAAATTCCGACCGCCGACATATACCCCAAGTGTTCGGTCTTTATTCAATGTCAGCTGACGGTTCTTGAATTGGTCATCGGTGAGCTGCTTTTCCTCCCCCGGATTTTGCGCAGAAATCGTAAACCAATTGTGGTAGCCCTTGACCGTGCGGGAATAGATCAGCGACTTATTATCCGCCAACCACTTCACTTCCTCCACAGCTTCCTTGGCATCAGTCGGGATCTGCTGGACAAATTTACCCTTGACATCAGAGATAAAAAGTGCACCTCTGGACACAAAAGCCATCTTTGCTCCGTCTGCCGACACATCGATGTGGGAGATATTGCCGGCCACATCTCGGTTGATTTCCTTCTGCAAAGTCTGGTTTTGGTAGATCGAGATCGTAGGCTGTACTGTTTTTCCCGAAGCGACATCATAGACGAAGACCTGATAGTCCTTGCGAAAGACAATCTTCTCTCCGTTGGCGCTGACTTTCGGCCACATGATGGAAGTAGGGAAGTCGGTGAGCTTGGTCTTTGCCCCACTTTTGAAGGTGTAAAGGTTGTACTCTCCATTGGCTTCATCCGATTGGAAAAAGACATTTCCACCTTGGTCAATCGTTGCCCCAAAGTCTTTTCCTTCGTAGTCGGTGTATTGCGTGAACTTCTTGGATGCTGGATTGTAGGATTGGATATCCGGGTTGTATTCGCCTTTGTAGCGTTTGCGGTGCGCAAAATTTTTGCTTTCCCACGTCTCGCTAAAGTAGATTTCACCGGTCTTCGGATGTGCCACCGCGCCGTGAACGGTATTGAAGTAGTGGTCAAAAAGTCGTTTAGGCGTCGCCCCATTTAAGTCAACTTCGTACGCTGCGAAACGGTTGTATCGATCAGAGGTAAAGTAAATCTTGTCACTTTGCCAGCTCCAGGATTCCACTTCATCGGCTCCTTCGTGGAAGGTCAGCTGCCGGATTTCCCCTCCAGCCATTGGCATGACAAAGATGTCTTTGTTGCCATACTGCTCGGCGGTGAAGGCCAGCCATTTTCCGTCCGGAGAAACAGCAGGCCTGCTCTCAATCCCATCCATGGCCGTGAGGCGCATCGAAGCTCCTCCGGCTACCGGCACTTTCCAAACGTCTCCCTCATAGCTGAAGACGATCTCCCCGGCGTCAGGAGTCAGTGTAGGATCGAGTACAAAATATGGTGTTTTAGATTCCTGAGATAAAACCGAGCCTAGACTCAGGCAAAAAATGAGGGGAGTAAATAGCAGTCTCATAGGATTGAGTAAGAGTTGGATATTAGATCTTAAAGTAATCAATCCAACAATAAAAAAAGCATCAGGCTAGTACCTGATGCTTTACACATATTATTAAAACCTATTGTATCCCCCAAAACGGAGCGCCGAAGCATTACATCGGAGGCAAAATCACCGTGTCAATTACGTGTACTACTCCGTTGCTTGCTTCGATATCGGCAGCTGTTACGGTTGCGTTGTTAATCATGGCTTTGCCATCTTTCAAGGTTACGGTGACCTCAGAACCTTGCACCGTCTTGGCCTTCTGACCGTTTTTCAGATCGGTAGACATCACTTTACCAGGCACTACGTGGTAGCTAAGCACCGCTACCAACTTGGCTTTATTCTCAGGCTTGAGGAGAGACTCCACAGTCCCCGCCGGTAGTTTGGCAAAAGCTTCGTTAGTTGGTGCAAATACGGTAAACGGACCGTCACCTTTGAGCACATCTACGAGGTCTGCGGCCTTCACTGCGGCTACGAGCGTTGACAAAAATTCAGTGGACACCGCCAAGTCGACGATGTCAGCTTCTACCTCATGTACGGAAGTAGATTTGCTGGTGAAGGATGAGTTGAGAACGATCATCATCACCATTAAGATTGCGAGTAATTTTTTCATGGTAGTTTGAGTTTTGAATTTGATGTATAAACACAGGATTTTCACGACTGTTTATTCAGACCCACTAAAAAATGATAGGCGGTCGATATCAGATACAGAAGGTTATTCTAGAATAAGGGCAGATCAATTGTGTGAAAATCCGGACTGTCGTAGTCTGATAGAATCAGCATAATCTCTTTTATGGTTCTCTCATCGGTATTCAAAATTCCCTAAAGTCAGTGCCTCTGTTAGCCAGATGAAGTAGTAATTCTTATTTTCGAAGATGACAATCAAACTGATCGCCATTGGCAAGACAGACAATAAAGCCATCATCGCTTTGATTGAAGAGTACAGCAAGCGATTGAATTTTTACATCAAGTTTGAATTTGAAGTCATCCCCGATCTGAAGAATACCAAATCGCTCTCTGAAGTCCTTCAGAAAGAGAAAGAGGGAGAGCTGATTCTGAAAAATATCATCCCGTCCGACGAGCTGATCCTGCTAGACGAGCGCGGCAAAAGCTACAGTTCGATGGATTTTTCCGAGTATCTGCAAAAAAAGATGAACGCAGGATTGAAGCAGTTGATATTTGTCATCGGTGGACCTTACGGCTTTTCGGAAGCCATTTATGCTCGCGCAAACGGCAAGCTTTCCATCTCAAAGATGACTTTTTCGCATCAAATGATCCGACCTTTTTTTATCGAGCAGTTGTATCGTGGGTTTACGATCCTGCGAAATGAGCCTTACCACCACGAATGAAAGTAGACAGAGGCTAGTCGCAGTGCTCAGCGTTTTTCGGACGTCACATCGAACGGTTGGCAGGATGACAGACCGTTGAAAAGACGCTAAATACCCTGAAGCCAGTCTCCCGGAGTGGAGGCAATCTGTCGAGAGGATCTATTCAGCTTATTGGGAATCAGCAGAAGCCTTCGACTCCGCTCAGGCTGACACGACTGTCGCCCCTAGCAGAGTCGAAAGGCTATTAAAAGTAAATCTTCGCAGTTCTGAAAAAAATGCCAAAGCTCCACTGTCTCCACTGCGACTGATTACTGCACCCTGACCTCCAATGTTAAGTTTTTGATTCTTTTTTTGCCAATGTTACCAAATTGTTAACTTTGATACGATTCGTTAACATTAGGGTCATCAGACATGAAAAAGGTATTGTTCACACTCTTGATAGTAACTGGACTGGCCCAAGTGGCATGGTCTCAGGAGCTTCTCGTGCAGAACGAAACCTTGAAATTCAGTTCAGAATTAGAACAGACGATCTGGAAATCAGGTGCCGCAGAACCTTTTCAGCTTTTTCGCGCTGTACAGGCCGACGAGTCGGTGAGGGACGATGCTTGGCTGGCGTTGGTAACTGAGCTCGATGGCAAAGCCGCCAAAAACTCCGCAGACCTCAATCTACTCCGTCAGGTATTTCAGAAGACCAATCAAAAATTCTTCAAAAAGTACGAGCAGCACTCAACCTTTAACCAAATGCTGACCACTGGCAAGTTCGACTGCGTCAGCGGTTCGGCCGCCTTGGGTATGTTGCTTGAGCGATATGACTACAGCTATGATATCGTGGAGACGGACTACCATGTCTTTATCGTCGTTAATCTTGACGGCAAAAAAATCATATTGGAAAGCACCCTTCCAATCGGCGGCATGATCACAACGCCCTCTGAAGTAGAAAAATACCTCGCCGCATACAAGCCGAGCGAACTTGCAGAATTGAAGATTTTGAATCAGCGACTTGCCGGGCCAGATATCGACTACAGTGACAATGCCACTTTTAGAAAAGTGAGCCTCAAAGAATTGGCAGGTCTTCAATATTATAATGATGCCATCGTGCACTTCAACGCGCAAGCCTTCGGCCAAGCAGTTGAACAATTATCCAAAGCGTATTTGCTGTACCCTTCGGATCGGATTTTGGACTTGCGTGAGTTGAGCGTTGACTTGGCTTACAAAAGCATGGCCACAAACTGAAAAAATGGAAACGGGCTTCTGAATATCAGAAGCCCATTTTTTTTATCTACTAATTTCCCCAACCAAAAAGTCAATTCATCCTGACGAAATTGAAAAAGGCTTGAACTGGATTGCTTATTTCCGGCCGATCAATGATGGTGGTGTCCATCCGGGCCATGCACGTGGCCATGCTCGATCTCGACGGGCTGAGCCTCTCGGATTGACATAATTTTTCCTTCAAAAGACAGATCGTAACCCGCAAGCGGAGGATTAAAATCCATATGTACACCTAGGTAATCCACCTTGGTAATCTCACCTCGCATCTGGTTTCCTTTGTCGTCCTGCATCGGAATCACGTTTCCGATCTTGAAAAGGTCTTTGTTCTTTTTGCCGTCTTCCTTGAAATTAGCCTTCGGAATAATCGCTTTCTTAGCGTCATCGTAATCTCCATAGCCATTTTCGAAATCGATAGAAACGGAGAAACTTTCTCCCTCAGCCTTTCCCAAGATCGCCTCCTCAAACTTTGGAAGGACATTTCCATGTCCAAACAGGAAGTAAAATGGGGCGGTCTCTTCGACGTTTTCGTATACTTCAAAGCCATTTTCACCATCGTCTACACGCAACGTGTAGGCCACGGCGACCACTTTGTCTTTTTCTGCAACCATAATCCTATTTTTGTTTATTAGCGAAACATGTACGTCAGCCCAAGTTGCCCGACAAAATTTTCCCGATCATATCCTGGCACAAAATAGATGTCTGGATCATTCTCCAGATACCATTTGTAGTTCAGTGTGCTCACATACTGGAACTTCGCCGAAAGCAAAAAATCGCCAAACTTCCACTCCGGCGTCAAGCCAAATATTAAGTCGAGATACTTATTTCTGATGTCTTTGGAGGCTTCGTAGCGGTAGTAATAAAAATCGCTGTTGTACTCGATACGCTCGAACTGTAGGCCAATCTTCTTCATACCCTCCACCCAAGCAACTCCCACGAAGAGTTGATTTGCGGCAGGACCGTTGCCGATTCCCAAAGTTTGACCCTGATGTGTGTAGCCATGGCGCACGTGATCGTGGATGTACCAAGTGCGCAGCTGACGGATTTCTTCCCGAATCGTCTGGCCCGAAAGCGTCATCTCCGAGCTTACCTCCAAGAATCGCCCCGGCTTTTTCAAGTCAATCAGGTGTGCGAAACCAAAAGTAAAGGCTCTGCCCGTCTCTGGCGTAGTGACGAATTCTTCAAATTTCCGGCTGTTTCCCCGCGTGCCATACTCGCCATAGAACTCGAAGCGTCCCTGCGGGCTCAGCCAGCGAAAATACCCCGAACTAAACTGCTGCCGCTTTTCGGTGATCGGATCTTCTACGTTCGAAGGTTTTTTTCTCCCATTGAAGACAGGAAGAAGGTCTGCAAAACTGGAAACATCCGACCGATACATATGATTAACTGAGCCATAGCCTAAAAACAAGCCCGGAATCCACTTCGGTTGGTAGGTGAAAATCAAGCCTGAAACATACCGATTCCCGTTTTCTCGTTTGGGAATATAGACTGGGTTTTGCTGGATGGTATAGTCTGGCCAAGGCGGCAAATATTCAGTTGATTTCAGAAAGCCAGCGATCGCCTGCCCTTCGAAGGAACCGATTCCAGTCTTGACGGGCTTACGTGTATTAAGTGTAAAATGCAGAAAACCAGGTGCGTTATTACCAAGCAAAAGGGAATTCTTACGGCCTGGCCCCCACCATAAACTTTCCGTAGAAATCCCAACAGAGTATTCCTTCAGATTAAATCTAAAACTCGACTGCCCTGCATAGACGCGATTATAGGCCTTATCTCCAAACCGTTCTGGCATGTCGATTCGGTTCATATACTCATAATAAAACAAAATCGTCGCTTGGTGTTCTATCGGAAAGCCGAGATAGTCTTTGTTTTGCGCGAGCAGAATCTCAGGCTGAAACTGGAGTGTGAAATTCTTATATTCTGCATAAACTCCAGGACTGAAAATCTGCTGTATCCCGCGATTTGGGATAAATGCCCCTTCATTTGCGCCAGATGCATAGGTAGAATTATACTGCATCTTATATACTCCGGGCATGATCAGAAACTTCCCTTTGGCATCTTTCCCAAACCTGCCGTGATGATCGGACATATCCAGGTCAACCACCGAGCTGTCGAGATCAAATCCATTTTCAACTCCAAAAGCCTCCGTCGGATAGATAGGTCGTATCATCCATGATGACGCAGAATCGACCTGTCCTGTGAGTTGAAGGCGCCGCAGGTATTCATCCAGCACCGGAGTGCCGACTGGAATAGTTTGCGAAAAAATGCTAGAATTAAATCCTAAGACCAAAAAGCAGAAAATTGATACAGACAGAAATTTACCGTTCTTTCTCATTCCTCAATTGGTTTGGATTGCTTCTACTTCGACTTTGGCGAGGGACCACGACTCATCACAGATCGGATCGGGAGAATTGTTTGCAGTAAGTTCATCTCCCATGAATATCCTTACGCTCGGGTTTGAATGCTCGATCAACTTCGACACACTGTACCGTGTGGTATAATTGGGAGTAGTCCCAAAGATGCAAAGACCTGGCAAGTTGGTTTGTATCGCTCCTGACTTCGGGACATTTTGCCTGAAGTAGTCATTGGGGTAGGACTGGTACAAGCAATAGGTCGAGGCGCAGGGAGAGTTTGAAAAGGTAGTCCTGAAGATCTCCACGCCATCATTGCCCATATACCAAAAGTCTGGCCCCCCGAACCCATCGTCTGGATTACCGTCCCAACTGTCGTGAACCAAAATATCGATGGTGATTTTAAGGTAGTTGTGCGTCGGAAGGTTCGGAATGGAAACCGCCACTTCCTCATTGTGGTAATATCCTACGACCGTATCGTTTTGAAATACGAAAAGTCTTGCGTTCTCAAATCCTGCAAGATCCAAGTCTGAAAAATCATTGGAATACGCGATCTGCTCCGTCTCAACGGTTGGCAGGCAGGAAGTCATGAAAATTCCCATACCAAAAAGCATCCAAACCCGAAGATAACTTCTCCAACTAATCTTTTCCATTTATTCCGAATTACTCAAAAAACACGCCGGCAAAGAAACGAAAATCTATCCAAACAGAGCACATCAATCTGATGAAAGACACTGCCGCTCCCCTCGGATTACCTATTATTGCGTAACAATCCTGAACCGTTTATGCCCACTTTTACCATAGTTGCCGGAGCGAGACCCAATTTCATGAAAATCGCTCCGATCATCCACGTTTTTCAGTCTCAACAAAAAGCTGGGCTAGTTGTTCATTACCGATTGGTACACACAGGACAGCACTATGACCGAAAAATGTCCGGGGACTTTTTTGATCAATTGAATATCCCAGAGCCACACGCAAACTTAGGCGGTGGCGGCGGTACCCAAGCGGAGCAGACCGCCGCGATCATGATTGCTTTCGAAAAGGAACTGCTGGAAAACCGTCCCGACCTAGTCATCGTGGTGGGCGACGTGACCAGTACCCTGGCGTGCTCCATTGCTGCCAAAAAGCTCCAGATTGATGTCGCCCATGTCGAGGGAGGCATCCGATCCGGAGATCTCTCTATGCCGGAGGAAATTAACCGAATGGTGACTGACAGCATCACCGATCACTTCTTTACCACCTCCGAGATCGCCAATTATAACCTGCGGAAAGCCGGATTTTCGGAGGACAAAATCCATTTCGTGGGCAATACCATGATCGACACGCTCCTGGCTCAAATGCCATTTTTCAAAAAACCTGAAGGTCAGACCTTCGAAAATCTACAGACTGGTAACTACTTCGTGATGACGATGCACCGTCCGGCAAATGTCGATCAGGAACAATCGCTCAAAGCCATGATTGATGCGATCTTAGAAGGGACTGGCGGCTTGCCCATCTTTTTCCCTGTACATCCACGCACTGCGAAGAACCTCCAAAATCTAGGAATCGAGGATCCGAACCTACATTTATGCGAACCACTCGGCTATCTTGAGTTCAACTACCTAGTGAAAAACGCCAAAGGCGTCATCACCGATTCAGGAGGAGTGACCGAGGAAGCATCCGTAATGAATGTGCCCTGCTTGACACTCCGAGACAACACTGAGCGCCCCGAGACCGTCAATCTGGGAACCAATGTGCTGGTCGGAACAGACCCCAAGAAACTCAAGCCTTATCTGGACAAAATCATGAAAGGAGACTGGAAAAAATATCAGGGAATTCCGCTGTGGGATGGAAAGACTGCCAAAAGAATAGTAGACATATTGGTAAAGTCGTACTCATGACCGAAAAGCGCATCGACGAATTGATCGAAAAACTGAGAATGACAGCTCACCCGGAAGGTGGGTTTTACGCTGAGACTTATCGCTCGAACCAAGAGCTGGAGACGGCAAATGGCGAAAGGAACCTCGCTACCTCGATTTTTTTCCTCCTGCGCTCTCAGGACGTATCTCATTTCCACCGGATACAGAGCGACGAACTTTGGTTTTGGCACGAAGGCAGCCCACTTGCTGTCCATACATTGGGAGAAAAAGGCCATCAAATCCTGAAACTGGGACCGGTGGATCAAGCCGGTACATCCCCACAACAGTTGGTTGCCGCCAACACGATCTTTGGGAGTACCGTGGACGAACCGGATAGCTATGCCTTGGTTTCCTGCGTAGTTGCCCCAGGTTTTGACTTTAGGGATTTTGAGTTGTTCGAGGCGAAGGACTTGCTGCCACTCTTCTCTGAGGCGTCAGAGATTATTGAAAAACTAACCTAAACGTATTTCTCCATACTTGAGGATCAAGGCCAGTTGCCCTGCATGATAGGCGGTGTGCGTGGTGATTCTTCCCAGCGCTTCCGCTTTTGATTTTCTTCCAAACTCCTTGGTCACGACGATATCGGCCCAGTTTTCTTGAATCAAGATCGCTTTCTCAAGCTCCGCCGCAGCGTAGCCGGAGATTTCTTTGAGTTCACCTAAGTCAACCCATTCACCCGTATCTCTTCCTGCAATCAGCGTTTTTGCGACGATTTTTACTTCCGAAAGCCCAAAGACATTTTTTGCAAAAAGCAGCTCTACCTCGGCAATATGTCTTATCAGGAACCCCGCCGAGTTGGGACTGTCTCCTATTCGTTTTCAAAGGTCCGATTCCTGAGCTGCATCGAGCAGTTTGGTAAATCGGGTTCTACCTTCCTTCCACAGGGAAATGATTTCTGAGTTCATTTTGGCTATTGGTTTGGTCAATCCACCCAACCCCAAGGAGCGTCGGGCACCTCAATGGGTTTGGTAAGATCGAATTTCACAGTAAAGAGCGTAGGCGTACCCAGTCTTCTCAAATTATAGGTAAAGGCCGTCTCGTCCAAAGTAATCCACCATACATTGCCCACGGCCGCTGGAAGCACGTCGGCTGTAAACTGGTCGGCAGGGAAAAACTGCACGGTCGGCGAACCTGTATTACTGGCCATTCCACCATATTGAGTCACGGTATCTTCGCTGCCATCTTCGTGTCTGTGATCGTGCTTGAGCTGGATCAGGCCATTTTCTTCCCTAGTCAAAACCCAAGTACGGGATCTGTCCTCTCCCACAAAAAACGGAACCCGAATTCGCCCGTCTTCACAGGATCTCACATGCATCACCAACCTACCGGCAAATCTCGGATCAGAATCAGGAGAAACTAATTCTCCTTCAAAAGCCTGCCCACAATGAGAAACAAGCACTGCCCAGAACTACTCTGAGCCAGATTTCTCTTGGGCGGCGAGTTGAAGTGAAAAGAAAACCAGTGCAACGGAAAGGAGGTATTTCATGCGAATTTGATTTTCTCCTAAAGTAACATTTTCATTTTCATCAAAACGAAAAAGGCTCCCAGAAGGAGCCTCAGTCGGTTGTGGTAGGTTGTTTTTAAAAAGAAAAGGCAACATTGAATTTGATCTTGGTACCCGGCGCAAGGCTGGTGAAGATCTGATCTTGAGCGCCATAAGAGCTGAAGACCATCTCCCGCTTTTGGTTCAGGATATTTTCTACGCCCAATCCCGCCTGGATTCTTTCGTCCGCGCCAAATGACTTGTTTAAATTGAAATTCACCGAGTGAAATGGCACCGAGAAGGTATCTGTCCTGTTACCAAAGCCAACGTAATTAAGTGTCGATCCCTGGACGTTGTAGAACAACCCGGCCTCCAGCCCTGTCAGATAGCTATTGTACGACAGACCTGTATTGATGATGAATGGAGCCTGCCCAGCCATCACTCGGGTATCGTCTACGACTTCTCCTTCTTTCGCCGAGTTTTGTCTCGATCTCAACTCCGACTCAGACATCCTGATCTTAGAATCAGTCACGGTCACGTTGGTATTCCAGTGGAAATTTTCCAAAGAAGGAGCCAAGCCTCTCAGGGATTTTCTGAATTCAAATTCCAAACCAGCTACTGAACCGTTGCCGACATTTCTTGGCTGGAAGGTACCCGGATCGGAGAGGAACTGTACCATTTCGATCGGTCTGTCAAAGGTTTTGTAGAACGCGCTGACGGAGAACATTTCACCCCGCTGCTGGAACAGTTCCCATCTCAGGTCGAAGTTGTTAATCTGAGTAGAAGTCAGATTTCCGTCCCACAATACTTCGCTGCCGCCGTTGGTTGTCTCTCGGTACAGACCGCCTATGAATGTTCTACCGGAAATCGGGTCAAGAATTTCTGCATAGGACATCTCCTTGAAGGAGGGTCTTGCGGTCGTCCTGGATGCCGAAAGTCTCAAATTCTGGTTTTCCTTTAGGTTGTAGATCAAATTCACTGTCGGGAAGAAATCCAAGTCGTCCAGCATTTCCACTAGATCAAATACAATATCTCCTGTCTGGTTAGTTCCGGTATAGTATTGGTTAAACTGCTCCACTCGCAATCCGACCACTGCTTTCAACTTCTCAGCTGGATTCAGCTCCATGGATGCATAGCCACCCATAGTCGTCGCATACGCTTCGTATTCATTTGGGTTGGTTGGGATGAAGTCTGGATTGTATCGCACGCCATTTCTGTTGTCTGCCGAAAAAAGGTTTTCCTCGTCTAGGATTTGGTTGGGATCGCCCGTCAGCTGAGTGTCGCCGGTTGGGAACTGGAAGCTTTGAATATTGAACAATCGATGCTTGAAGGAGTAGCTGCCGCCAAATTTCAACTTCGCGTCTCTGTTCCAAAGGCTCATATTTCTGGTGATGTCACCCTTACCGTTCAGGTTTTCCTCCTGTAGCGATCTCCAGATCCGCGTCGGAAGCCCCACCTCTGTGGAGATGTTGTTGGTAGGTTGTCTGAAACGCGTGAATCTGATATCAGGGTCTTCAATCGAAGACAAGGTTGGGGCTACTTTCCAGCTCAACTCCCAGTCTCTACCGTTGAAAAAATGCGTGCCTGAAAGCAGAATGCTGGTAAGTGCTCGCTGGCTATATTCCAGATTGTATTGCGTTGCTTCGAAGTTTGCACCCAGGTTGGTGTTTTGGAATGCGAACGTGCCCGCCTTGGATTCACCGTTCTGTAGGTGAAGTACGTTGAGCTTGAACTTTGATGCGTCGGTTTTTAGTGCAATCCCAGCCATTCCGCCAAGTAGCACATTATTAACACCGTAGTCACCACGCTGTTGTTCCAAAGCTTCCAGCTCAGTCTCATTGGCGTCGATCGGCTTTGCATAGAGGTTAAACTCTGCACCTTGGTAGAATTCTGTTTCGTTTTTGTAGGTCACAGCAGCATTGTAGCCCCAGGTCACTTTCGGTCTTGCTATTTGATTTCCCAGGGAAAAAGAAAGCCCAAAATCCATCAAGCTGGACTGACGTGTACCGCCGAGCGTCTTGTTAAAGTCACCCAGAATCTGCTGGAACTCCAAGCCAGCCGGACTGTTGGGATTGCCCACCACCTGGCCGTACTGGGGGATGTCCGTTCTTCCGCCGGTAGGGATTGCGCGGGTACCATCGTCAAAACCCAAAAAATCTGTTTTGCCACCTTGGTAAGTGATGTAATTGTTGTTGAAGTGCATGGACGGATTAATACCCCCCGAGATGCCCAACTTCATGGTTTTTTCCTCCGGAAAATCCTTGGTCTCGATGTCTACCACGCCTCCGGTAAAGTCAGCTGGCAGGTCCGAAGTAAAGGACTTAGATACGATGATGTTGTCAATTACATTGGTCGGGAAGATGTCCATTTGGATCGTGTTACGATCTGGATCCAAGCCAGGTACATCCATGCCATTTAATACGGTCTTGGTATATCTATCACCGAGTCCTCGAACGTAGACATATTTGCCACCTTCGATAGAGACTCCCGTCACACGCTTGACAGCAGATGCTGCGTCTCCGTCACCGATCTGACGGAAAGTGCTTGCAGAGATCCCGTCCAGCAAGTTGGGAGCGCCTCTTTTAACAGACATCAACGCCGACTCCGTGGTACGGATGGCGGCAGCCTGTACAGTGACGGTCTCCAACTCAGACGCATCTTCCTTCATCAAGACGTCTTGAAGAACATTGACCTGACCCGCTTCGACAATGACCGTAGTGAGCTCAAATGTGGTATAGGAAAGGTAAGAAGCTTGGATAGTGTAAGAACCTGGAGCGACTTGGATTTCAAATTTACCATCGAAATCAGTCACTGCACCAGTGGAAAGTTCTTTGACCAAGATAGACACTCCAAACAGAGGTTCACCTGTCGATTCTTCATAAACGGCCCCGCGGATGGTTCCATTTTGTGCGAAAGCAAATCCTGTCAACAATTGGAACAGTACGAGGAGTACGATTGCCATGGATGTCTTAAGGACTGATGTAGAGTTTGTGTTCGTTTTCATACAGCTGTAGAAAATATTCTTGAAAGGGACCCAAAAAAGAAGGATCCTTGCAAGACCTTCTTTTTTGGGAGGTTTTTTTGATTATTTGAAATCAGCAAGCGCGTTAGCAGCAGAAGCCCAAGTCCAAGTGTTGAAAGCAGACTTGTCAGCTCCTACCGTGTTAGCTTTGGCAGCTACAGTGCTTGCTTGTGCAGATGTTCCATTTTTGAACGCATCGGTAAGAGCAACTCCTTCTGCCAAGGTTGCTTCTAGCTTAGAAAAGCTTAGGATACCTCCCGCGAAGTTGGCAATTGTGTTGTCTCCGCTAAGAGATAAATCGCCTCTGCCGGCGTTGTTGTTAGCAGATGGTGCCGGGAAGTTAAAGAAGTAAAGGTTTGAAAAAGCGCCTCTTGCTCCTGCCCTGAAATCACCGAATTCAGAACTTGGGTGGCCTTTGATAGAACCGTTTTTCACCGTGTGAGCAGCATTGTAAGAACCTTCGGGTCCGTCGATTTCCAGCGCGTGGTCAGTATTGACGCCACAGATTACGATAAAATTGTCCAAGGTACCAGCCCAAGACTGATCGGTATCTACCGCGTCATCACCAGAGTTCCAGATCAAAGCGTTTTTTACGGACACTGTTCCACCAAACCATTCGATTCCATCATCTTGGTTTGCTACGACTTCGATATTTTCGATCACTGTACCAGAACCTACTCCACCAAGGGTCAAGCCGTTGATTTCGTTGCCTTCCCCGATGTTAGCACCGCCGTGACGGATAGAGATGTACTTCAAGACACCTGAATTATCCAGATCGTCGTTGCCTCCGTAAAGTCCGTTGATATCAGAAGCAGGTACACCTTCGATTTGAATTTCCGTCACATCACCAGCGAAAGATCCCTTTGCACGGCCCATGATCATCAAACCTCCCCAAAGACCTTCCAACGTTGGCTCCATGTTTGGAGAAGCGATCTGACCTGGAGTGATTTCGTCAGCTACGGAAGTAAAAATAATCGGCTGAGCCGCGGTTCCTTCAGCCATGATCTTGGCACCTCTCGCGATGATCAGGGCGGTAGCATTGGCACCTGATCCGACTTGACCTTTGACCACTACTCCTGGCTGGATAGTCAAAGTAACGCCTGAGGTTACTGCAATTCTTCCCGCGAGTACATAAGTCTTGCCTGTTTCCCAAGTTGTGTTGGATGAGATATTAGAAGTAATCTCGACACTCGATCCTCCACCCTGATCTGTATCAGGTTTGTCGTTTCCTTCGATACAGCTAGTAAGTCCAAAAAAGGAAGCTGCTAATACCGCTAAAAGGTAATTGTACTTTTTCATTTGGTATAAATTGAATTGTGGTTTTGCTCGTTTGATGCTGCAAAACTGGTTTCAATTTTTCCCGCAAGAGAATTTTGCTGTTTATGCTTTTTTTAAAAAACCAGACAGAATTTAATATTGAATTAACAGTGAAAACAAAAAAAAAGGCTTTCCGCTGGGAAAGCCTCTACATGCCTGATTCAATGTTACTTCAATGTTACGGACTTATTAATCGGCACCTTTTCAAGCAGTGTTTTTACCAAGGCTCTGGTACTTACATTGTCTGCCTCAGCTTCATAATTGAGCAAAATACGGTGATTCAGTACGTCTTCGGCTATTTCTTTGATGTCCTCCGGGAGCACATAGTCACGGCCATCCATAAAGGCAACCGCTTTCGCGGCCAAGTTTAGATTGATGCTCGCTCGTGGTGAAACACCAAACATGATGTACTTCGCCTCGTCCTTCAATCCATATTGCTGAGGAAACCTCGTGGCAAACACCAACTCGATGATATAATGCTCCAAAGGCTCAGCCATATTGACCCCGTTGATCTCACTTCGGATGTCAAAAATATCCTGCTTGGATAAGATCGGTCTGACTTCGGAAGTATACTGCATATTAGACATCCGGCGCATGACTTCCATTTCGTCGGCTTTGCTCGGATAGTCGATGTGGACTTTCATCATGAATCTATCTACCTGAGCTTCTGGCAATGGATAGGTTCCTTCCTGATCTACTGGGTTTTGAGTAGCCAAAACCAAAAAGGGTCTGTCAAGGGCAAAGGTGGTTTCCCCGATCGTTACTTGTTTTTCCTGCATGGCTTCCAGCAAGGCGGACTGAACCTTCGCCGGCGATCGATTGATCTCATCAGCCAAGATAACATTGGAGAAGATAGGGCCTTTTTTCACTTCGAAAGTCGCCGTCTGCTGATTGTAAATCATCGTCCCGATCAAGTCGGATGGCAGCAAATCCGGCGTAAACTGAATTCGGTTGAAATCCAGATGCAGTACCTTGGCCAGGGTATTCACAGTGAGGGTTTTGGCCAAGCCCGGCACCCCTTCAAGTAGGATATGTCCGTTGGTGAAAAGTCCAATCAAAAGGCGGTTGACCATCTTATCCTGTCCTACCACTACCTTTTTTACTTCCTGAATTACTTCGGCGATTTTTTCCTGATGCATGAAAACTAATATTAGATGCCTGATTCGGCTGGCCTAAAATAGGGGATTTTGTACCAAAGGACAATCTTATCAATGATAAGTGGAAATGCCTTGGTTAAGCGGTCATTTTAGGATTTTTTAAGATCGCCTCCCACCTCGGCTCTTGGAGGACGCGTTGCCGGTTTTTGCAAAGCCTGTCAAACCCAGCTGATGATACACCGTCTTCTCATCCAGCTCCAGGATTTCTCCGGATTGCATACCCGAAATGTTGATTTTTTCCATGGAAAAACGCACCAACCTTAACGTCGGAAATCCCACTGCAGCAGTCATCTTCCTCACCTGGCGATTTTTCCCCTCGATCAAAGTCAACTCTATCCAGGCGTCGGGGATCGAGGCCCGATAGCGAATCGGCGGATTCCGCTCGGGTAAAACGGGTACCGGATCAAGGATTTTTGCCAAAGCTGGTTTGGTCTTGTAGTCTTTCCCATCGACATTGATCGTGACACCAGAGCGCAGCTTAGCCAAAGCCTCTGGCGTCGGAATCCCCTCCACCTGCGCCCAGTAAGTACGCTGATGCCCGAAGCGTGGATTAAGCAAATGGTGGTTGAGCACCTTGTCATCGGTGATGAGGAGAAGGCCTTCACTGTCTTTGTCCAGACGGCCGACCGGATACACATCCCGGGGAAAATCGCCGAGAGAGGCCAATGTGGGCCCCTCTCCGCTGAATTGTGTCAAAACCCCGAAGGGCTTATATATAATGAAGTAGCTAGCCAAATCCGTGAATATTAGCTTCCGCAGCCAATGCAATCGAAGTGCGAATCTATCGGCTTCACTCCTTTGAGTTGCATCTCCAGATTGTGGATTTCGTCCCGAGCCTCCATGTCTGCAAACATGTCTCCGGTCAATTTTCCTTTCAAAGCGGCGATTGCTTCTTCCAGTGCTTGTTTCTGTTGTTCGGTCATAAAAGTGAGATTTTGAGTGATGATTGAGTCGATTAAAATAGGCGAAACCGGAAAATAAGTTCCGACCGCTGGTAGATTTTTTGGCACAAAAATAAGGCCAGCTGAGGATCAGTGAAATAGGTTATCGTCAAAAGGATTTCGGTTGTTGATTTCTGTTTTTCCCGGACAGGGTAGATAGAAGTTTTGGCCAATCAAAAAATTATTTCCCCGAACAGTTCGCCTGATGTGGGTGTATTTTAAAAATCCTTCTCTCCAAAAAGCCCAATTCTTCTATCTTTGTGCCTTGTTTTGAGCGGCATGGCCATCTAGCCCTTCGCTTTTCTTCACCTACTCGCCCTTAAGAAAGGAAATTGTGAAAACGTACCAGGAATTTAAGCAGGTGGATTATCCGCAAATCGGAGAATCCGTCCTTCAGTATTGGAAAGAAAATCAGATTTTCGAAAAGTCCATCACCAACCGGGAGGGAGCGGAGACCTTCACCTTCTTTGAAGGACCGCCTTCGGCCAATGGCACTCCCGGCATTCACCATGTGATGGCCAGAGCCCTGAAGGATATTTTTTGCCGATACAAGACCCTGAAAGGTTTCCAAGTGAAACGCAAGGGCGGATGGGATACCCATGGCCTGCCCGTAGAACTTCAGGTCGAAAAAGAACTCGGCATCACCAAGGAAGACATTGGTAAGAAAATCTCTGTCGAGGAATACAACCGCAAATGCCGCGAGACGGTCATGCGCTTCAAGGGTGAATGGGATGACCTTACAGAAAAAATCGGCTATTGGGTCGACCTGGACGATCCATACATCACCTTCGAACCAAAGTACATCGAGTCGCTGTGGAGCTTACTAAAGAAGCTCTATGAGAAAGATCTCCTCTACAAAGGCTACACCATCCAGCCTTATTCACCTGCGGCAGGCACTGGCCTTTCCTCCCACGAGCTAAACCAACCGGGCACCTACAAGGACGTGAAGGATACGTCAATCACCGCTCAGTTTAAACTGAAAGGTGAGGCAAACACCTACATCCTGGCTTGGACGACCACGCCTTGGACACTGCCCTCTAACTCGGCGCTTGCCATCGGCGAGAACTTGGATTACGTGAAAGTGAAAACTTTCAACCCTTACACCTTTGAGGCAGTAACGGCAATCTTGGCAAAAGCCAGAATGAACGCCTATCTCAATCCTAAGGCTGCGGACCTCAAAATCGAAGATTACCAAGCTGGGGATAAGCTGATCCCTTTCGAAGTCATTGAAGAATTCAAAGGCAAAGCCATGCTGGGCTGGGAATACGAGCAGCTATTTCCAATCGAGGCCTTGGCGCTTCCAAATCCAGCCTTTACTGTCGTATCCGGAGACTACGTCACTACCGAAGACGGTACGGGTATCGTCCACCTGGCCAAAGCTTTTGGTGCGGATGACTTTCGAACTTTGGTACAAAACAAGGTGCCGGGAGTCTTTGTCCAAGACGAGCTCGGCAATGAGATTCCGGTCGTGGATAAGCGTGGCAAATTTCTGCCGGTAGTCGGGAAATATTTGACTGCAAAAATGAAAGAACATGGAATCACCGCACACAAAGAGTATGGTGTGGACGACTTCTATGTGAAAAACTACACAGAGGACGATGAAACTGCAACGGACTACAAAAACACCGATGTAATCATCTCGATTATCCTCAAGAATGAAAACAAAGCCTTCAAGGTCGAAAAATACGAGCACACCTACCCGCATTGCTGGAGAACCGACAAGCCGATCCTCTACTATCCGCTGGAAAGCTGGTTTGTCAAAACCACCGCCTACAAGGATCGCATGGTCGAGCTCAACAAGACCATCAACTGGAAGCCAGAGGCAACAGGCACAGGCCGTTTTGGCAACTGGCTGGAAAACCTCGTGGACTGGAACCTTAGCCGCTCCCGCTTCTGGGGCACGCCACTGCCGATCTGGAGAAGCAGCGACGGCACAGAGGAGAAATGCATAGGATCCATCGCCGAATTGAATGCCGAAATCGAGCAATCGATAGCAGCGGGTTTTATGGAAAAATCTCCTTACGAAGGCAAGGAGCTCGACCTGCACAGACCCTATGTCGATGACGTGATCTTGGTTTCTGCCAAAGGCGAAAAGATGTTCCGCGAAGCAGATCTGATCGACGTTTGGTTTGACTCTGGAGCTATGCCCTATGCGCAGTGGCATTATCCATTCGAAAACGAAGACATCTTCAAAGCCAACTATCCTGCGGACTACATCGCCGAAGGTGTGGATCAGACTCGGGGTTGGTTCTTTACGCTCCATGCCATCGCTGTGATGCTGTTTGACAGCGTAGCCTTCAAAAATGTAATCGCTAACGGTCTCGTACTGGACAAAGCCGGCAACAAGATGTCCAAGCGACTGGGCAACGCGGTCGATCCTTTCAAGACCTTGGAAGAGTACGGCCCGGATGCCCTCAGATGGTACATGCTCAGCAATGCCAACCCTTGGGACAACCTCAAGTTCAACCTGGACGGAGTGACAGAGGTGCAGCGACGCTTCTTTGGCACGCTTCAAAACACCTACAATTTCTTCGCGCTGTACGCCAATCTCGATGCCTTCGTCTATGACCAGTCCAATGCGGTGCCGGTCAAGCAACGGGCCGAGCTCGATCAGTGGATCATCTCCAAACTTCAGACTCTGATCGCTGAGGTGGAAGAGGCGATGGACAATTACGACGGAACCAAAGCGACGCGAGCCATCATGAACTTCACGGTGGATCAGCTGTCCAACTGGTATGTACGTCTCGCAAGAAAACGCTTCTGGAGAGGTGACATGAATTCCGACAAACAGGCCGCTTACGAGACCCTGTACGAGTGCCTGCTCTCACTTAGCCAACTGATGTCCTCCTTTGCTCCATTCTATGCAGACTGGATGTACAAGAACCTGAATGAAGCTGGCGAAAATGGAGCAGAGTCCGTCCACCTCACTGATTGGGTTTCTGCTGACAAAGCGCTAATCAACGCAGATCTGGAAGAAAGCATGAGCCTGGCCCAGAATATTTCCTCATTGGTTCACTCCCTGCGAAAGAAAGAAAAACTGAAAGTGCGTCAGCCGCTGCAAAGAATTCTGATTCCTGTGCTTTCTGCAAAAACAAAAGCACAGATCGAACATGTAAGTGAGCTGATCAAGTCCGAAGTCAACATCAAAACCATCGAATTCCTGGATGATGCATCCGGAGTATTGGTAAAAAATGTAAAACCCAACCTCCCTGTTTTAGGTAAAAAGTTGGGTCCGAAGATGCGCTTCGTGGTCGCAGCTATCAACACATGGACACAGGAGGACATCGCTCAGATTGAGCGGGACGGCAAGATCGCAATACCGATTGAAGGGGAGTCTTTCGACTTGCTTCTAGACGAAGTTCTGATTACGTCCCAAGATATTCCGGGCTGGTCAGTCGCTACCGATCAAGGTGTGACTGTGGCCCTGGACGTGACCTTGACTGACGAGCTTCGACAGGAAGGTGTGGCCCGAGACTTGGTCAACCGGATCCAAAATCTGCGAAAAGAGATGGGATTGGAAGTGCAGGATAAAATCAACATCATTGTGTCCGAAGACAACGAACAGGTAAATGCTGCCGTCAGCGCCTTCGGTCAGTACATCCAGTCCGAAACCCAGGCGTTGAAACTAACGCTGAGCGAAATCACAAACGGAACCGTATTGGATATGGATGAGTTCGAATTGGCCGTAAAAGTAGAAAAGGTCTAAGCCTGCAACAGATGAATAATAAGTATATCAAATATTTCGGGATTGCCCTATTGGTGATTGCGATAGATCAGGTGGTTAAGATGCTGGTACATTTTGAGATGGACTTTGGCACCCCGGGTCAAATCCCGATTTTCGGAGACTGGTTTAAGCTTCACTACACCACCAATCCAGGGATGGCTTTTGGGATGGAGCTGGGCTCAGAGTATGGCAAGATGATCCTGACCTCCTTCCGGCTGGTGGCGATGGTAGGGATCGGCTACTACCTCACCTATATCATCGACAAAAAAAATCACCCGGTCTATATTCTATGTATCGCAATGATACTCGGTGGTGCGATCGGCAACTTGGTCGATTCGATCTTCTACGGCGTTTGGCTCGACAATGCCCCTTATAATGCCCCAACTGCCTGGTTTCATGGCCAGGTAGTAGACATGTTTTACTTTGACATATGGGAAGGTTATGTACCCGAGTGGGTTCCCCTGTGGGGAGGTAGTTATACTGCGCTTTGGCCGATCTTCAACGTAGCAGATGCATCTATATTTATAGGAGTAGCAATAATTTTGATTTTCCAAAACCGCTTTTTCCCTGAAAAAATAGAGGAAACTACTTCTGAAAAATCAGAGACACCTTATTGAGTTCAGAAATAATCCAATCTAAGGCCCGAATTTTTAAATTTTGGGCCTTTTTTATGACTTTTCTTAAAAAAATTTGAGCTTACTTCTCAAATGAGAGCGCTTTTTGAGTAATTTCCGATTTGTATACCCCTATACTAACCTTAATCCCCAAATATATAGCACGAGCATCTTATTTCATTTGCTATATATAACCCTATTATTATGATAGTTCATTCAGACCGACCGTTTCAAATAGTATATTCCATTTTCAGTCATGAATATTTAGGATTGCTATTCGAATCTTTCGCGGTGCAACTGGATGAAAAGGGAAGACTCTCGCTCGCCTATCAAAATATAAGTTCTGCCAACGCGGCGGATTTTGATTCCGGAATAGACAAGACGGACTATGCCCTGATCAAGCTGATGGATTCCATGCAGCCGGAGGTGGTCATCAAGCCATACATGAAAAAGAACAACCTGCGTCCCAAGGAATATTTAGCCAAAATTTTTGACTCAAAAACAGAGGATAAAACGATCCAAGAGCTGGTGTTCAGAAATCTTGAAATCAAAAGATCCAAGATTCTGCCACTGTTGAAGGGCAAGCGGCTATTCGAAATGGCCTCTGACGGCAACCCGGTTTGGAAGGAAATCGAAGTGAACACCGAGCCCGCAAAGATTGTTTTTCACTTCGAAAAAGGAGAATATAACACTCAATATTACCCCCGAGTCAAACACGAGGGCAGGCCGCTCGAATGGCAGCACAAGGACGGATACCTGATCTGCAAGGATCCCGCATGGCTAATCGTCAACCAGCAACTCTATCACTTCGACAAGGAAATCGATGGCAAAAAACTCCAACCTTTTCTGACCAAAAGCCGGATTATGGTTGAGCGCAAGTTTGAGCCGCAGTACTACCGAAAGTTTGTGACGGCCCTCATCACTCAGTTTGACGTGTATCCGACAGGCTTTCAGATTCACACCGAGCAGGGTACGCCGGAGGCACTACTCACCTTCAATGAACTCCCTGGCGGAACTGGGGCTGACCTTTTCGGAGAAGATTTAGACACCACGAATGAGGATGTAATCGTCTTCCAGCTTCGATTTAAGTATGGAGAATTTGACTTTGAGATCATGTCAAAGGACAAAGAAGGCAGCGGAAATTCCTGTCGGTTTGAAGAAAAAGACGGAGAATTTACCTACTGGAAAACCATCCGAAGTGACCAGATCGAAAAAAGATTTGAGACTATCCTGAAGAAAAAACAGATGGTTTTTTCCCATGGAAAATTCGCCCTGCCCAAGACCAAGGCCTTCGAATGGCTGGGGAACTACGAAGACTACTTGAAGGAAAACAAGATAAAAATCGAGCAGCGGGGTAGCCTAAGCGGCAAAACATTCCATATCGGCAAAGCCCAAATCACGATTGAAGTCAATGAAAATATCGATTGGTTTGACGTCAAAGCTCAAATAAAATTCGGCGTTTACTTGGTTCCTTTCGTCAAGATCAGAAAACTGATCATGCAGGGGAAAAGCGAATTTGAACTTCCAAACGGGGAAACCGCCGTCATCCCCGCATCTTGGTTTGTGAATTATTCGGAGTTGTTCAACTTCATTGAGGAGCGCTCTGCTGAGGAACTCGTCCTGCGCAAACATCACCTGGCATTCGCACGCGAACTCCAAAACGGGGAATTGATCCGACTCAACCTCAGCCTCAAGCTCGAGCGTTTGAGAAACTTCGATGCGATTGACGATTACGAGCTTCCTGACAATTTCGAAGGAATTCTCCGCCCCTATCAGCATGCGGGATACAACTGGCTGCGTTTTTTGAACGACTATCAATTTGGCGGATGCTTGGCAGATGACATGGGTCTAGGGAAGACGGTCCAGGCTTTGGCTCTCTTGGCACATGAGAAAGCAGAAAATCCGGGATTCACCTCTCTGCTCGTGATGCCTACTTCCCTGATTTACAACTGGGAACTGGAGGCTAAAAAATTCACTCCAGACCTGAATATTCTGGTGTACTCCGGCACGCAGCGTCTCAAAGATCCCTGGAAATTCAGAGGCTACGACGTCGTGCTGACCTCTTATGGGATCGTGAGGATGGACATTGATATCCTCAAGGACTTCTATTTCAACTACGTCATCCTGGACGAATCGCAGGCTATCAAAAACCCCACGTCCAACATCGCAACCGCGGTCAACAAGCTTAAAAGCAAGCGTCGACTTATCCTCACCGGTACGCCGGTGGAGAATGGTACCATGGATCTCTGGTCCCAGATGAACTTCGTCAACCCGGGACTATTGGGCAATCAGAATCTCTTCAAAAAGCAATATCTCGTGCCGATCGAAAAGCAAAACGATCGCGAAAAGGCCAGCCGCCTTAATGCGATGATTAAGCCCTTTATCCTCAGGAGATTGAAGTCACAAGTCGCCAAGGACCTACCCGAAAAGCTTACCAACGTCAAATACTCCGACATGACACCGGAGCAGGAAAAGGTGTATCAGGAGATCAAAACCTACTACCGGGAAAAAATCATTGGTGAACTCGATGGCGGTGGCAGAGGCACGCAGCAGTTTACTCTCCTTCGCGGCCTGACTCAGCTGCGCCAGATCGCCAACCATCCCAAACTCACCAGACCAGACTATGAAGACGGTTCCGGAAAGCTGGAGGACATCACCTACATGCTGCAGGAGACGATCTCTGAAAATCATAAAGTACTTGTCTTTAGCCAATTCGTAAGACACCTGAGTATTGTTCGTGCCTATTTGGATGAAAATAACATCCCATACGCATACCTAGATGGTGCCACCAAAGACCGACAGGGCCAAGTTGAGAGTTTCCAAAACGATGAAAATATCAAAGTATTTCTCATCTCTCTCAAAGCTGGCGGAGTGGGATTGAACCTCACTAAAGCTGAATACGTGTTTCTGCTGGACCCTTGGTGGAATCCGGCGGTAGAAGCTCAGGCCATCGACCGTGCGCACCGAATCGGTCAGGAAAACAAGGTCATCATCTACAAATTCATCACCAGAGGCACTGTCGAAGAAAAAATCATGGCGCTCCAAGACCGCAAGCTTGCCCTCGCGGGCGAGCTGATTAGCAATGAAGAGAGCTTTATGAAAAGCTTGGACAACGAAGACATTCGGGCTTTGCTGGATTAGGACTTAAATTGGCAGCGTAGTAGAGGTGATAAAGATTCAGGCGCAGTAATTGTCCTAAATCTTTATCACCTTCGCTACTTTGTAATCATTTTTATCAATTTGACTGTCAATTCGGTACCTACTATTTGACAATTCTTAACCATTATTTATTTGGGATTCCTAGCTTTTCATAGGGATATTTTTCTAAATTAATTCTACACAGTACCACTCCAATTTTCCTGCGCATGCCTAGAGCCAAGTCCGATAAAGATCGGAAAATCTTTGTGCTGGACACGTCCGTGATCCTTTATGCACACAACTCCATCATGAATTTTGCCGAGCACGACGTCGTAATCCCGATCACCGTGCTGGAGGAACTTGACCAGTTCAAGAAGGGCAATGACACCAAGAATTTTGAAGCCCGTGAATTTATCCGATTGCTGGATAAGCTGTCCGCGGATCACATGATTCATGAATGGACGCCGCTCAACGGAAAGACCAAAGGCAACTTCAAGGTCATGATGCAGCATCCAAAAAATGAGAGGAATGCTATCGAGATCTTTGGCGATGACAAAAACGACAACAAAATCCTTAACGTCGCCGTGCATCTCATGGAAACCGAGACGACCCGGAAGGTTATCTTGGTCTCCAAAGATATCAACCTCAGACTGAAGGCCAAGTCGCTGAATGTAAACGCCGAAGACTACGAAACCGGGAAAATCAAAAATATCACTGAGCTCGAAAACACGGGGAAATATGTGATGGACGATGTGGATCCCGAATCTATCAACAAGCTTTACGAGCAGGGATACGTCGAAGCCAAAAATATCCTGGGGACGCGAAAGCGCAAGTCAAATGCCTTCTACATCCTAAAAAATGAGAAGAACTCGGTGTTGTCCTACTTCAACTCAGAGGAAAATGTACTCGAACGGGTAGATAAGCGACTGGCCTACAATATCAAACCGAAGAATGCAGAGCAAACCTTTGCCCTGCATGCGATCATGAATCCGGCCATCAAGCTAGTTTCGATCCAAGGGGTGGCGGGTACTGGAAAGACTTTGCTGGCACTCGCCGGAGCATTGGAGCAAAGAAGGGAATACAAGCAAATTTTTCTGGCAAGACCGATCGTCCCGCTTTCCAATAAAGACATTGGCTACCTACCTGGCGATATCAAATCCAAGCTCAATCCCTACATGGAGCCGCTCTGGGACAACCTGAAGTTTATCCAAAATCAATACAAGGAGACCGATAAGGAATTTCAAAAGATCAGCGAACTGGTTAATCAGGAAAAGCTGGTCATTCAACCTTTGGCCTACATTCGGGGCAGATCGCTTTCAAATATCTTCTTCATCGTGGATGAGGCGCAAAACTTGACACCACATGAGATCAAGACTATCATCTCCAGAGCCGGGGAAAATACGAAAATCGTCTTTACCGGCGACGTCTTCCAAATCGATACGCCGTATTTAGATTCACAATCCAATGGCCTGTCTTACCTGATTGATCGGGTCAAAGACCATCCTCTCTATGCGCACATCAAGCTGGAGAAAGGCGAACGATCTGAGTTGGCTAATTTGGCGAATGAGTTACTGTAGCTCCATAAATTGAATCTATTTCAACATTGGCGCAAGGCTTGGGACTTGCGCCTTTTTTATTGAAAAGACACAGTTTCGCAGATTTGCTGAATTTGCCACCATTTTTATGTAACCAAACGTCGCCAACTTTTTTGTCCGCCATTGGCAGTATGGTGTACGCAAGCGAACAGGCACAAAACTCAAAAAGGGCTAATCTGATAAATCAAGGCCTTTTTTAGAGTTTGGTCGCCTTTTGGCATAAGGAGATATACAAAACAAACCAACATTATTACTGCCATGACTACTGCAATCTTTTCTCAAAAAAACGTCTGTGCGGCACTGGGATTTGCGATGGCAATCACTATCGTGCTCAAAGCAAAAGCTGAAACCAGCCTTGCACAGCAAACTGCCCGATTTGAACTTACTAAACCAACTCCACAAATCGGATTTGAAACTGACAAAAATCCTGAAATCCATCAGGTCAGCATCTACAAAATTGAAAAGTCCCGGACTTCCGGGACCTCCTAAAGAAAAACCTCGTAAGGGTTAATTTGGTTGATTGTTTGGTTAATCTAAAGAGGCGGGTTATTACCCGCCTTTTTGTTTTAGGAAGGGACAAACCCTCCAAGGGTTCAAAACCCAGAGGCCATCTGCTTATCAGCTTTCAGTAATGGTATTCAATTTGGCCAGAAACCCATTATAGTATTGACGGCCTACTTGGATCACGCCACCTTGCACAAGCATGATCTCCTTGGTATTAAAACTCTCGATCTGACCTAAGTGGACGATGTAGGACTTCTGAACTCTTAGAAAAAGGTGAGCCGGAAGGATATCTTCAATCTCCTTCATGGATTTCCTAATGCTGTATTCCCGGTTTTTGGTAAAGATAGTGACCATGTTGCCATTGGCTTCCACATAGTAAATATCGTCGTAGTGGACGCGCTCAAAGGCATTGTCCGCCTTAATAAACACGGCATCATTGACTAGAAATGGACTTTCAGTACCGGATTTTATGACAGCCGCTTCCGGTGCTGGCTTTGTACGCTTATTGTAGAGCACAATCTCCACGATGGCGTGAATGTCGTTGGTATTAAAGGGTTTGACAATGAATCCCGCAGGAGCAATTCGCTTGGCCCGCTCGATGATCGTGGGATCACTGTAGGAAGTCACAAAGACAAGGGGCGCATCGACCATTTGCTTGATTATTTCTCCCAGCTCGATCCCGTCCTTGTCGCCCTTCAGTTTGATATCCATGAAGATCAGATCGGGCCGATACTTTTTGATAACTTTGATGCACTGATTCGCAGAGTTTGCAATGTCGATATTCACATAGCCCAAAAGTTCGAGTATTTCTTGTATGTTCTCTGCAATACTCAGATCATCCTCAACTATTAATATTCGTTCTTCTTTCATAGGGTTAGTGATTGGATTAGAAAAATAGTTTTCGGCTTGCTAAAATCACCGATAATCAAAGGTGAATTTTTTCTTCGGAAAATCAAATACCTTTTTTTGCCTATGAAAAAATTAAAGGCTCATCATTTCTTTAAACCGAGCAGCCTGTCTACGACTTACTTCAATCCTGTCACCACCTTTGAGCGTCACCACCAAGCCCCCGTTAAACCAAGGTTCAATGGCCTCGACCCAACCCAAGTTGATGATATGTTTCCGACTAGCGCGAAAAAAAGATTTCTCATCCAAGCGTTCATCCAGCGCATTCAGCGACTTGTGGATCATCGGTTTAAAGTTGTCAAAATACACTTTGATGTAATTGCCGTCTGATTCAAATAGTCGCACATTGGACAACCTGACAAACCAGCAGCGATCCCCATCCTTTACAAAAACTTGGTCTTCAAGAGTTAGCTTCTTAAGATTAACTGAAGATTCCTCATCTCTTTTGGATACCTCTTCGATTTTGCCCAGTAGTTTGTTGATCGCATCCTCCAGCCTTTTTGGTTCGATGGGTTTGAGCAGATAGTCTAAGGCATTTACTTGGAATGCCTTAAGGGCATATTCATCGTAAGCGGTGGTGAAGATGACATGCGGAACATGATCCAACTCCTCCAGCAGGTCAAAGCCCGTTTTCTCCGGCATCTGGATATCGAGAAAAATAACATCAGGCTGAAGCTGTTCGATTTTTTCTTTGGCATCATCCACATTGACCGCCTCTCCTACCACTTCCACAGTTTCAAGTTGGTTGAGAAGGTTGATTAATTCTTTACGCGCAAGTCTTTCATCGTCTATTACAATGGCTCTCATAGTTGTTGAGTTTGATATTCTAAAGTAACTCTTTGTTTGGGAATTTTGATTTCAGTGATCACGAATTGGCTTCCGGAGTTGAAAATCCGAAAACTCGCCTCCTCTCCATAGAGCAGCTTGAGCCGTTGTCGAGTGTTTTCCAATCCGTGTCCTCCGCCCTCTCGTTTGGATTTTTTAGCGTTCGAATTGAGAAACCCGCTATTTTTCACTTGAATATACAACTCATTTTCGAGTCCCTCCCGACACTTGATCTCGATCAAGCCACCTTTGACCAGATTGGATATTCCGTGTTTGATGGCATTTTCCACAATAGTCTGAAGCATCATTGGCGGGATTTTGTAGCTGTAAGATTCCTCTTCAATCAGGTACACCACTTCCAGCCGCTCTTCAAATCGGATGGATTCCAAAGCCAAATAGTCCTTGACGGTCGCCATTTCATCGGCAAAATCGATGACTTGCTTTTTGTCCATCATGAGCGAAAACCGCAGCATATTGGAGATTTTGGTGATCGCAGACTTGGCTTTCTCGGGATCTTCATCGACCAAGGCACGCACCGAGTTCAACGCATTGAAGATAAAATGCGGATTCAATTGGCTCTTCAGGTGGTTGAGCCGAATCTCGTTGATCTTGGCTTCGTACCTCAGGCCACTGTTATAATTGTCCAGAAAATGGAACAGGAAATACAGTAAAAACCAAAAGGCATAGTAGAGGAAACTGACAAACAGGTTGACAGAGATCACCAGAAATCTAAAATCATCTTCTGGCTTCAATGTTCCGAAAGCCAGGTTGATTAGGATTTGTGCAAGGACATTGACAACGGCCAAAATCTGCAAGGCCAAAATAGTCTGGAACAGTAACCTGAAAATTCCAAACCTAAACCACCCATACCGCTTGACCAAATGTCGAAAGGCATGCGTAGACAGGAGGTAAAATGCAGCAAGCACTACAAACGCCCATAGCTGCACTGGCGTAATTCCCTGTGAAAGCGAGGCAAAAAAAATGTTGACAAAGGCAAAACATCCCCAGCCCAAGATTTGCAACAACCAGTAAAGCCCAACTCTGTTCATAACTGGTACAAAGTTAGCCGTGCCGGAGGATCGCTCGCTCATATTTTGATAGAAGGCTGAGACACTTGATTTTCGAGCTATTTTCACGAGTTTAACTCGAGCTTAAGAAATCTACCGGTATGACTTTTGGGATGCGCAGCAACTTCCTCGGGTGTTCCCTGTACAACGATTTCGCCGCCTTTGTTTCCGCCCTCAGGCCCTAAGTCGATAACCCGGTCGGCTACTTTAATCACGTCCAGATTATGCTCGATGATCAAGACCGTGTTCCCTTTTTCAACCAATTTTTGCAAGACTCCCATCAAGAGATCGATGTCCTGGAAATGCAGTCCGGTTGTAGGCTCATCGAGGATGTAGAAAGTCTTTCCAGTGTCTTTCTTCGAGAGCTCGGTCGCCAACTTAACCCGCTGTGCCTCACCTCCAGAGAGTGTGGTAGCATGCTGACCCAAGGTGATATAGCCCAAGCCGACCTCGCTTAACGTGCGGATCTTTCGGAGTATTTTAGGCTGAAATTCAAAGAACTCCACCGCCTGCTCCACGGTCATGTCCAGGACGTCGGAAATTGATTTCCCCTTAAATCGGATTTCCAATGTTTCCCGATTGTAGCGTTTGCCTTTACAGGTCTCGCAGGGAATGTGGACATCGGGGAGAAAGTCCATCTCGATCAGCTTCATGCCGGCACCTTCGCAGTCCTCGCATCTTCCCCCTTTGACATTGAAGGAAAAACGACCCGGCTTGTATCCACGGATTTTGGCTTCCGGCAATTCGGTAAAGAGCGTCCGGATATCGGAGAAAACACCGGTATAGGTTGCGGGATTGGATCGCGGAGTCCGGCCGATTGGAGACTGATCGACCTCGATGACTTTGTCGAGTTCCTTCAGCCCTTCGATGCTTTTGAATGGCATCGGCTCCTTTTTGGAATTGTAAAACTCCCGATTCAAAATCGGATACAGCGTCTCGTGGATCAGCGTACTTTTCCCGCTTCCAGATACACCCGTGATCAAGATTAAGGTGCCTAGTGGAAGTGCCAAGGTCACATTTTTCAGGTTGTTGCCTGTAGCTCCTTTCAGCACCAAACTGGTTCCTTTTCCTTTTCTTCGCTCTTTTGGTATCGGCAGGCCGATCTTTCCGCTGAGGTATCTCGCCGTGACTGAGCCGTTGTTGAAGATCTCGCTGGGTTTGCCAGCTGCGACCACATGCCCGCCATGTCGTCCGGCTCCCGGCCCCATGTCGAGCACAAAATCCGAAGCCAGCATCATGTCTTTGTCGTGCTCCACGACCAGAACTGAATTACCCAAGTCACGAAGACTTTGGAGGGCCTTGATCAGCTTCTCGTTGTCTCGCTGATGCAGGCCAATGCTGGGTTCGTCCAAGATATAAAGAACACCGACGAGCTGCGTACCGATCTGGGTGGCCAAGCGAATTCGCTGGGCTTCGCCACCGGAAAGCGTGCGCAGCGGTCGATTCAGCGACAGATAATCCAGTCCGATATCCAGCAAAAAGCCGATCCGCTTTCGGATCTCCTTCAGCACTTCTGCACCGATGATTTGCTGCTTTTCGGTCATTCGGCTTTCCAAGCCCTCAAACCATTCGCCCAAACTTCTGATATCCATCACGGCCAGTTCGCCGATGTGTTTTTCGTCGATCTTGAAGTGCAGCGCTTCCTTCTTTAGACGATAGCCGTCGCAGTCTGGACAAGTCTTGGTCACGGTAAATTCACTGACCCATTCCTGAATCCTATCGGAAGATCCTTCCTGATATTTCTGAAGAAAATTGACTATCCCTTCGAAGGTCGTATGCCATTGTGTGCCCGGATATTTCACCGAATCGACCGCTACCTCTACTTTGTCTCCAAAGAGCAAGACCTGCACCACTTCCTCAGGGAGATCCTTGATCGGCGTACTCATGCTACATTTGTAATGCTTCAGGATCGCCTCGATTTTTTTGAAAATCCAGATGTCACGATACTCTCCCAACGGGGCAATGCCGCCACGGGTGATGCTTAGGCTCGGATCAGGAATAATGCTTTCCCGGGTGATTTCTTCAGTTATTCCCAGGCCGTTGCAGGTCTGACAAGCACCATACGGAGAGTTAAATGAAAAGGAATTGGGAGCCGGCTCGTCGTAGGAAAGCCCGGTTTCCGGATCCATCAGGTACTTGGAAAAATGATGGATTTCTCCATCTTCCTCGCGGATCATGATCACACCCTTCCCATGCTGCAACCCGGCTTTCAGCGATTGAGTGATGCGGAATCGGTCCGATTCTTCCGCCACGATCCGGTCGATGACGATTTCTATGTCGTGGATCTTGTATCGGTCGAGCTGCATCTTGGGCACGATATCCATGACTACATTATCCACGCGCACTTTGGAAAAGCCCATCTTGCGGATCTGCTCGAAAAGCTCCCGGTAATGTCCTTTTCTACCTTTGACCACTGGAGCAAGGATGTAGAGCTTTTTATCCAAAAACTTGGAAAACAACTGCTCGATGATCTGATCCTCAGTCTGACGGATCATCTTTTTCCCAGTCATATAGGAATAGGCCTCCCCAGCTCTAGCGTACAAAAGACGCATGAAATCGTATATTTCAGTCACCGTGCCGACCGTCGAACGGGGATTTTTGGAAGTGGTCTTCTGCTCGATGGCAATCACCGGCGAGAGGCCGTTGATCTTGTCCACGTCGGGTCGCTCCATTCCACCCAAAAACGAGCGTGCATACGCCGAAAAACTCTCCATGTAGCGCCGCTGCCCCTCGGCATAAATCGTATCAAAAGCCAGCGAACTCTTTCCACTGCCCGAAAGTCCAGTCACGACCACCAGCTTGTTGCGGGGGATTTTGATGTCCAGATTTTTCAGATTGTGCTCTCGGGCTCCAAAAATTTCTATAAATTCTTCCTGTGAAGCAGGGCTTTGACTCATGGGAAAGGGGAAAATTAACTAAGCAGCGAAGGTACAATTTTTTGAAGGGTCGAGCCATCAAGCCGCAAAGATTGTAACCTGAAATCCGACAATTGGTTCCCTTCTATTTACTTAGGCAAAAGGCTTGCTGATCGAAGGACTCGGCTGAGAAAACCAAACCGGCCCCGATTCGGTCATATAGACACAGTCCTCGTGCCGAACTCCAAACTCTCCCACAATCGAAATGTTCGGTTCAATACTGAAGCACATGCCTGGCTCCAGGATCTGCTTATTCCCTCGGACGGCATTGCCCCATTCGTGGCCATCCATCCCGATCCCGTGGCCGGTGCGGTGTGGTAAACCGGGCAACTTATAATCCGGCCCGAAACCGGCATCAGTCAAGACTTTTCGCGCAGCGGCATCCACGGCTTCCAAGGGGGCGCCGAGCTGTGCGGCTTTGAATCCTGCTGCCTGAGCCGCTTTTTCCAAGTCCCAAATCTCCAACTGACGGGCTGTCGGCTCCGCGCCAAAGACAATTGTCCGGCTGATATCCGAATTGTAACCCTGCACCGTGCAGCCACAGTCGACCAAGACCACATCGCCTTTTTTGAGTTTTTGCGGTTGGGAACTCCCGTGCGGGAAAGCGGATGCCTCGCCGGCATTGGCCAAAGCAAAGGCATGCCTTCCGCCCAATTTCTGATGAGCTTGCGCCACAGCACTTGAAAAAGTAGATGGGCTTTCCCCCTCTTTTAGCGCAGCAAAGCCCAGAGTCATCGCCTCGATCGTGATATCCGTCGCTCGCTGCATGAGCGCAATCTCAGCCGATGACTTAATGATCCGGCAGGGAATCGTAATCGGATCGGCGCTCACCACTTCAAAATTCGATGCAACTTTTCTGACTCCATCCGCGATGAAGAACCGAACCCGCTCCTCCATTCCAATCTTGCCGGAGCTTGCACCAGCGTCCAAAATCGCCTTTTTGATCTGCTCGTAGGGACTTTCGTCCTCCTCCCAAGGATAGATTTTGTCTCCCAATTTGGTTCCTGTGGCGAGCATTTCCTCCAATCGGTCTTCTTCGAACTTAGGACAGATGTAGCTCACTTCGCCTTTGGCTGGAATGACGACGACCATCGGGCGCTCGCTTTGTCCCCAACCCATGCCCGTGAAATAGCTCATGGTTGTGCCCGAGTCCAAAACAATGGCCGCAAAACCGTTTTTTGCCATCAGCTCCTGCGCTTTGGAAACACGTGTTTTACGCTCCTCCATAGAAATCGGAACTACATCCGCGACTCTGGAAGTCAGGCGGTCAAGATTGACTTCGAGAGAATCTGGCTTGCTCATACCGAAAGCCGAGCCTGCGGCAAAAAGGGAGGTTCCTGCTCCTAAAGCTGACATATGGATAAAATTTCTGCGTTTCATTGGTTGTAAAAAGGTTAATGGTGGTAGTATAGAAAGTTCTTGAAACAAGCTATTCCGGCAATTGGATTTCGTAAGTCTTCCCTCGCTTCACGTTCAAGTTGCGGTCTCTCAGCCATGGATTGTAGAGCTTCAGATCCTTGTAGGAACTGCCCTGATCCTTGGCCCATTTGGGCAAATCTTTGATGTCGGCATCGACGCGAATAGACTTAAGTGGGGGATTTCTATAGTAGTCGCTGGCTCGAAGATGAAAGCCAAAGGCACCTGGATTTTCAAAGATCACTTTGAAAGCAAGAATCCGAAAAAGGTAGCGGCTGGTTTCGTCATTGAGATACATCTCGTAAAAATTTTCGTGGAGTTGCTCGTCTTGCCTCCGGCTAAAACCACTTTGCCCCATGTTGTAGCTCGCCGCGACGGCAGTCCAGTCGCCGAATCTCGCATGTGCTTTTTGGAAATACTTTGCGGCAGCCAAGGTGGACTTCTCAAAATGATAACGCTCATCCACGTCTTGGGTGATTTCCAGGCCATATTCTTTGCCGGTGGACTCCAGAATCTGCCAAAAACCTCTGGCACCTGCCGGAGATCCGACATTCATCAGGGCACTTTCGGCGATAGCCAGATACTTAAAATCATCCGGAATTCCGTTTTCTTTCAACATTCGCTCTATCTCGGGAAGGTATTTCGCAGACCTCTTTAGAAGCAAAATCATATTGGATTCCCAATAGGCGTTGACATAGATCTCCCGCTCCAGGCGCTCGAGGATATCTCCATTTTCCAACGGCACCTTTTCCCCTGCAAAATCGAGCTCCTTAGGAATCTCAAACAGTCGAATGGAGTCCCTGAAATTGAGCTGCGGGGGTACAGACAATGACTCGGCAGTGATATACTCAGTCGTGGTAATCGAGGAAGGAGCCCGCCAAAAAGCCAATCCGGCCAACACCAGACAGGCAGCAAGAAGTGAATAAATGAGGGTGAGGTGAACCTTGGACATCGTGGAAATTCAAAGAAAATAATACGCCTTCAAAGTAAGCCCAATTCAAAAAACATCCGAATGGATTTCTTTGAATTGGGCCTTTTCTGCGTTCTGAATTAACAAAATGAGCTTGTTGTCCGAGAGTCCGGGCTATTGTAAACAATGGTCTGTAGACATAGTCTAAGTCATCATCTCTAAAATCTCCTCCAGATATTCCCTTGAATTGGAAAGCCTTGGCACCTTGTGCTGACCGCCGAGCTTCCCCTTTCTACCCAACCAAGCCTCAAAAAGCCCATGCTTGGCTTGATGTACGATCGGCATCTTCAGCGCGATGTCTTTGTATCTTTTCGCGTCGTAATCCGAGTTGACCTGCCGTAATTTTTGATCCAAAAGTTTGGTAAACTCCTCGAGATCTTCAGGATCATTCTGAAATTCTATGATCCATTCATGCGCTCCATTGGATCCATTTCCCTCGAAGTAAACCGGGGCTGCGGTGAAATTGGCGATCGTCGCCTGGGTTTTTTCGGCAGCAAACTGAACTGCGGCCTCGGCATTCTCCACAATCACTTCTTCCCCAAAGGCATTGATAAAATGCTTGGTGCGACCGGAAATTCTGAAGCGATAAGGCCGGGTCGAAGTGAATTTGATGGTATCGCCGATCTTGTATCTCCAAAGACCTCCGTTGGTAGAAATTACCACGGCATAGTTTTTACCCACTTCTACTTCTCTCAGAGGAACGACTTTCGGACTTTCCATGTCCCACTCCTCCATCGGAATGAACTCATAGAAAATCCCGTAGTCCAACAAGAGCAGCAACTCATCCGAATCGATCTGATCTTGGATCCCAAAAAATCCCTCTGAGGCATTGTACGTCTCCATGTAGTGCATCTTATCCGACGGAATCAACTCCCGGAAAAGGCTGCGATATGGGCCAAAAGCTACGGCCCCGTGAAAGAAGACTTCCAGATTGGGCCAGACTTCCAGGATATTTTTCGCCTTTTTTAACTCAAGAATTCTCCTCAGCAAGACAATCGTCCAAGTCGGAACTCCCGCGATGCTGGTGACATTTTCGTTCATAGTCTCCCGAGCCATCTTTTCGATCTTGGCCTCCCAATCTCCCAAGAGCGCAGTCTCCAAGCTTGGAGTTCTTGCGAATTGAACCCAGAGCGGCAGATTCTGCATGATGACAGCGGAGACATCTCCAGCTTTGGCAGTTCCTTCTGGGTTAAGTGGATTTTTCTCCAAAGTCCCACCAATAGTGAGGCTTTTCCCAGTGAAAAGCTTGGTGTCGGGATAGTTGGAGATATAGAGCGACAGCATGTCTTTACCACCCTTGTAGTGGCATTCTTCGAGACTTTCCTCCGAGATCGGAATGTATTTACTGCGACTGCCGGTCGTGCCGGATGACTTGGAAAACCACTCGATGTCAGAATTCCAAAACACGTTTTGGTGCCCCTGCATCGTTTTTTCGAAATAAGACTTAGAAGCTTCGTAGTCAAGCACAGGAACTTTGTCAGCAAAATCTGCGTAAGATCTAATCCGATCAAAGCCAAATTCCTGACCAAATTCCGTCCATTTGCCCGCCTCGATCAACTCCCAAAAAGTAGCTTCCTGAACTGGAATAGGGTTCAGTTTGAAGTTTTCAATCTGCCCGATACGGTTTCTGAAAACCCAGGTTAAAAAGCTGTTGATTACCTCCACTAGTTGAAGACTTTGCGTTTAAGCTCAAAATTACTACCCAAATATACCTTTCGTACCTGCTCATCGGCGGCAAGCTCTTCGGCAGTTCCGGCCTTGAGCAGTTTGCCCTCAAACATCAAATAGGCCCGGTCTGTGATAGAAAGGGTCTCATTGACATTGTGATCGGTGATCAGGATGCCGATATTTTTGGTCTTGAGTTTGGCTACAATCGTCTGAATCTCCTCCACAGCTATCGGATCGACCCCGGCAAATGGTTCATCCAAAAGGACAAATTTCGGATCTACGGCCAAGGCTCTGGCTATTTCTGTTCTTCTTCTTTCTCCTCCGGAAAGTACCATCCCGAGGTTTTTCCGCACGTGGGTAAGGCTGAATTCTTCCAGCAAACTTTCCATTTTTTCCTTCTGAGCCGCTTTTGGCAACTTGGTCATTTCCAGCACTGCGAGGATGTTTTCTTCGACAGAAAGCTTTCTGAAAACCGAAGCCTCTTGGGCAAGATACCCGATCCCGAGCTGCGCCCGCTTGTACATCGGGAGACTGGTGATCGGATCGTTCTCCAGAAAAATCTTCCCTTCATTGGGCTGGATCAGACCGACGATCATGTAGAAAGAAGTTGTCTTTCCGGCTCCATTCGGGCCTAGAAGTCCGACGATCTCACCCTGCTCGACCTCCACGGAGATGTCATTGACCACCCGGCGGCCTTTGTAGATCTTGACTAAGTGTTCGGCACGAAGCATCATATCAGTCAAATTTGATGTCTTTCACGTAAAGTTGCAAGCTACTTTTGTCACGGAAAAAATTCTCCCGCATCTCGGCAACGATGTCAAAGCGCATCTTGCCGCGCAGCATGTTTACCGTGGTCAGATCGGGGTCTTTGGCTCGATCAGCCATGCCAAAGCCCAGACAAACCGGAGTGGTGACCTGTCCATCCTGCACGATCTTAAATCGCAGATGCTTGTCTTTCAGTACGGTCACCTCATCTGCATACACATTGGAAATCCGGAAAACCGGTTCAGTATTGCCCGGACCGAAGGGTGCCATCTGCTTCAGAATGCTATGAAATTTGTAATTAATCTGATCCAAAAGGAGTACATCGTCGATCTCGATCACGGGTTTACGATGAACTTCCTCGATCCGCCCACTGACTACTTGTTCGAACTTCCGTTGGAATGCTGGAACATTTTCCACCGATAGGGTCAATCCGGCGGCATATTTATGACCTCCAAACTGGTCTAACAAATCAGCACATTCCGCAATGGCTTCGTAGATATCAAAGTCTACGACCGAGCGGGCACTGCCGGTAGCTTTGCCGTTGGACTCGGTGAGGATGATCGTCGGACGGTAATATTTCTCGATGCATCGGCTGGCCACTATTCCGATCACTCCTTTGTGCCAATCGTTTTTGAACAGCACGGTGGACTTCCACTCCGCATCTTCCTCCATCAATACCAGCATCTCAAAGGCCTCTTTGGTGATGTTCTCGTCAAAATTTCGGCGGGTCGAATTGACCTCATCCACAAGCTTGGCGCGCTCGATGGCTTCGTCCAGATTGGGGGCAATGAGAAGTTCAACGGAAGCCTTGGCATGTTCCAACCGCCCGGATGCGTTGATTCTCGGGCCGATTTTAAAAACGATGTCCGAGATCTGAATGTCCTTTTCGACCTTGGCTTGGAGGATTAGCGCCTTCAATCCGGGTCGCGGGATATTGTTGATCCGGTCAAGCCCGTAATAAGCCAGAATCCGGTTTTCTCCAGAAATGGGAACGATGTCGGCAGCGATGCTGACGACCACCAGATCCAAGTAGCCATAAAGCGTAGATTCCTCCATTCGTTGCCTTTTGGCATAGGCTTGGATCAATTTGAACCCCACGCCGCAGCCGCTCAACTCCTTGTAAGGATAATTACAATCGGCTCTTTTGGCGTCAAGCACCGCAACAGCAGCAGGCAAAGTATCCCCAGGCGTGTGGTGATCGCAAATGATAAAATCCACGCCCAGCTCCGATGCTAGCGCCACTTTCTCGATCGCCTTGATGCCGCAATCCAGCGCGATGATCAACTTGACGTCATTCTCGGCAGCAAATCTCACTCCTCGCTCTGATATCCCATACCCCTCCTTGTATCGGTCGGGAATGTAAAATTCTACCTGTGTGTAAAAGCCTCTCAAAAAACTGTACATCAGCGCCACCGCCGTTGTACCGTCCACATCATAATCTCCATAGACCATGATCCGCTCGTTGTTCAGCACGGCTTGTTCGATCCGGTTGACGGCAGCTTCCATGTCCTGCATCAGGAACGGATCATGCAGTTGGCCGAGAACGGGACGGAAGTAATCTTTGGCTCGCTCGAAACTTTCCACGCCTCGGTTGATCAGCATATTGGCGAGGGTAGGGTTCACGTTGATCTCCTTGCCGAGCCGCTCGATGGCTGATTGTGAAGCTTTGGGTTTTTGTCTCCAGACGTACTCCATGAGTTTTGTTTACAATGGTAATAGGGTTAAAAACCCCAATGTGAATGATTCGGGCGAACTCGGCGGCTAAAAAGTTTCCAAAACACTTAATTCAGCCCTGTTTCAATTTTCGATACTGTCCCCAGAAATAGCCTGGAAAAACCAATGCCTTCATCTTCCAGTCATTTTTCTCTTTGAACGACAAGTCTGCATCCCTATGCACTGTGCGATACATCTTTCCGGCCAAAATACAGTGACCGGAAACCACCGCAAAAAGCACCAAATAAATAATCAATTCGTTCATGTAGAAATATATATTCTGCGAATGTACTCCGTCATTTAAGCCGCAAATCCTTTTAGACAGCTGTGCATCGGGGGCTCTCTAATAGGCTGTTCTTAAGTAATAGAGCTCTGGATTTCCTCGTGAAAGATAGGTTTAGGATTTTATATCCAGCCCTTAGCCCCGAAGCTTTACTGTTTTTTAACTTTTCTGAAGAATCAGCGCAGCCCAGTTGTCTTTCGAAGACATCTTCACGAGCTTCAAGGCATAAGGCGAAGCAGCGTCCAGCAAATCCGCGATATCTTCGGTGTAAAAGCCGCTTAACAGCAGAAAGCCTTTCGAAGGCAAGAGTCCGGCGTAGACTTCCATCTCGTCGAGCAACACATTCTTATTGATATTGGCTAGTACGATCTCGAAGGTTCCCCGCGGATTGACATCCCGGATCGTCCCCAAGCCCATGCGGGTCTTAACGCCATTTAAATCAAAGTTTTCGTTACCATTGTCCACGCACCAGTCATCAATGTCGAATGCTTCTACTTCTTTTGCACCAAGCAAATGAGCCATGATGGCGAGGATTCCTGTTCCGGAACCAACGTCTAAAACCCGTTTGCCGCCATGATCGATTTCGCCCTGATGTCTCAGCATCTGAAAGGTCGTCGCATGATGCCCCGTCCCAAAAGACATCTTGGGATTGATGACGATCTCGTACTTGAAACCTGGCTGCGGAGTATGAAAAGATGCTCTAACATAGACCAAGTCTTCTACTTCAATAGGGTCGTAGTTCTTTTCCCACTCCTCATTCCAATTGACCTTTGGCATCATGCCTTCGGTGAGCGTGATTTGGGCTGCGTTCTGATAGTTGGAGATGAGCTCGTCGAATTTTTCCCGGTCAAAATCGGCTTCGGACGCATACGCGTCGATTCCGTCCTCGGTCTCAAGGAAGGAATCGAAGCCAATTTCCGCCAATTCGGCGATGAGGATTTCCCGGAATTCTTCTAGGCATTGGATCTTAAACTCGAGGTAATCCATTGGATCTTTGAAAAGATATTAGGGTAAATAAATAACTAGGTCTGTGAGAACACAGACCTAGGATTAAGAAATGGCTGACCGTGGAAAGTTGACAACTTAGGTCAACGAATGGCAGCCCTCCAAAATTTAGAATGATTTGATAATATCCAGGAAGTCTCTTGACTTCAGCGATGCGCCGCCGATCAGACCACCATCCACATCAGCCTTGGAGAAAAGTTCCTTGGCATTGCCTGGATTGGCGCTTCCACCATACAGGATGGAGGTTTCTGCGGCGATTTCTTTTCCAAACTTCGACGCGATATGTCTTCTCAGCGCAGCATGCATTTCTTGGGCTTGATCAGCAGTCGCAGTCTTGCCGGTTCCGATGGCCCAGATCGGTTCATAGGCGATTACGACCTTGGAAAAGTCCTCAGGACTCAAGCCGAAGAGGCTTTCTGTCAGTTGAAACTTCACGTTGGATTCGTGTGTACCGGCAGTTCTGATTTCCAAGGATTCACCACAGCAAAAGATCGGAATCAAACCGTGTGCAAGTGCCTGTCTTACTTTTTCGGCGAGCAGTTCGTTATTTTCTTTAAAATATTCTCGGCGCTCTGAGTGTCCAATGATCACATACTGAACCCCAAAAGACGCCAGGATTTTGGCTGAAACTTCACCTGTGTAGGCACCACCGTCTTTGTCAGAGCAGTTTTGGGAACCCAAAGCGATCCCTTCAGTAGCCCCGATCAGTTTTTTCACAGGAAAAATATGGGGAAAAGGAGGATTGAGCACAGCAATGACGTTTTTTACAGCTTCATCCTTGTACATATTTACAATCTCGGAAGTGAGCTTTTGGCCTTCTTCAAAGGTCATGTTCATCTTCCAGTTACCGGCAACGATTTTCTTTCTCATGAGAGGATTAAAATTTTGGGAGTTTGAAAAAAAGATTAAGCAAGGGTATTTTGGCTTGAAATTACCATAAAATGTCCAGTTGGGGAAAAAATAACCCGGATGATGCTCCAAAAAAGTACTGGTCGTCTGATGAAGCCAAGGGAAAACTGGAAACCTATTGTGCTTACCAAGAGCGATGTCAGTGGGAAGCCCGTCGCAAACTTTATGAAAAGGGCATCAAGGGAGATGCTGCAGAGGAATTGATCTGCGACATGATCGGAGCGGATTTCTTGAACGAGGAACGGTTCGCGAGGTCGTTCGCCCGAGGCAAGTTTCGGATGAGGCATTGGGGCAGAACGCGGATTACTAGAGAACTGAAATTAAGACAAATTAGCGCTGCTTGCATTCGACTGGGACTTTCGGAGATCGATCCGGAAGAATACTACGACACGCTACTTACCCAAGCAGAGAAAAAATGGGAGCAAACCCCTGAAAAAGATCCTTTCAAGAAAAAGTATAAAGTCATCGGCTATCTGATGTCAAAAGGATTCGAGCAGGATTTGGTGCAGGAAGCGGTGGGGACTGTCAGCGGGCAGTCGCAGTGATCAGTATCAGCGAACGAGGTACGAGCATCCTGTCCCGTCACTGCGATGAGGCACGAACGGAGCAGTCTTTGTCGATTCTCACGTCACTGCGAGCGAGGCACGAGCGAAGCAGTCTCCCAATCAGAACCTGCTTCTTTGAGATTGCTTCGGGGCGTAAAATTCCCGCCCAATTTTAGCTTGATTAAAGGCCCCTCGCAAGGACGGGTCCGTAACTCAACTTATTGAAGCATAACCGACGGCAAGCAAGTCAATCGACCATATCCGCCACAATCTTCGCCGACAGCAGAGACAGCGGAATCCCTCCTCCCGGATGAACGGAGCCGCCACAGAAATATAGGTTTTTGATGTTCGAAGAGAAGTTCGCGTGGCGAAGAAAAGCCGCAACTCGGTTGTTGGAACTATTGCCGTAGAGGGCGCCCTGAGCGGAAGAAGTTCTGGATTCGATCGATCTGGGATCCAGTATCTCCTCGACTTCGATGAGGGATTCGAGATCGGTCTTCAAAATCCGATTGACCTTGGCAATAATATTTTTCCGTGCTTCAGCTATCAGCATATCCCAGTCTTGCCCCTGATTGTTGGGCACATTGATCATCGTAAACCAATTCATGCCGCCGGCAGGTGCATCGTCAGGCTTGCAAACCGAGCTGATGTTGATGTAGACGGTTGGGTCTTCGTAAATTGATCCTTTTCGGAAGATATGTTCAAACTCCTTTTTATAATCTTCCGAAAAGAGGATGTTGTGCAGGTCAAGCTCTGGAAAAATAGCCCTGACTCCCCAGTAGAAGATCAGTGCCGAACTTGACTTGGGTTGATTGAGCAGCATCTTGGGCTGCTTTTGCTTGCTCAAGATGGTCTTGTAGGCGTTGACCATGTCCATGTTGTTGACCACCACATCTGCGTGTACCTCCTCCCCTCTGACACGCACGCCTCTCACGACTCCTTTTTCCACTAAAACTTCCTCAACTCTAGCGTTAAATTGAAATTCCACCCCCAGCGACTTGGCCAATTTAAAAACGCTGAGGGTAATGTCATGCATTCCATTTTTTGGGAAAAAAGCGCCTTTGCCAAATTCCAGGTGTGGGATGATATTCAGCGTTGCCGGGGTTTGATAGGGATCCGACCCGTTGTAAGTCGCATAGCGGTTGAACAGCTGCACCAGTTTCGGATTGGAAAATCGCTTTTCATTGGCTGCATTCATCGTATTGAAGATTCCCAGTTTCCCCATCTTCAGGTAGGATTGCATCGCTTTCGGTCCAGTCCAGGTGGAGAGGCGATGCAGGGATTTTTCCAAAAACAAGGGTGACAAATGCCTGTAGATAAAAGCCGACCGACTCAGCGCTTCATGAACATTTACCCCAGGTTCACCCAGCTTTTGCTCCACCTCTACCCCAAACCGATCGGTATCAGCCCATGCCGTCAGTCGGGTACCATCCTCCCAAAAATAGCGACAGATGGACTCAAGCCTTTGGTAGGAGAAGAACTCTTCCGGTTTTTTCCCTGCCAAAAGAAAAAGCTCATCGACAAGCTCCGGCAACGTAAACAATGACGGCCCAGCATCAAATCGATACCCCGCTTGCGCTATCTCGGTCAGCTTCCCGCCAGGATAGGAATTGGCCTCAAAGACCTCCACCTGATAGCCTTTGCTGGCCAGTCGTATGGAGGCGGCAAGTCCTGCGATACCGGAGCCGATGATCAGAGCTTGTTTGGTCATAATGCAAAGTATAACTCTATCAACCCAAAATAGGCGATGATGTTTGTAAATCGGTAATTTTCGAGGACGGCGGCAGTTCCCAACCAGAGAGTCGAAATCGCCGCCCCAAAACAGCCTCAGAAAACGCTGTTTATCTGCATAGGCTAAGCGCTCAAAAAAAACCGGCGAAATAAATAAAATTTTATGGGGTCATTTGAGCCCTTCCTTCACTCTTCTAATTGAATACTTCCGGAATTCAGAATATTAATGAACAATAACCCAAAAATATCCACTGAAAAGGCGGTTATACCCTTGAAGCATTTTGAGACGATCATGATCTACGAGGACAAGACCGACCAGGAGATCTGGAAATCCTTCAATCTAGGCGATGAGATGGCGTTCAACTACATCTACAGGATCTATGTTCGGGAGCTGTACCGCTACGGTGTGCAATTTTCCAAGGATGAGGAGCTGGTCAAGGACTGCATCCAGAATCTTTTCATCTACCTAAGGAGAAAGCGCGGAGAACTTTCTGAGGTTGTCAGCATCAAAGCCTATCTCTATAAGTGCATCCAATCGGAGATTTTCAAAAACCGAAAAACGGAAGCGCGAAACAGGAGCATAGAGGAGAATTTCGGGGAGCATAGTTTTTCCGTTGAGGTTTCGCCGGAGACCAGCCTGATCGACAAGGAATCCGCACTCAGTCGACACGAGCTGCTGAGCAGATCCCTAAACCAGCTCACGGCCAAGCAGCGCCAAGCTATCCTGCTCTTCTACGAAGATGGATTGAGCTACAAGGAAATCTCTGCGCTGATGGATTTTTCGGAAGTAAAAACGGCGCGAAAGCTCATCTACCGGGCTTTAGCGAGCTTGAAGGAACTTATCAAACCAACGACGAAACACTGACTTCATGTCTAGCAAAGGAAATATCAAAAAGTTCGAGGACTATGAGATCGAGGAGTTTCTCTCGGATGAATTTTTTGTGCAATGGGTAAAAAACCCGAACGACAACACCACCCATTTCTGGGAAAAGTGGCTGGCTGCCAATCCAAGAAAACGTCCCATGGTCGCAGAAGCCGCGGAAGTGATACGGGCGATCCATTACAGACCCGAGCCGGCCTTGAGTGACGAGTCCTATGTGAAGCTATTCGAAAACATCATCAAGGCCGACGAAGGATTGAGCTCCTTGCAACCCAACAACGCTTCTAAGGGGGAGAAATGGTATTCTTTTTTTTCCGTACGTCGGGCCGCAGTGTTCTTCTTGGTTTGCTTGGGCGCTTGGGTGATCTATTCTTCTCTGCCTGACACCACTCCAAAAGAATCGACTCCCCTCCAATGGATCACCAAAACCAACCCCAAAGGGCAAAAAACTACGGTTCGGCTAAAAGACGGCACAGTAATTCACCTCAACGCCAACTCGAGCATTTCTTATCCGGAGACTTTTTCCGAGTCAGTAAGAGAAATAAAACTCCTCAATGGTGTAGCCTTTTTCGATGTAAAAAAAGAAACCCGTCCCTTCATCGTATCGGTATCCAAGACGCAAGTAGAGGTGCTGGGCACGAGCTTCAATATCAGTCACAAAAATGAAAAGCATCTGGAAGTAGCCTTGGTTGAGGGGTCTGTAAAGGTTAAAGACATCCTCGGAAATCAGCTTATGTTAGCTCCCAGCGAAAAACTACAGATGGGTGAAGATGGCTACCTGAGCAAATCTACTTTTGACGTGATAGAGGTCACCGGATGGAAAGACAAATACCTGGTCTTCAAAAATGACGATTTCGAAGCGGTAGCCCAAAAGCTCGAAAACTGGTACGGGGTGGATATACAGACCGTCGGCGACTTCCCCAAAGGCTGGTCCTATTCCGGAATCTACCTAGACGAAAGTTTGGCCAATACCCTGGAAGGTATCCGTCAAACCTCGGAAATCAGCTATACCATAGCGGACAAAAAAGTCGTCATCAGCAAATTGAAATAGATACCATCAAGTCCAGCGGCCATGCATACGATTTGTTTTCCCGCTCGACAAACCCACTTTAACCAAAATACAACCCTATGAAAGTCCACGCAGAAAGCCCCTAGCGACACATTTCAACAAACTCCTTTGGACATCGCAGACGCTTTTGTCCCGCTCTTTTTGGTATTGCAGGAATCTATAGCCCAGAGGGCTGTCGGTTTTGAGCAATAAAAAAGCAGCAGCAGTTCGGCCAGGAACATGCTGCTGCCAGTACCCTTGCCTTTGAGCTTCAATCTCTCCAAAGGCAAGTCGATTAAGTATTTGCACACATTAATCTTCACAATTGTATGAAAAAACCAATACTTGGACAATTGCTTATGCTGTCTAAAAGAATACTGTACGCCTTTGCTCTCCAGCTGTTCTTTGTCACATTCCTGCTCGCCAGCGAGGGGAATGCCCAGAGAAAAACAGTGGAACAGGTCCTAGTGACCGTACAGCTAACTGACTCAGATCTGGCTTCGGTATTTTCGTCTATCGAGAAACAGACGAATTTCAAATTCACCTACAATACCGGAGTGGTTGACTTGACACAAAAAGTCACCCTAAACCGAAAAAAAACCGTCCTCTACGAGGTGCTCACCGACATGATCAAGCAGACTGGGCTGTCCTTTATGCAGATCAACGAAAATATCCACGTAAGGCCGAGTGCCTCCGGGGTAACCGCTGCCGTGAGCATCGAAAAATCCGAAGCCCAGGACATCTCCGGCACAGTCACTGACCCCAGCGGATTGGGACTGCCCGGAGTCACCATCATCGTAGAGGGCACGACCAAGGGTACGGTCACCGATGTGGACGGCAACTATTCTCTGGACGTCGAGCCGGGAGAAGTTCTTGTCTTTTCATTTATAGGCTACAAAAGCCAACGCGTGACGGTCCATAATCAGGCTGTGGTCGACCTCGTGCTACAGGAAGACGAAAAATCCCTGGATGAGATCGTCGTCGTCGGATACGGTGAGCAAAAGAAAGCAGATGTCATCGGTGCAGTCTCTCAACTTTCGGCTGATAACATCGACAACCGTCAGGTCACCAATGTATCCAATATCCTGACCGGCCAGATCCCCGGAGTCACCGTCATCCAGAGAGGTGGCAGACCGGGCGACAGCGGCGGACAAATCAGCATTCGTGGTGTCGGATCTTTTGGAGCGGGCACCAACCCGCTGATCCTCGTGGATGGTATCCCGACCAACTCATTCAATGAGATCGATCCCAATGACATCGCGTCGATCTCCGTCCTCAAAGACGCCTCCTCGGCCGCTATCTATGGAGCCCGAGCAGCCAACGGCGTCATCTTGGTCACCACCAAGACTGGCACCAATGAACAGGTGAAGATCACCTACAGCGGCTACGTTGGTTTTCAGAAAGCCACGGAATATCCTGAATTCGTCAACTCATGGGAGTTTGCCGAACTCTACAATGAAGCCGACGGCAGCGAAGTCTATACTGCCGAAGACATCCAAAAATACCGAGACGGATCTGATCGCGACAATTATCCCAATTCCGATTTCATCGGGCAGGTTTTGACCAAAAACCCGGTTCAGACGCAGCACAATCTCACCGTCAACGGCGGCTCCAAAACCAGCAGATACAACCTGTCTTTCGGCTATTTGTTTCAAGATGGACTGGTGGAGAGAAACAACTATTCCCGCTACAATGTCCGCTTGAATCTTGAAAACGATCTCAACTCCAAGCTGAAACTCACGACTAGATTGGCCTTGATCAATTCATTGACCAATGAACCCTCAGCACCGGCGACGCTTGATTTTTCAGACATGCTGGGTATCATCGGACAGTCTGTTCGCTTTCCGGCTATCTATGTGGACCGGTATTCCAACGGTGACTACGGACTGGGTGTCGTCGGCAAGGGAACGCCGCTTTCCTATCTCCAGAATGATTCCTTTTTCAAATCCAAAGGACTCGATATCAACTCCAACCTCAAGTTGGATTATCAGATGACCAAGGATCTGAGGTTCTCCCTGATCGGTGCCTTCAATCAGACTATCCTGGACGAAAAGCGGCTTTTCGCCTCGCAAGTGCTCAATCCCTCGATCACGCTCGGCCCCAATGAACTCCGGCTCAATGACGAAAAGAATTACTACAAGACCATTCAGGCAGTAGCCAACTACACCAAAGTGTTCGGGATGCACAAGCTGGACATTCTTGGAGGTTATTCTTTTGAAGACAACCTCTTCGAATACACCACTACCTCCCGAGACAAGCTTGCCAACAACGACCTCCCTCAGCTCAACGTGGGAGCACCGGATAATCAGAAAAACACCGGCAGTGCCTCAGAGTGGGCGCTGATGTCACTGTTCGGCAGGATCAAATACGACTACCTCGAAAAGTATCTCTTCGAAACCACCATGCGCTATGACGGCTCATCCAGATTCCCGACAGATGAAAAGTTTGCGTTTTTCCCTTCGGCAGCCGTGGGCTGGAGAATTTCCGAGGAGGCATTCTTGAAAGACAAGACCAACTGGCTAGACGATCTAAAGCTCAAAGCGTCTATCGGGATCTTGGGTAATCAAAACATCGGAAACTACCCGTATCAAAACACGCTGAACCTGGGGCAGAATTATTCCTATGGCGGCAACGTGAGCACGGGTTTGACAAGAAACGTGATCACAGATTCTACCCTGCATTGGGAAAGTACCCGCACCCTGGACATTGGGATGGATGTGAGTCTCTTGGAGGGAAAGATCAATTTCGGAGCGACTTATTTCAACCGCTTCACCTATGACATCCTAAACAGTCCGGCTTCCAGTGTCTCCACGATCGTCGGGTTTGGGCTTTCGCAGCAAAACTCCGGCGAACTCCGAAACTCGGGGATGGAACTGGTAATGGACTATCGCCACACCGGCAATACATTTAACTTCCGGGCAGGGGGCAACCTCACCATCATCACCAACGAAGTCGAAGACCTCGGCGTAGGGAATGTGACGCAACCCAATGGCATGGTCGGCAACGGCAGCTCGCTGTTTATCGGCTATCCGATGAACATTTATTACGGATATCAGGCCGAGGGCTTGTTTGTAGATCAGGAAGATGTGAACACCTGGCCGTCCATGACAGCCATCAATCCCAACCCGAAACCCGGGGATATCCGCTACAAGGACATCAGTGGACCGGATGGTGTGCCCGATGGCAAAGTAGATCCTACCTACGATCGTATCGTGCTGGGTAGTCAGATCCCAAAATTCAACTTTGGCCTCAACCTGGGTGCCGACTACAAAGGTTTTGACTTTAGCATGCTGATCCAGGGAATCGCCGGAGTCAAAGGCAACCTGAGCGGTGACGCAGGATATGCATTCAACAACCAAGGCGGAGTGCAAAGATGGCAGATGGAAGAGCGCTGGACTGCTGACAATCCCGATCGAAATGCCGGCTATCCACGACTAGAGTTCATCTCGAATTCCGGTACGCCAAACACGCAGATGTCCTCCTTTTGGACACTTGACGGCTCCTATGTCAAATTGAGAAACGTTCAGTTGGGCTACAGCCTGTCTCCCGCGGCACTTGAAAAGCTGAAAGTGTCCAATCTGAGAATGTACGTCAGTGCAGAGAACATCTTCACCTGGAGCAACTACCGACAAGGATGGGACCCTGAGGTCAATACCGCCAGAGCGTACTATCCTATCCTGGGCAATTACACCTTTGGTGTCAACCTCCAGTTTTAATTCAATCTCACCTAAGACTAGAATGAATAAGCTATATAAATTTCTAAGCGCAGCTCTTTTATCCACCACCTTGCTTTCCTGTGTGGATCAGTTGGATAAATCGCCGCTCGACAGCTTCGACAATGCGACCTTCTGGACCACGGAAGGCAATGCCCAATTGGCACTAACCGGAGTTTACCGCGGGGGAATAGTCCAAAACGGCACCTCGGTCAACCCCTCCAACTGGTGGGCCTACGACGGGCTTCTCTTCTTGGAGTTTGCCTCCGACAATGCCTATGACCGACGTGGCGACAACTCGGCCTTTCACCGGCTTTCCAACGGCACCCTGACTCCGAGCATCAATATCTTGGGATCGTATTGGGCCTCTTCCTACAAGAACATCGCAAATGCCAATTTCTTCCTCGAAAACATCGACCAGGTACCGATGGATCAGGGGAGAAAAGACCGCATGAAAGCGGAGGTGCGATTTCTCAGGGCAGCACAATACTTCTACATGTCCCAATATTGGGGTAGCGTGCCTTTGGTCCTCAGAACCCTGAGTCCAGAAGAAGCCAACTCTGTCAGCAAGGCGTCCAAGTCGGAGATCGTCGATTTCCTCCTGAGCGAGTTTTCCGAGATCACCGATTTCCTTCCCAGTCACAAAAATCTCCCAGCCACCGAACGCGGCCGGGTGACCCAGCAGACTGTTTTGGCATTCAAAGGCAGGCTGGAGCTTTCTGAGAAAAGATGGGCTGATGCCGAAGCCACCTATGGCGAAATCATCCAAATGGGCGAAAACATCATCGACCCAGACTATGCTGGATTGTTTTTGAAAGCGAATGAAACAAGCAACGAGATCATCTTCAGCACTCAATACATCGACAATCTCGGTGCCAATGGAATGCTGCAGCACTTCTTCCCGGCATTGGCCGGTGGATGGCATCTCTACAATCCACTGGGTAGCTTGGTCGAGTCCTACGACTTCACAGACGGCAGTGCTTTCAGCTTCGACAGCCCGCTTTACGATCCAAAAGATGTCGCAAAAAACAGGGATCCACGGCTCAAAGCAACGATCCTTTTCGACGGATCCACCTTCAAAGGAACCTACATCACGCATCCTGATTCCTCCTCTTCACCCGATCAGCTCGGGGCAGGCAAGCAAACCACGCAAAGCGGCTTTGGGCTGAAGAAATTCGTGGACGAAAGCTTCTCCGGAAATCTCACCAACTACGGTGGAAACACGCCGATCATCCGTTATGCAGAAGTGCTCCTGAGCTACCTCGAAGCAAAACTGGAAGGCGGTAAAGCCATCACGCAAGCTGATCTGGATGCCACGATCAACAGAGTCCGGGGCAGAGCATCCGTAGGAATGCCACCGATCACGACCACCTCTTCCAACGAATTGAGAGAGATTCTGAGAAAAGAGCGACGTGTGGAGATGGCCTGTGAGGGCATTCGCTATTGGGATCTTCTACGGTGGGGTACTGCAAAGGACGTCTTGAACGCAGATTTCTACGGCGCCTCGTTTCCAGGTGCCAAAAAGATGAAGATGAAAGACGGGAAACCTGACCCCAAAAGCAGATGGTATGTCACGACACGCAAATTTCGCGAGGGAGTGGACAATTTCTGGCCAGTTCCCCAAAGTGAAGTCAACATCAATCCCGGACTTCAGTAGTCGAAATTTCAACTAACCTTTCACCTTCCTCCAGACAGGCCGTATATTGGCCTTTCTGGAGGAATTTACTTCCAATACCCAACCTTTTGAACTTTCCTCTATGAAGCGACGATCGGCCGTGAAGGCCATGGCTCTGACCTCCTTTTCCACCCCATTTCTTTTCAGCCAGGGTTTTACCGGCATACGTCAGTTGTTTGCCAGCCCTACCCCAGCCTACCAGAGCACCTGGGAAAACTGGCCTGACCTCCACTGGATCGGCCCCGAATTTTGGGGAAATCGGCTCCAGGACTGGGAGATCCAAGGCGGCAAAGCTGCCTGCGTAATCTCCGGACCCAACCGTACCCTCCACATTCTCACCCATCAACTGCAGGATGGAAAGCAGGACTTTGAGCAGAGCATCACGCTCCATTGGCGCAATGACACTGTCAAAGGCAAGTCCAAGGCCTATGCGGGATTCCGCGTCGGCGCCAAGGGAAAGTTTGCCGACTACCGCTCCGCAGCCGTCTTCGGACAGGGCTTGGACCTAGGTGTCAATGGCCTGGGACAGCTGCAGATCGGCGAGCAAAGCAGCGACGCGAGCCTAGACTTGAGCCAGGCTATCTATCTTCGTATGCAGGCCAAGTGGTCGGGAAATGCATATTCCCTCACGCTCTCCGCCTCCAATGATCCCAGCTTTGCGAAGCCAATCCAGATCCAATCCGAAGGCTTGAAGCCCGAAGACTTGAGCGGCAACTTGGCTATCATCGCCCACACGCCCAAGGAGGACCAAGCCGACGAGGCCTTGGCGGCTTTCGCCGACTGGAAGTTTTCCGGGGAAAAAATCACCGCCGATACAAAACAGATCTTTGGTCCCATTGTCTTTGCGCAATACACCGTCCATCGCAAGGTTCTCAAGCTCACCGCCCAGCTAGCTCCCGTGGAGAAAGTATCCGGTCTGGAAGTCCAGCTGCAGCTTCACCAAGGCGGAAAGTGGGAAACCGTGGCCATTTCTGCCCTTGATCTGGAAGGGAGATATGCCCATTTCCGTGTGGAAAACTGGGACAAAAAGGAGATGGTACCCTATCGGGTCTTCCTGGATTTCCCACTCAAAAACGGAAAGCAGGAGTTTTTCTACGCTGGTGAAATTGCCACGCAACCCAACCCATCCGAAAACCTCAAAGTAGCCGTATTCAGCTGCAATGCAGACTATGGCTTTCCTGACCAGGAGGTCAGCGACCATGTCAACCTGCACCAGCCGGATATGGCGATGTTTCTCGGAGACCAGTTTTACGAAGGCACCGGAGGCTTTGGCATTCAAACCAGTCCGCTGGAGAAGGCCTACCTGGACTACCTCCACAAGTGGTACATGTTTGGCTGGTCCTATCGGGAGATTTTCCGAAATATCCCAGCAGCCATCATCCCCGACGACCACGACGTCTATCACGGCAACGTCTGGGGCGAAGGCGGGGAGCATGCGCCATCGGATGAGGGATGGGGCTACGTGGCCCAAGACCAAGGCGGCTACAAGATGCCAGCTGCTTGGGTCAATATGATCCAGCGCACGCAGACCTGCCACCTGCCGGATGCTTTTGACCCGACTCCCGTGAAGCAGGGGATCGGCGTGTACTATACCGACTGGGTCTATGGAGGAGTGAGCTTCGCGATCCTCGAGGATAGAAAGTTCAAAACCGCTCCCAAAAACATCCTTCCCAAAGAAGCCCAGGTCGTCAACGGCTTTATCCAAAACCTGGACTTCGACATCAAGAAACACTACGACATCGATGCGGATCTCCTGGGACAGCGCCAGATGGACTTCTTGGAAAACTGGATCCAAGACTGGGATGTCGATATCCAGATGAAGTCCGTCCTCTCCCAGACCAACTTCTGCACCGTCGCCACGCTGCCCGAAGGCAGCATCATCGATAGCATAGTGCCTCGGCTTCCGATTCCAAAATTTGGGGAATACGTGTCTGGAGACGCTCCGACGACGGATATGGACTCCAACGGCTGGCCTCAAAAAGGCCGGGACGAAGCCGTCCGAACGATCCGGAAGTCCTTTGCCCTTCACATCGCGGGAGACCAGCACTTGCCCTCCACCGTGCAATACGGCGTGGATGAGTTTGGCGACTCCGGCTTCGCCTTTGCAGGCCCGGCACTGAACAATCTTTTCCCAAGAAGATGGTGGCCCAAAGTCCCCGAGGGTCATCAGCCTATCCCCGGAAAAGCTCCCAACACCGGCAACTACCACGACGGCTTTGGCAACAAGATGACCATCCATGCCGTGGCAAACCCCTACCAAACAGGCATCTTGCCTGCCCTCATACACGATCGCAGTACGGGCTACGGGATCATTACTTTTGACAAAAAGAACCGATCCATGGCAATCGAATGCTGGCCCAGGTATGTAAATCCGGTGAAAAACCCCAAGGGTCAATTTGCCGGCTGGCCCATCCAAATCTCCGAGGCAGACAACTACGGGAGAAAAGCCGCTGGCTTCTTGGACACCCTCAAATTTCAGGGAGTGGAGAGCCCCTTGGTATCGGTCTTCAACGAAACGACCGGTGAGTTGGAATACAACCTGAGAGCGAATGGGGGGACTTTTGCCCCAAAAACATTCTCCGATAGCCCACACCGCGTCGAGGTCAAAAACCTTCAGACGGGGGAAACGAAGTCCTTTCCAGGTTTGAAACCAAGCCCAACAAGCGCTGGGGAGATCCTTATCGCTTTTTCCTAAAACCAAATCCGAATCAACACGAAAGCTATGTTTACTAGAATTTTGAGCCTGGGAATGGCTATCTGCCTGGCTTGGGCCTGTAGTGCACCGAAGTCCGAAGAAGGAAACGTGGAGACTACCGCTAAACCCAATATCGTCATCATCTACCTCGATGACCTAGGCTACGGCGACCTGAGCGTGTACGGAGCTACTCAGCTGTCCACACCGAATATCGACAAAATCGCCAAAGGGGGCGTGCGCTTCACCAGCGGCTATGCAACATCGGCAACTTGCACGCCAAGCCGCTATGCACTGCTTACCGGAGTGTATCCTTGGAGAAACGAGGATGCGAAGATCCTTCCCGGCACCGCTCCGCTATTGATCGATACTGCCCAGATGACCTTGCCCAAGATGCTCAAGACACAAGGCTATAGCACCGGCATTGTGGGAAAATGGCACCTGGGCCTGGGTGACGGGCAGACCGACTGGAACGGCAGCATCAGCCCCGGTCCGAATCAAGTTGGCTTCGACTACTCCTACATCCTGGCGGCTACCCAAGACCGCGTGCCCACCGTGTACATCCACAATGACCGCGTGGACCAACTCGATCCCAACGATCCCATCGAAGTGGATTATCAGAAAAACTACGACGGCGAACCTACTGGCAAGGACAATCCCGAGCTGACCACGATGAAGTGGCACCATGGCCACAACAACAGCATCGTCAACGGAATCCCAAGAATTGGCTTTATGAAAGGCGGAAAAGCCGCACTTTGGAACGATACCACCATGGCCGACCACTTCTTGGTCAAAGCCCAGGCTTTCGTCAAATCCAACAAGGAAAAGCCCTTCTTCCTCTACTATGCGCTCCAACAACCACACGTGCCACGCACGCCCAATCCAAGGTTTGTGGGTAAATCCGGACTCGGGCCGAGAGGAGACGTGATCCTGGAAGCAGACTGGGCTATCGGCGAATTCATGAAAACACTGGAAGAGGAAGGGATCCTAGAGAACACGCTGATCATCTTCAGCAGCGACAACGGCCCCGTGCTGAACGACGGCTACTACGACGATGCGGTAGAAAAAAACGGCGCCCACACTCCCGCAGGTCCACTTCGGGGCGGAAAATACAGCTTGTTTGAAGCGGGAACCCGAGTGCCTTTTATGGCCTATTGGAAAGGAACCATCGAGCCCCAAGTCTCTGATGCCCTCGTTTGTCAGGTGGATTTGCTAAGCTCTTTCGCAGCGCTCACCGGAAGTACAATCGAAGGCCAAGACAGTGAAGATATCCTCGACGCCCTACTTGGCAAAAGCGAGAAAGGCAGAGAAAGCCTGATCCTGGAGGCGACCGGACGAACGGCCCTGCGCAAGGGAGATTGGGTGATGATCCCTCCCCACAAGGGTAGTCCCCTCATCCAATCGGTCAATATCGAAACCGGAAATTTGGGCGAATATCAGCTCTACCAACTGTCCACAGATGTCTCCCAAGCCAAGAACCTGGCCTCTGCCGAACCTGAGAAGCTGAAAGAAATGGTTCAGTTTTACGGGGGAATCGTCGGCAAAAACCTGCCTGAGGCGGAAGAGATTGAGTTGAAGTGAGAAAAGCTGGAAGATAGAACACCGGAGACGGAAGTATCGCGTCATTGGGAGCAAGGAAGGAGCGTGGCAATCGCCGCGTTATTGAATAGAAAGACTGCTTCGTGCCTCGCAGTGACGACGCTTCGGCGTCATTAAGAGTGAGGCACGAGTGAAGCGATCCTTCTGTCCTGTTTTCGCTTTGAAAAGATTGCTTCAGCGTATTTATCGTTACTAGCAATCTCTTAGCCCAAAAGTACCCTACCAATGACGATGACCGAGAGGTCATTGCTTCAATCCATAGTTCTGCTGAAAAGAAAAACTGAAATTCGAGTTAAAAACATGCCGACCCCATTCAAAATCAAACTGAGTCTGCTCGCCCTTTGCGTAGCTTTTGCCTGCAAACCCGCCGAAACCAGCGAAAACCAACTCGCGCAAAATCCCTCCAAACCGAACATCATCTACATCCTGGCGGATGACTTGGGCTACGGGGACTTGGGTGCTTTTGGCAGCACCAAGATCGAAACCCCAAACATCGATGCCTTGGCCAAGGGCGGCATGATGTTTACCCAGCACTATTCGGGCGCACCTGTCTGCGCACCGGCCAGATACATGCTCATGACAGGCCAGCACTCCGGCCATGCCTATATCCGAGGCAATGACGAGTGGCGGGAAAGGGATTCTCCCTCTGGCGGCGATGTCTGGAATTTTGCCGATATGGAAAACGACTCTACGCTGGAAGGCCAGCGTCCACTTCCAGAGGGAACGGTCCTTTTTCCCAAGAGACTCCAGTCCGCAGGCTATACCACCGGTAGTGTCGGCAAATGGGGCCTTGGCGCACCGCAGACCAATTCTATCCCCACCAAGATGGGCTTTGACTTCTTCTATGGCTACAATTGCCAGCGTCAGGCACACACCTACTATCCGGTTCATCTGTACAAAAACGAGAACCGCGTTCCGCTCCGCAACAAGCTCGTCGCCCCGAGCACCAAACTCGCTGAAGGTGCCGATCCGAGCAAGGCCGAAAGCTATGCCGACTTCAACCAAGTAGACTACGCACCGGATCTGATGTTTGCCGAGATGACCAATTTTATCTCGGAGAACAAGGACAAACCTTTCTACTTCTACTGGGCCACGCCGATTCCCCACGTGGCGCTTCAGGCTCCCCAGCGTTGGGTGGATTATTATGAGGAAAAATTCGGAGCCGAAACGCCCTATCTAGGCAACAAGGGCTATTTCCCACACAAAAATCCGCGCGCGGCTTATGCTGCCATGGTTTCCTATCTGGATGAAAACGTCGGCAAGCTCGTCGAGCACCTGAAGAAAGAGGGTCTGTACGAAAACACGCTCATCATCTTCACCTCGGACAACGGCCCAACCTTCAACGGAGGGACGGATTCGGAGTGGTTTAACAGTGCTGGACCATTCACCGAAGATCCCGCCAAGATCAAAGGCCATGTCCACGAAGGGGGCATCCGCGTGCCGATGATCGCCAGCTGGCCGGGCAAGATCGCCCCTGGCACCAAATCCGACCTACTTTCTTCCCATATCGACATGATGGCGACTTTTGGGGAGATCACGGGATTCGAGGTACCACAAAACGACGGTATTAGCATCCTGCCCACGCTTCTGGGCAAGGGGGATCAACAGCAGCACGAATACCTCTATTGGGAATTTCCGGAATATGGAGGCCAGGTGGCCGTTCGCTTTGGAGACTGGAAACTCATCCGTCAGCATCTGAATGACAAACAGACGCCGACTTTGGAGCTATACAATCTGGCGAAAGATCCTCTGGAAACCACCAATGTGGCCGATGCGAATCCGGAAATCCTAGCGCAAGCCGAGGCGATCTTCAAGCAGGCACATCAGCCTTCGGAATTGGAGAAGTTTAGGATTCCGCTATTGGAAAAGGGGCTGCTCGCGGGGAAAGAGTAGCAGTTTCTATGATTGAGTAGCTTAGAATCGCACCTATTTGATATTATTTTCCGTATCATTGTGTCAAAGGTTTACCGATTCAATTTCCCGTGAAATACTCCGAACTAGAGAAATTGTGCAAAAAAGCTGGATGCTACTGGGTGAGAGACGGGTCTAACCATCCGATTTGGTATAGCCCATCCACCGGGAAGCATTTCCAACTTTCCCATCACAAGAGCCAGGAAGTAAAGACGGGCACCCTTGGAAAAATCAAAAAAGATGCGGGAATCAAGTGAGAAAGACCTTTTGAAAGAACAACCTAGAGCTAGTCAATTATGAAAAGCGTGAATGTAAAAATCGAAAGAGGAGAAGACGGCACATACGGAGCTTGCATTGAGGACGACAGCCTCCCTTTCGGAATTATCGGAGATGGCAAAACCGTCACGGAGGCAAAAGCCGACTTCATGAACTCCTATGAGGAAATGAAGCAATACTTTTTGGATACCAACAAGGACTTCGTCGAATGCAAATTCAATTTTGCATTCGACATCGCGTCCTTTCTCAACTACTACAGCAAAATACTGAGTCTGGCAGGCCTCGAACGAATCACCGGAGTAAACCAGGGCCAGCTCAGTCACTATGTCACTGGACATCGAAAACCAGGCAGAAAAACAGTCGAAAAGATCGAACGAAATCTCAAGGAATTTGCCGAGGAGCTACGGGAAGTGGAATTTATCTAGCTAGGTGTTGACTCCGATCAGCCACCAGACTCGAAAGAAAAGGGATTGCTGGCGTGAAAGGGACCGAACCGGCACCAAAAAGAGCTTTATCTCCCGGATCGAAAACGGAAACAGCGATATCCAGCTTTCCACCCTCTACAGATTGTTGGAGATCGGGCTAGGAAAGCGTGTACACTTGACCATTAGCTAGTGAGAAGACAGACAAATACTCTCCCTACGACTTACCCGCTGTCTCTGAAGCTGCCAAATCGAGGATTCGCTCATACTCTTCCCTACCTGCAGGCGTGAGATAGGGCAGGATCGTGTTCCAAACCAAGCGCACCATCTCTCCTTTTTGCCTAAATCTGTATGGGGAAATCACCTCCATTTGCGAAAGCCAAAAAGTGATCACCATCCGAATCGTATGCAGGATTCGCTCCATGACATCTTCATCAGGAAAGCTCACGTACCCATCTTCCAAAAACTCCTCAAACAGCTGCTGTGCCTGCTGCTTCCGGAGGATGAGTGTTTCTTGTATTTTTTTGTTCACCTCCGGAAAAGACCGGCTGATCTCCAATACATCCAGATTAAAAAACCTGTACCTATACTGAAACTCCTCCAGCCCTGAGACCATGTGCTGGAAATGCTGCAGGGAGGAGCTGTTGGGCTCTCTCACGCTATAGGTTTCAGAGGCTTCGTCCCGCATCTTGTCATAGATCGCCAAGAGGAGGTCTTCCTTGGTATGGTAGTGATAGTCCAGGTTTCCATGACTGATCCCCATCTCCGCGGCGATATGCCTACTGGTGATTCCTTGGATTCCCGCCTCGTTAAACATCCGAATCGCCACGGAAAGGATCTTGTCTTTGGTTTTTGGTTTATTTGGCTTTATCATTTGTCAAAAATTGAAAAATCACCTTTGAAATTAATGGGATTAAAATCATGTGAAAGCCAAGTACATATTTTTTTAGGGTAAAAAAAAGGCCAGCCTCGAAAGGCTAGCCTTGGTATTAGTATGGATCTAGAGGGAATCCTCTAGAAATGGATCCGGAGAATTACCAGTTTGGATTCTGGGTCAAAGCTGGATTCAAAACTAACTCATCCGACGGGATAGAAGTCAGGTAATCCTGATCCTCTCTAAACCCATATCCTGAAGGCATCTGGGTTTGGAAATAATCAATTCGCCCGTCCGCGGTGAGTTTCGGGGCAAATCCCGGGAATTCGGAAGGTTCGAATGGATATCCCAGCGGTCGCTGGCCGGTTACGAGCGTGTGTGCGGCCCATCGCTTGAAATCATCCGGACGGTGACCTTCCAGCGCGAGCTCCACTCTTCTTTCGTTTCTGATCGCATAGAGCGCATCGTCTATGGTATACCCATAGTCTACAAGATTGGCACCATACTCGGCTTGCGGAATGACCGTGAAATTAGGCATACCCACTCGCGCTCTGAGGGGGTTCAAGGCTTCAAAGGCAATGGTACCGTCCAGCTCGTACTTCGCTTCCGCATAGTTGAGCAGGACTTCCGCGTAGCGGAAGTAGATTCTTCCCGTCTGGCTTAGCCCACCAAAGTCAGCTCCAGCAGCGGGAGAGTAAGGATTGGAATACTTCTTTACCTGGAAGCCCGTCGCGGCAAGCTCCTCAGAGCCACCGTTGAGGAAAGGCTTGCTGAAGGTCGTGCCTGAGCTTGCTACGCGAAGATCGCCAGGAATCCACACGGTCGCAGAGAGTCGGGGATCGCAATCTTCCGCGATCTTGGTCAAGAAGTTGTTGCCTTTGGTCGACTTGGCCAATTCGGTAAAGTCATAAGGCATCCCATCTTTGCCCAAATAAGAAGAAACCAATGACCAAGTCAAGGACATGTCGCGGGTCCTACGAGTGGTGTAGAACTGCAACTCGTGTCCAAGCTGCTCGGAAGTGCTGGCAATCTTATAGAACAAGACTTCGTTGACAGCCGACATATTGTCCAAACCAAATAGCGTGTAATAATCCGACTCAGGCTTCCCCGTGTTGTAGACTCCCTTGGTGTAGCTACCAGTGATCAGCTCTTGGGAAGCATCTACGGCTACTTGAAAATACTTTTTGGGATCAACACCCGCAGTACCAAAGGCGGTGCCGGCATGGTATTTTTGCCAAGACCCTTCATAGAGCGCTACTTGAGATTTAAAAGCCAAGACCGCTTCCTTGTTTACCCTGGAATTACCGGTTTGTGCTCTTGCACCCACGTGCTGAAATGCCTTGTCCAGCTCTGCGATGATAAAATCCGCAACGGCAGTCCTGGAATCTTGGCCTTTGTAAAGGTCCTCGTCACCTGGGAAAAGCTCATGGTCGTAGATCGGCACATCCCCATAGGTCTGAAGCTTATCGTAGTAAAACCATGCTCTGAAGAAATGGGCCTCGCCCAAAAACTGGGCATACTGGCTCACATCGGCTTGCACATTGTCCAAGTTGTCAAAAAGAATGTTGACACTGCGGATGTTTGCCCACTCGTTGGTCCACTGCCCGTTTCGCGGTGCACGGGTGCCGTGCATGAGTGAGTTGGGGATGGCCACGATCAAGTTGTCCGAGTTGTCATCCTGAAGAGGAAGGACCGCCGAACCATGGGCCGGTAGGGTGGTATAGTACTTGCTGACGTAGTTTTCTATGTCGTTAGGCGTCTTGAAATAGTCGTTGACGGAGATTTGATCCTCGGGTGCGTTGTCGATGAAGCTTTCACAGGAAGAAGCTCCCAGAAGTATCGTAAACAAGCCCAGTGTATATATGGATTTTTTCATAGTCTTCTAAAATTGAATGGTTAATAGGATACCTGAAGTCCAAAGGTGAGCATTCGATCAGCTCCGTAGGTTTTACCGGCACCCCATGAGCTGGAAACAGCTACAGGGTCGATTCCCGGCGTAAGACTACTGAAGGTCAGCAGGTTTTCCCCAGAGAAGTAGACACGGAAGTTGCTGAGGTGCATCTTGCTAAGCAGGGCATCAGAAAGGGTGTATCCTACTTGCAAGTTTTGTACCCTCATATAAGCACCGCTTTGTAGATAGCGAGTGCTGGTTTGTCGGTTTTTGTTATTCTCAGCATCGTTGATGTACGGCCTTGGGTAGTACGCATCCAAGTTGAAGTTTGCGTCGCCCTCATAGAGTCCGGTGTACATGTCGCCCGGTGTGTCACGGAAGTAATCCAAGTGCTCAGGAAAGAGGGAAGTCTGGTTTCCAGAGCGGAAGCCCCAGAACATGTTTTCCCCAGCACCAAACCATAGATCGCGCTTGCCGACACCACGAATAATCATGGAAAAGTCAAAGCCTTTGTATCCAGCGTTGAGGTTTATCCCATATTGATATCTTGGGGTGCTGTTGCCCACGATCCGCAAGTCACCATGATCTTCCAGCGTATTGGCTCCGTTGTCCACTTTGCCATCGCCATCTACATCGAGATATTTAAGATCTCCTGGTCTCCAGCCCAATCCGGTGATATCGCTTAGATCGACTTCGGAAGTATAGGTATCCACCTCTTCTTGCGTCTTGAAGAGGTCATTCGCCGTATATCCCCAGATTTCACCCTGCTCTCTTCCTTCATACCAGGTAGAAAGCACTCCGGTTGGATTGAGGTATTTGGTGACATGGGATCTGCTGTCGTACATATTCACCCCGACTGTGAAAAAGAGTCCATTGTCAAAAGTTTGGTTCCAGGTAACAGTACCCTCCCAACCTCTAGTTCTAAGCGATGCGTTGTTAGACTGCGGAACAGTAGAGCCCAACACACCCGGAGCAGGATCCACTGGGCCGATCATATCCACGGTAGTACGCTCAAACCAGTCAAACACAAACTTCAGTCTTTTGTCCAAGAAACTTGCGTCCAAACCAATGTCCGTGGAACGTGCAGTCTCCCAAGTCAGATCCGGACTGATCAGGGCGGGAGTACCCGCATAGCCGATAGGTCGCGTACCGTTTGGTGTGAAAATCCAGTTCACGGCATTGCCAGACAATGGGATAAGGGACAAATCCTGATAGGGATCTACGTTTTGGTTTCCAAGTTCACCCCAGGATCCTCTGATCTTCAAAGTGTTTACCGCATTGCTGATAGGCTGCCAAAAGCCTTCTTTGTCAATATTCCAGCCTGCAGAAAATGAAGGGAAGAAGCCCCATCTATTGCCCTCTCTGAATCTGGAGGTTCCGTCATATCGTGCATTGACCTCAAGTAGATACTTGTCGTCGTATCCGTAGTTGAATCGACCGAAGTAACCCTGGGTACTGATAGTGAGTAGACTCTCGGACATCTGGATCTCACCATCGGCGGTATTGAGTGAAGGGACATCAGGCACGAGAAGGTTGGTTCGGTAGCCTGTTAGGCTTCGCTGTTGGAATTTCTCAAACTGGGTTCCCCCCATCACACTGAAGTTGTGATTCTCTCCAGCTTTAAATTCGTAGGTGGTATAGATGTTAGAGGTCCAATATGGATTACTGTAGTGCGTTCTTCTGGTATTGCTCGGCACTGTGTTGCCGCTAGCTTGGAGGCTGCCGTCTACCAAATGATCGTATACTGTCAACTCATCACTTTTATAGAATTGGTCTACGTTACGCATTGCAAAGTCGGCATGGATACTCCAGCCTTCTACCGGACGAATGTCAGTGGCGAACGTATGCCAATTTTCCACAGTCTCTGTCACATCCGTACCCGCATCGTTGACCCAAGGGATTTTTGACTGGATCATGATGTTGCCATATCCATCATACAATGCGTTCGAAGGCATGGTACGGGCGATCTGGTGAAAGATCAAATCATAACTCCCCTGTCTGTCCATGTTGGGAATCTCCCTCACCTGCTTGGAAAAGCGTGGCTGATACGTGAAGTCCCACTTGTCGGTGATCATGGTCGTGATCTTACCCATGATATTGTACCTGTCAAAGGTATCAGTACCATAGTTCAGAACACCAGACTGGCCATACATGCCCGCCGAGAAGTAATAAGTGGTGCGGTCCGTACCTCCTGAGATGCTCAGGTCATGCTTCTGGATGAAACCAGTGCCAAAATATTCGTCAAACCAATCGCGATTGGCATTTCCATTCTGGTTAAAACCCCACTGATTGAGGCTGGATGGATTGGGAGTGGTCTCGAAATGTGTCGCATCGGCAGGAAAATTAGCATTGCTTCGTATGAAGTCGTAGTCGCCTCTCTGATATGCCAAGATATTGTCGATCGTCCTGTTGGCAAAAAACCGACCGCCCGCACCAAATACACCGGCTTCATTCACGGCTTTGGCATGGTCGTAGGAATTGAGCATCTGCGGAAGGTTCGTAGGGCTCGATGATCCCACGCTGCCTGAATAGCTGGCGGTAAGCTTACCTTTTCCTTTTTTGGTCGTGATCACGATCACACCATACGGTGCTCTCGCTCCGAAAATAGCAGAAGCAGCAGCATCTTTCAACACAGAGATGGATTCGATATCGTTGGGATTCAGACGGTTCATGTCTCCCGGTATCCCATCAATGACCACATAGGGCTCTCCTCCATTGAGCGAGCCCATGCCCCGGATCTGTATGCTCATGTTGGCACCGGGCTGGAAGCCGTTGTTGTCCACACCGAAAATCAAGCCGGGAGTCGTACCCTGTAATAATTGAGAAACAGAGGGTGAAGGTCGGTCGGCAATGGCTTTGCCATCCACCACATCTACCGCACCGGTAAGATTGGTCACCTTCTGCGTACCGTAGCCAACCACAACCACTTCTTCAAGCGAGGACACATCAGGCCCCATCGATACGTCGATCTTGGTTTGGTTGCCTACTGTGATCTCTTGGGTTGCATAGCCGACATAGCTAAACACCAAGACCGCATCCGGTCCGGGGACAGCTATCGAATATCTACCATCAGCATCGGTGACGGTTCCGGAAGTTCCGCCTTTCAACAGGACGGTTAGCCCCGGCAGGGGCAGGCCTTCTTCTTGGTCGATCACCAAGCCCGACACGGTGATACCGGCGGACTGGCGTGCTTCTACCCCCCAAATGGCGGACAGAAAAAATAACATGAAAAGGCAACTTCCTAATCTCAACGAGGGTCGCTGTCTCCCTGCAGGGAAAGTAGCGTGCCTCATCAGTTTTCCAGTAAAGTTTTCCATACAAAACAGATTTATTAATTAAAATATTACTTTAACTATGTTGGACTTAGATAAATAATTCCAATAACGACGGTAATATATATAAAAATAGAGCAAATGCACTAAAGCCCTTTAGAGAAAAATAGGGGAATGAAACAAGAGAATAAAAAATTCTGATTTTATTAAAATAATAAAATATTGTTTTAAAAACAATTGATTTTCAATCAATTAGATATTTAGACAGTAAAAATGTATGTCGCATACGCAGCCAAAACCAAGCAACAGTGCATTTTTTACGATTACTCAAGCACCAAAAAATCTGGTGTTATTTCATGGGGACTTCTCCCCCTTTTCTAGATTCTCTGAGCTGATTTTGGAAAGAAGCCGCATAGCGAAAAGCTTTCGCAGCGACATTTTTGCCAAAAATCCCCTGTTCAGGAACTGCTTTATTACAAGCTAAAGTAGAACAACTCATCACATTTGAACGGTAGTCTCTCCGGATGATGGGTCAAAACACCTCCCAAAAAATATGGGAACGAAACCAGATTCGTTCCCATAGAAAACACATTGAATTGCCTGCAGAGCCTTCCGATCAGGCTAGCGGCTCAGACGTTCTAAATCAAATCCGCGCTCATACCCGGCTGCTGAGGGGTGATGTATTTGCCATCCACGATGGTGACCGGAAACTTGAAATAATCCCGAAGATGCGGAATATGCTCCAGCAGCAGCGCCGGATGCCCCACCGAGATATGGTTGAACAAGACCAAATGCTGATGAATCTGCCCCATGTCGCCCACATGGGGTACGACCGGTACATTCATCTTCTTTGACAAAAGGCTGATCAATATAAACTCCGACACACCGCCGACGCGTACCGCATCCACCTGGTTGAAGGACATGCAGCCCGACTGAAGGAAGTTTTTGAAGATGATCTTATTGGGTACGTGTTCGCCCAGGGCCAAGGGAACTGAAACCGCCTCAGCAAGCTTCACATGGGCCAGTACGTCGTCTGGATGGGTGGGCTCCTCGATCCAAAAAGGGTTCAACTCTTTGAGCTGTTTGCAGATGTCGATTGCCTGCGGCAGTGTCCATTGCTGGTTGGCGTCAAACATGATCGTCGCATCATCGCCCGCCGCCTTTCTTACAATCCTGGCTCTTCGGATGTCTCTCTCTGCACTTTGGGAGCCAACCTTGAGCTTCATGGCCGTGAATCCCTTCTCCATCGCCTCCTGCACATTGCGCAGCACTTGCTCGTCGGAATAGTTGAACCAGCCTACCGAGGTATCGTAGCCCGGATAGCCTTTCTCGACAATCAGCTTGCGCTCCAGACAGGTTTCTTTTTGACTTTGGAGGATTTGGGTGGCCTCCGACTTGGTCAGGATGTCCTCGTAGTATGAAAAATCCAAGGTGTTGACCAAGGCTTCGGGACTCAGGTCGGTGAGGAGTTTCCAGAGCGGGACTTCCTCGGCCTTTGCCCAAAGGTCATAACAAGCATTGACTACGGCGGCAAGGGCAAGCTGCACGACCCCCTTGTGCGGCCCAAGCCAACGAAAGTTGGGATCATCAGCCATCATCTTGTACACGGAACCAAAGTCCGCCATCAGCTCATGGATCTCTCTGCCTTCGACGTGCTTGACGAGGTAGTCGATCGCATCGCACACGATGCGATTTCCTGCGCCGAGGGTAAATGCAAGCCCAACACCCTCAATTGCGGTGTCGGTTTGCAGCTTGCACACGGCGTATGCATAGACTGGCTTGACGTGGACTGCATCGGAGCCGGCACCGTCTTTCAGATCAAAACGCATGTCACTCGACAGTCCTCTTTTGATTACCAGTGGTTCTCTCATTTCGGTTAATAGGATTATTTGTTCACAAGCGCGAATGCTTGTGCTTGGTTGATTCGTTAATTGATCTTGAGGGGAATGTGGATGTTGAAAGAGCTTCCATCCTTCTTCGCATTGACATTGTCCACGGCAGCCGCCGCGTAGAGGTAGCGGGGAATGCCCCTCTTGTCCACCAGCAGCTGGGGACGCTCCAGCCGGTTGAGCTTCTGCAGGGAGCCATCTGCGAGGGTGACCTCCGGCTTCAAAAACTGCGGATACTCACCGAGCCTCCAGTCCAAGCCATCTTTGGATTCAAGGATCGCCAGATCCTTGGGATTTCCTCCGGAAATTCTCCCCGTAAAATCCTTCACCACCGCAAAAAAGCGCCCATAGGCTTTGGAATACCACACATAGGGATCCTCCGCACTGGCAAAGGAGCCATCGGGCATCTTGACATCGAAGATGAATTGGTCCTTGGCCACGAAAGGCCCTGTCGGACTCTTGCTGGTAGCGACGCCATGAACACCCTTCCAATGTGGCTCATAGATATTGCCTTTGAAAAAGAGCATGTACTCGCCTGTGTTTGGATTGTAGTCCACGGAGGGATTGACTACGATGAGGTTATCCGGCTTCACCTCTGTGCCCGGAGGCGAAGGAAGCAAGACCTGATTGGCCTTGACACGGGATCGGGGACTCAGCAGCGGCTCGGCAGGACGTTCAAATCTACCGGCCAGCAAATCCTCAAAGGAGGAAAATTCGATCACCCCGATCTGTAAGCTTTGCTGCACCCGGGCTCGCTGATCCAAGTCCGGAGCTACGCCTTCGCCCGCATCCCGGCCACCGATGTAGTAGAGGTAGTACTTGTCGCCAAACTTTCTCAGGTGGGGATTGTGGACGCTTTGGGCATCCCAAGTCGCAGCATTCCCATCATAATGTGCACCCTTGAGGATGATTTTCTGAAACTTGAAATCGCGGTCAGGATAGTCTGAAACTGCATAGCCCAGCTTGCTCTCCAGCACCCAACTGTTGTTGAATGGCTCATGCTCCGGGCCACTTTCCCAGAGGGAAAAGACCATGTGGTACTTGCCATCCTCTCCCTGCACCACCGTCGCTCCCCAGACAAAATAATCGTCCAGCTTAAGCACGGAGGGACCTTGCAGAAAATCACTTTCGCCTTTTACGAGGGTCGCAGCCACGGGCTTTGGCTCCACGCGGAGTTGCTTGTCGGGCATGCCTGCCGCCAAGCAAGCCAGCAGGATGACACTCAAGGTGATACCGAAAGAGGTGTTTTTGGAGAATCTCATCTTCCGGTCTTATAGGTTTTGTTCAGGTCATTTTGACGCACTTCGGCCAGCTTTTCCCGAAGGCGGGTCTGCATCTTGCTCAAGGTTTCCGCGTACTCGGGCAGATTTGCCAGGTTGGTAAACTGCTTGGAATCCTGATACATGTCAAAGAGCTCCATGCCTGCTTCGGCATCCTCGTCGTATTGGATATAAGCCCAGCGATCCGTTCTTACCAAATACGTATTCCCGTTTTGGGTCACGGAGAAAGCCATATCCCGCACCTCCGCTTGGGTATCTTTCAGCACCGGCACTAAGCTTTTACCCTGGATATTGCTCGGGACTTTCCCTCCTACCAAGTCAATCAGCGTAGGATAGAGGTCCAACAGCTCCGCAAAAGAAGTCGAGCTTCCAGCCTTGACTCCCGGAGCCTTGATCAGGAAGGGTACCTGCACCGACTCCTCGTGAAGGCTGACCTTCATCCAGAAGTCATGCTCGCCGAGATGGAAGCCGTGGTCGGAAGCAAAGACGACGATCGTGTTGTCCTCGAGGCCTTCTTCCTTGAGCGTCTTCAAGATCTTGCCCACCTGCGCATCCATGAAAGACACCGAAGCATAATAGCCGGCAATGGCTTTCTGTTTTTGGATGTAGGACATCTGCCCGTTTTTGGTCGTCACATAGTTGATCCCGCGCTCGGGGATGTCAGCCCAGTCATCCTCCACCACGGGGGGAGGCACTATCTGCTGCCAAGGATAGGGGATAAAATATTTCTCCGGAGCGACAAAGGGTACGTGGGGACGAACCAATCCCACCGCCAGGAAGAAAGGCTCTTTCTTATGTGCGCGGATCAGCTCAGTGGCTTTGGCAGCAGCCATACCATCCGCATGATCCAGCTCGGTGTCCGAAGCCTGCACGATGGTCATCACATTTCCGCCCTTGCGCTCGATGCTGCCATCCGGGTTGTTTTGCACCAGTTCCGCCTTGCCTGGCGCTTGCCACTCCGGCGCTTTCACGTTGAACTTTTCGGTCCAAGAGGCCGCGTCGTCGGCGCCATCAGAACCTTTTTCGATATCCCCGGGGATACCCATGTGATAGATCTTGCTCACCCGAGCGGTGTAGTAGCCCTGGTTTTTGAACCATTGTGAGAGGGAAAGGCGATCCGGCCCCACCTGCTCCCGCCCGCTCACGTAGCCGTAGGTCTCCGTGGCGCTCGGATAGTAGCCAAACATCATGGAAGCCCGCGAAGGCCCGCAAACCGGAAACTGCGAATAGGCCCGATCAAACTGAACCGCCTCGCTGGCCAATTGGTCGATATGAGGAGTCTGAACCATGCGGTTGCCATAGCTGCCCAAAGCCGTGGTCGTCAGGTCATCCGACATGATGAGCAGGACATTGGGTTTTGATTTTTTTCCTTGGGAAAAAGAAAAGACCGAAGTCAGGGCTAGTAGAAAAGTCAGAAAGTATTTCATGGTATTGGATTATAGTGTGAAGCTTGATAAACGCGCTCGACCAACTCCATCGTCTGGAGCGCATCGGCGACTGAGTGTATCAATGGAAAATCGGGATCTTGGAGGTGGTTTTGGAGCACGGCCATGCTGCCGATAAAGGCTTCGGGAAACCAATCTCCCTCCAGCGGTATTTCCTGCCAACCGAGGTTCGAACCGCTTTGGCAGTATTCCATCCTTGAAGGTCGCCCTTTGGGATAGTCCAGGGAAAGTCCCAGCAGGATATAGGCCGCACCTTGGCTTCCTTCCACCTTGAGGTAGGATTGTTGGTGCTTCCCCCCAAAGGAATGGCCGTGGTTGGTCAGGATACGGGCCCGATTTTGTCTCTCGTAGTCGAGCAGGATGCTGCTGCGGGCATCAGCCAAATCCGGAGTCCGGGGATGCTTCGCAAGAGAAGCCTGCACGCGAATCGGATTTCCGGCCAAAGCCCGAATAAGATCCAGGTAGTGGATGCTGTGGTAGAGCACTTCCATCCTTGGCTTGGTTTGGAGAAAATCCCAAAGCTCCCAAGGGGTGTGCACGCACACTTTCAGCTCGATGTCATAGACGTCCCCAAGGACATTTTGCTCGATCAAGTCCTGAAGAGCCAGCATGTAGGGTGCAAACTTCAACTGGAAATTTACCGCCGCAGTCAGCTTCTTCTCCTGACAGAGAACCTGGATTTGCCGGGCCTCCTGAAGCGTCTCGCCCATGGGCTTTTGGATCAGGACGGCCGAGTGGTCCGGGATTTTTTCCAAAATAGCAAGCACCTGATCCGCCGGAACAGCCAGATCAAAGACAGCCGAGGAAGCCGCTGCTGCTTCAATCAAGTCTTCCAAGCTCGGGAAGGCCTTTTCCACCAGCGGAAAGTTCTCCTTCGCCGCATGCGCCTTTTCCCAAACTCGGTCATAGATCCCGAGTACCTTCCAGCCCGCCTGCGCATAGGCAGGCAGATGCGCGTCGGTCACGATTCCCCCCGCACCGATGATCGCGATCGGTCTGGGATTGGGAAGTTGGGAGATGCGTTGGCTGAAGTCCATGGCTTATCGGCTTATCAAAAGAAAAGGAAATAGACGAGCGCCATGCAGGCCATCAGCAAAGCGCTGAGGCCAACGACCAAGCGGGAGCTTCCGGAAAGACTCAGACTGGCGATTTCGACGTTGACGGCAGGCCGCGAGCCAATCGCGCTGACCGCCCAATAGATCCCCGCAGACACCAGAAAGAAGTAAAAGGTCTGCCGCATCCAATTGATTCCTAGACCTTCTGGAGCGGAGATGTAGTTTTCGATTCCCTGGATCGTCAGGTATTTTTCGGTCAGAAAGATGCAGGCGGCAATCCCACTCCCCAAAAGTAGAGTAAGGAAAGATGCCTGCGAAGTGCCTCTTTTGGAAAGTATCCCAAAGAGAAACACCACCACGATGGAAGGGGCGAAGATGGAAAACATCTGGTTGATCAGCTCGAAGATGGCACCGAGATTTCCCAAAAAGGGTGACCAAAGCACCGCCAAGATGAGTACTACTCCGGCCGTGATCCGGCCTCTGTATCTTCTTTCCATCGGATAGATTCGGGTTCACCCGATCAAAGACGTCGTAGACCACCAAGGTCGAGCAGCTGGTCAAGGCCGCCGCGACACTGCTCATCACCGCCGCGAGCAGGGCTGCCACCATCAGACCCTTCAGTCCCACCGGAAGCAGCTGCATGATCAATACGGGAAGGACACTTTTGGTATTGTCTCCGATCTGCTCCTGAAACAAGGCGAAGGCCAAGATGCCGGGCAGAATCATGATAAAGGGCGGAAGGATCTTCAGAAAGCCCGCGAACACAGCTCCCAATCGTGCTTGGTTTTCGTTTTTGGCTCCCAATATCCGCTGCACGATGGTCTGATCGGTACACCAGTACCAGATCCCCAGGATCAGGTGACTGAGCATCATGTCGCGAAAGGTGAAGCCCTTGGCCGAGGCATCAAAATCCACCGCATGCAGACGGTCTGGCATCACGGCAGCTTTCAAATCCGCTAGGGAATGGATACCCACACCCGGTAGGGCGACGATAGCAAGCACCGTAATCAGGATCGAACCGAAGATCAGGATGATCGTCTGCAGGGACTCGGTCAGGACCACCGAGGACAAGCCGCCGATGATGGTATAGACCCCCGTGGCCACAGCGATCAGACCAACCGAAAACCAGATATTCCAGCCGAAGATCTCTTCGAAAACTACCGCGCCGGCATAGAAGCTGATCCCGATATGCATAAACAAGGCCGCCAGGATGCTGAAGATCGCCAGGATCATCCGCGAGCGGGAGTCGTAGCGCTTTTCCAGAAATTCCGGAAGCGTGACCACTTTGCTTTTGAGATAGAAGGGAACAAAGACGAAGGCCAAGATCAACAACTCCACCGTGGAAAACCATTCGAAATTTCCCCAAAGTATCCCGTCCTTAAACCCAGACTCAGCCAAACCGACCAAGTGGACGGTGGAGATGTTGGAGGCGAAAAGCGAGGCACCGATGACTTTCCACCCCAGGGATTTTCCCGCAAGGAAATAGCCCTCGCTGGTCGCTTTTTGGCGTCCGGCATACCAAATCCCTATCCACACCATCGCGATGAGGTAGGTAAAGATGGTGAGGGCGTCCAGCAGTTCTATGTTCATTGGAGGGCTGTAGGTGATTCCGGGTTTGCGATATTAGCGAGCAAATTAAATCAATTAGGGCAAAAGCACTAAATTAGGGGTAAATTATTTTTATTGAAGCTTCGATTGGTAGGATATCATGCCCAAGGGAAGAAATGCTACCGAAAGGAATCAGAAAAGCCTAAATTTCGACTGCCTAAATTTAAAACCAATACACTATGCGTAATGCTCTTTTCGGAGGATTGGTATTCCTGATTAGCATCCAGGCGGGCTTTGCCCAGCAGGGGAGCGGCAAGGATACCAAGAGACCCAACATCATCTTCATCATGTCAGATGACCACGCCTATCAGGCGATCTCTGCCTACGACGATCGGCTGATCCAGACTCCAAACATCGACCGTATCGCCGACATGGGGATTCTTTTTACCCAAGCCAGCGTGACCAACTCCATCTGCGCGCCTTCCCGTGCGACTATCCTGACGGGAAAACACTCCCACCTCAATGGCAAGGTAGACAACCATTTTGCCTTTGACACCACCAATGTGACTTTCCCCCAGCTGCTCCAGGACGCAGGCTACCAGACTGCGATGTTTGGCAAGCTGCACTTTGGCAACAGTCCCAAGGGCTTTGATGAATTTAAGATCCTGCCTGGTCAAGGCGCCTATTACAACCCGGAATTTATCACCAAGAACGAAGGCAATATCAAGGTAGAAGGCTACGTGACCGACATCGTGACCGACATGACTCTGGACTGGCTGGAAAAGGATCGCGAGGCGGAAAAACCATTCATGCTGATGTATCTGCACAAGGCACCGCATCGTCCTTGGCTGATGGCGGAGCGCCACATGGAGGAATACACCAACAAGGGCTTCCCGGAGCCGGAGACGCTTTTTGACGACTATGCCGAGCGCCCTGCTGCTGCGGAGGCCGAGATGAATATCCTGGAACACATGAGCTGGGCCGGTGACAACAAGCTTTTCCCAGAAACCATGGACGAGCTGGGCCTGTCGGAGATTGGTCCGGACAAAAACCGATTCAAAAACGATCTGGCCCGATTTACTCCTTCCCAGCGGGAGACTTTCCTGAAGTACTATACCAAAATCAATGAGGACTTCAAGAAAAAATACCCAATGATGTCCGAGGAGGACATCATGAAGTGGAAGTACCAGCGCTATATGCAGGACTACCTCGGCACGATCAAGGCCGTGGATGAAAACGTCGGGCGATTGCTTGACTACCTGGAGGCGAATGACCTGATGGAAAACACGATCATCGTCTATACCTCTGATCAGGGCTTTTATCTCGGCGAACACGGCTGGTACGACAAGCGGTTCGTGTACGACGAGTCTTTCAAGACTCCCCTACTCATGGCTTGGCCAGACCGTACCAAAGGAGGCTCGACTTCAGACGAGCTGGTGCAAAACCTGGACTTCGCCCAAACCTTCCTAGATGCGGCGGGTGTCAAGGCTCCCAAGGATATGCAGGGCGAGAGCATGGTACCGCTCCTGACCGGAAATGAGAACAAATGGACGCGCGACGAAGTCTATTACCACTACTACGAGTATCCGGCCGAGCACATGGTGCAGCGTCACTATGCGCTCATCACCCAGGAGTACAAGCTGGTTCACTTCTACTTCCCCGAAGACAAATGGGAACTTATCGACCGCAAAAAAGACCCCCTAGAGCTTCACAACTTCTACGATGATCCAGCCTATGCAAAGGTTCGCAAAGAGCTACACGCCCAACTGGACAGGGTGCGTAAGAAGTATAAGGACAGTACCGAGATCAGCCAAGGCTATATCGACCGGCTGATCGAGGATGCCGAAAACGGAAAACTATATGGCGCCTCCAAGGCAAAAGTGGACGCTGTCATCCAACGCAGCCGGGAAAACAAGAAGTAGTATTGTCCTTTGAATCGATCTTTAGACCCGCTAGTTTTCGAAAACTGGCGGTCTTTTACGTTTTCACCGCGTCCGGACATAGGCTCTTCGAGGTTTGTAACCTGTAAATCTTATCAAGGGAATTATCATCCATTCCCCACATTCAATCTTCAGACTATTGCGAGATATTTACTATTTGATAAAACCTCAAAACAAAAAGTGTGGAAAAGCAAAAACTTCGTTGAGCGGAGAAATAGAAACCGGAATTTAGTCTATGGTATTGTACAACACCAAGAGCGGATACTGAGTGACAGCGGCCATCTCCCGGGTAAAGTGCCGCTCGAACAGTCCGCCGTTTTCGCGGGCGACCATTGCGATCATTCCCGTATCCCCGTTTTTGTCGAGGTAAAAATTAATCCCATCCATTACATCATTTGCAAATACCGTAATACGTTCGGTTTCGATCTCATCACTAAACCGAGAAATAAGGGCATTACGCTCCAATTCTTGATCGAAGCCCAAACTTGTGTCCTTGGGTCGGACGTTCATCACCCTTAATCTAGGCTCGATCATCAAGGAGACGATGTCCTTCAAGACATCAAAAGAACCGTCGTTTTTCACTTCTTGCAGATCAGAGGCAAAGACTACTCTATTCTTGCCCATTTTGTTGAAATTCTCAAACCGCGCTGTAGCCGGAATAACAAAAACTGGTGCCTTGACGCGACCAAGCACTTTAATCGTGTTACTTCCCACTAAGATTCGCTTCAGGCCAGTCGCCCCTTTGGTACCCATGACAATGAGGTCTGGAATTATATTTTTTGCCAGGCCTTCAATTGATTGAATAAGACCGCCTTTCATAACCAGGGATTCGCATTTGAGGTCAGCACCAAAGGACGCATGTAGTTTCGCATCCAGCTGTTTAAGTTTTTGATCCGCCGCTTCTTGATCTTCATTTGCCTCCAACGAGTGGAGGATCGTTACCCTAGCCGAAACTCGCTTTGCAATTTCGGCAGCAAACAAAAGAGCATTAAAAGCAGCATCTGAGAAATCGACAGGTACGATGATAGACTTAAGCATAAAAGTAGTTTTAAGGTGGAAGACTTAAATATATTGATTTCCGACAAAGCTGAATTATAGTTTTTTGGATTTAGAAATTACAAAACAAGCACAAAGGCCTTCATTTGATGCTTCACGCGGACTTTAAGCAAGTTGTGTTCGGGATTTAGCAACAAAAAAAGTCCGACCCTTGCGAGTCGGACTTTAGTGGTTTTAAGTCAATCTGGAATTAATATCCAGGATTCTGCGCGATAGGAGCAGTCGTGTTAGATTGTATCTCTTCCAATGGAATTGGCCATATAAACAGGTCGCTGGAATAAGGAAGATCGTGGCTTGTCAGAATTGTACGGTTTGTGGTGTAGAAATCTACATTGTTGACCGAACGAGATTGAGCCTTTAATGGTATACCTGCCATCAAACCAGCTCCTGAAAGCCTGTGGATATCAGCCCATCTACGGCCTTCTGCCAAGAACTCGATTCGACGCTCCTGATAGATCGCAGTCAATACGCCGGCCTGTCCACCAAGACCGGCAGCTGTAAATGATGGAACAGTGTCAGGAAGTGCACGGTCTCTTACTGTATTCAGCAAAGCTACCGCAGCATCCAAATTACCCAATTGAGCGTTTGCTTCAGCGGCGTTCAATACCACTTCAGAGAATCTCAAGATCACGTTTGGATCGGTTCGAGTAACGTAGTCGATGTATTTGGCACTGTAGATACCTGCCGCGTTTCTTTCAGTCAAGCCAGAACGTCTGGTATCTTCTGCATGCCAGAAGTCAGATCTCCAGATCAATGGGGAGATCTTCACCAAACCACGTCCACCGTTTGCGGGGTTGCCATACATCGCTGGCAATGCACCGTTCACAGTACCGTTGGAAGCTTCTGAGTTCAGGAAAGAGAAGATGTTGTCAGAGCTGGTTCCACCTCTGAAAGGAGTAGCAGGATTTGGAGTGACCGCGTAAAGCGCCTTGATCTTCTCATACTCTGCCAGTACACCAGCCCAGTCTTCTTTGTGAAGCAAAACTCTGGTCTTAAGGGCGATTACCGCGCCATAGCTAACTCTGGAAACGGTTCCTTTGCCAGATCCCAGGGCAGTAGCCGCAGCGTCGAGATCAGCCAAAAGCTGTGTGTAGTCTTCACCTACGGTACCACGGGGAACTGCTTCTCCCTCTGGAACTTTAGGTACGTCATTGATCGCGAAAGTTCTGTATGGAACTCCTGGATCATTCGGATCATCTGAGATTGGTCTGGCAAAGTGAACCAACAGTTCATGGTGGGCCAAAGCTCTCATGAACAGCATTTCACCTTTGTAGGCATTGCCTTTCTCAGCAGTCAACACACCGCTTGCTACAGCAGGATCCAGGTTTTCCAGGATGATATTCGCTCTATTGATCATTCTGTATAGTGAAATCCACATCCCGTTGTTGTTGGCAGTCTGGGGATTATAGCCGTTCGCATAGGTGATTTCATAGAAAGCCTGGTCATTGTACATGTCCTCGCCTCTCATGTCACCCTGCTCCACGTTGGCAGCGCCGAAAGGGTATCCTCTTCCGTTGACCACAGAGCCATTGTAGTACCCACGCTGAGCGGATTCATACACGCCCAATACCGCTGATTCAATTCTTGCAGCTGTCCCAAACGCTTCCTGATCAGGGATCAGGTTTGCCGGAGTCAAGTCAGTCACGTCGCAGGAACTGATCACACCCATCATAGCCGCGCTGGCTAGGACAAGTTTGAAATTTTTTATAGAAAACTTTGTCATTTTAATTCTTCGTTTAGGAGATTGAAATTAGAACCCAACGTTTAGACCCAAAGTATAGGTACGGATTACCGGAGCTACGTTCCAGTCCACACCGAATTGTCTCTGACCAGAGTACTGGTTAGACTCGGGATCCAATCCAGAATAGCTGGTGAACGTGAACGGATTCTGAACCTGCGCAAAGAATCTTGCATTGGAGATCGCACCGTTGAACGCTGAAGTCAACGCAGCAGCCGGCACAGTGTAACCAATCACGATATTCTGGATTCTTACAAAATCACCTTTCTCAACAAATCGGCTGTTGGATGCAGAGTTTTGCCAAGTGTTGGCATCACGACCGGAATACAATCTAGGAACGTCTGTCACCTGACCGCTTTCAGTCCATCTGTTTAGGATAGAAGCGTGGTTGTTGGAGAATCCAAGTCCCATCAAGCCTCTTACTGATTCGTTCATGATGTAGTTTCCTCCAGAGAATCTGGCGAAGATTTCAGCATCCCAGTTGCCATACTTGAAGGTATTGCTCCACCCACCTTGCCACTTTGGAAGGGTATTGCCAAGGAAGAATTGTGTAGGGGCAGTTCCTGCAGTCGCGACATCTCCAGGATTAGCCGGATCATACGCTCTCCAAGAAGATGCTCCTTGTAGTTGTACGATGTTCTCACCGCTGTAGTACATTACGTTACCGTTAGCTGCGTTTACTCCAGCCCACTTAAAACCGTACAGTTGCGCGATAGGTCCACCTACTTCTGTTCTGTTGTAGGTGTTGGTCAACGGTTGAACCAGATTGGTTACTTCATTTTCGATGAAAGTGATGTTGAAATCGGTATTCCAGGAGAATTTACCTCTGTTGATTACATTGGAAAAAGCTCTTAATTCCAAACCTGAGTTCACCATGGTTCCTACGTTTTGGTTGATGCTGTTGTCAGGCACACCCAAAGATGGTGCGGTAGGAGCAGCCAAGATCAAACCATCCACGTCATTGTTGAAGTAATCAGCAGAGAAGGTCACTTTACCGATGGTCATATCCAAACCGATATTGAACTTCTTCGAAGTTTCCCACTGCAGACTTCCGTTAGCTACTTTAGAGTATCCGATACCTGCGCCTGCTCCACCCAATACCGGGGAGTAACCTCCGAAGGCAGCGAATGCGTCAATACCTGTGTTACCTACTTCAGCGTAAGAAGCTCTGAATTTCAAATCAGAGATCAATTCAGAGTTGAAGAATGCTTCGTCAGAAAGTCTCCATCCTACAGATCCTCCGAAGAAGGTACCACGCTTGTTGTCACCAACCAAGTCAGAGATACCGTCGTTTCTTACGGTGAATGAAGCCAAGTATTTACCCAAGTAGCTATAGTTCAATCTACCGAAGTAGGAATCAAAGCCCTGCTCAGTATAGCTACCACCTGAAAATTGGTTGTTGTAAGAACCTGAGATCAGGTTTTGCATTCTGTAGAAGTTGTCAGAGAAATCAGTTCCCTCTGCCGAAAATCTATAGTAGTTGGTAAACTGGTATTCCAAACCACCGGTCACGTTGATGTTGTGATCTTCTGCAATAATCGTCTGATAGTTCAGGGTGTTTTGCCAGTTCCAACGGAACGCCGGGCTGTAAGCCATGTAAACGGAACCGTTAGAGCTACGACCGTCACCGTGTCTTGGATCCAAAGACTGGAAGTCATCTGCCAAGGTCAAATCGACACCGATCTGAGTTCTTGCAGTCAGACCATTGATGATGTCCACCTCACCGTATGCTGCACCCAACAGTCTGTGGGCACGGCTTCTGTAGATGTTGTTATCCAACACGAAACCGATGTTTGGAATGTTGTTGTCCGGACCGGCAAGGTTATTACCCCATCCAGTGGTAGATCCATCAGGCTGCACGTTGTATCCATCAAATGCGGTATTGGCAGCATCATAGATCAACACGTTTGGCAATGCGCGGGTAGCGTTGTAGATCGCGCCGGAAAGTGAGTTTGCACCGTTGTTCAAGCCGTTGATCTCAGTCAAAGAATAAGAAAGAGAATTTCCGATTCTTACTTTTTTGGAAATGCTGTGATCGATGTTAGCTCTGAATGAGTAGCGCTTCAGGTCATTGGCCACGATCGGAGATTCCTGATCTGTAAAGCCCATAGAGAAGAAGTACTTGGTAGCCTCAGAACCTCCCGCGATGGACAGGTTGTGCTGCTGGGTAAATCCATTTCTGAAAACGATGTCCTGCCAGTCGGTATTCTCACCTGGTCGGGCGTTACCGGTAGCGTTAGGATTAGTGTTTATTACTTTTTCGTTTGCGATGGTTACGAACTCATCACCAGTCAATAGCTCGAATCTTTCAACTTCTTCGTTGATACCCATTGCCATGCTGTAGTTTACTTTGGCTTTGCCGGTAGCGCCTCTTTTGGTAGTGATCAAGATCACACCGTTTGCGGCTCTTGAACCGTAGATCGCTGAAGCCGAACCGTCCTTTAAGATCTCGTAGGATTCGATGTCAGCTGGGTTGATGTTTGCAAGTGGGTTGGATGCGTTGACAGCGGATCTGTCGTCATCTACCACCGGTACGCCATCGATGATTATCAATGGGCTAGCGCTGGAGCTGATAGAGTTCACACCACGGATACGGATGATTGGTCTAGAGCCCAATACGCCACTTGGAGTCGTCACTTGCACACCTGGCGCACGGCCGGCAAGCTGTGACTCGAACGATGGGGTTACAAGGTTCTCGATATCCTCACTGTTGATGGAGGTCACCGAACCAGTGATTTCTCTTCTTTCCTGGGTACCGTAGCCTGTTACGACTACCTCATTCAGGACTTTCACGTCTGTGTCCATCACCACATTGATAATCGAGTTGGATCCGATGGGCATTTCTTTGGTCAGGTAACCCACGAAGCTGAACACGAGCGTCGCAGCATTGTCCGGCACGGAGATCGAATAAGATCCGTCCAGATCGGTGATGGTACCTTGGGTGGTGCCTTTGACCACCACACTGGCTCCTGGTACACCTTCTGGCTCTTCGGCTGAGGTGACCCTACCAGTGATCGTTTTGGATTGCGCGAGTACTGACACGATAGTCAGAAAACTCAATGCAAAACCTAATAAAACTTTCTTCATAGGTTTTTGATTTAGTTTTTTTAACATTCAGAGCGCTAATATCAGACGTTATAACACAAGGAAACAAATCTCAAAAAGAGCCTTCATTTCAAGGAACTTGAAATTTTATTTTGAGAAAAAGACCTTTTAACAAATTTTGACGTTTTGAAAAATATTCCGATCTTGCTTAAGCTGGTAAAATGTGGCGTTAGTTTAGGTAAGACAAATAATATTTTTTGATACGCCTCATAGTATTATTTAAATTCTGCATATCTAAAAAGTCCAATTTTTATTCTCCAAAGTTTTATAATTATTAATAAAATAATATTTGGATAATATACCGAGCCATGATCAATTTCAGTCGAATATTCTGAATTGATTAAAATCAACGGTCATGAATTCGAAAGGAATAGGAATGGAAGGTTAATTTCTCCAAATTTCCTAAAAGTTGACTTTTTTTGAAAAATCTTCATTTTTATAGTCTCATCAACGGTAAAAAATAGAATATCCCTAAAAATTAGCCTTTAAAGGGTAGCGAACACTGCGAAATCCATACCCTTTCGATTCGCTTGAGGAGTGTTAGTTCTGCCGCAGAATATTCTGTATCGATGCGATGCTCCTTTACTTTTTCAAGGACGTCTGAAAAATGACTCGGTTTTAAGTCCTTAAACGCAACGGTCATGTGCGGGTGAAAATTACGGTCACTCAATTCGTCCACGAGGTGGAGCTGCTGTTTGCAGAAGAGGTTGAGCTGGCGCTGAAGCGCCAGCAGCGGTTCAGATTTTTCGATCCCCAAGTAGACCACCCGTTTGCCAAAACTACCGACCCCTGAGATCTTCACTGTAAAGGGCGCTTGGTGCCTAAGATGTTCTTCCAATCGCTCAACAAGTTGACTTTCTTTGGATTCGTTGTAGTTAAAAGGCATCTTGAGCGTGATGTGGGGAGGAGACTTGAGCGCGTACTTGATTCCAAACTCATCCCTGACACGAAGTTTAATATCATTGGCTTTACGGAGAATTTCGGCAGGGGGGACGAGAGCCAGGAAGTATTTTTGAATCACTTTCATCTGCTTATATTTAATTTCAACAGCCGAGCCGATAGCGGAAGAACTCTGGATCGTTTGATATTCGTCCGAATTTATTTCGACTGGGTGATTCTTGCCTGCCACAGGTTGGCAAGATTTTACCCCGATAAAATTACCCAGAAAACATTCTCTTTGGCCCATTCTAAAAAATCTGTTCGAATTACTCAATCAATCTTTTAACTTAAGGCAATTAAAACTTAAAACTATGAAATTCTTTTCCAAGGCCATGATAGGTCTCGATCTCACCGAAATGGATGACATCTTGATCAAAAAAACGGCAGTATTTATCAAGTTTTTAGGAATAGAAAAATGTTACTTTCTCCATGTAGCCAAAAACCTGGAAATCCCAAAGGAGATACTTGATCAATATCCCGATCTGATAGCCCCCACCGATGAGTCTGTTGAGAAGATTATCAAAAGCAAGCTGAAAGAATATAATTTCCCTGAGGATATCGAGACGGAGGTTTTTGTGGAAGAGGGAAGTCACCCGCTGGATACTTTTCTTCGATGGGCAAAGCTCAAGGATGTGGATTTGGTCGTGATGGGAAGAAAGGATACGCTGGCCGGCAATGGCGTATTAGCGGATGGAGTTGCCAAGAAAGCGCCCTGCTCTGTCTTGTTGGTCCAAGAGCAACGGCCGATTAAGTTTCCCAAGAAGATCCTCATCCCAACCGATTTCTCTCCGCATAACCATATGATTTATGAATTTGCGGAGCGGATCGCTGAAAAACTCGATGCTGAGCTGGTCCCGCTGCACCTTTATGAAGTTCCGCATGGCTATTCAAAGACCGGAAAATCCTTTGAGGAATTTTCGGAAATCATGAAAGAAAATGCCCAGGATGATTTTAAAAAGTTTGTCAGCAAACACGATTACAAAGACCTGGAATGCGAACTGATACTGAACGACGGCAAAAATCCCGGTATGCTAATCTTAGATTTTGCCCGGGAGATCGACGCGGATATGATTCTCTTGGGGTCAAGGGGCCGCACTCGCTCGGCGGCAATCCTTCTGGGAAGTACGGCCGAAAAACTCATACATGTCAATAAATACCTCCCGATGCTTATCTTTAAAAAGAAAGGAGAAACGATGGGATTTTTTGATGCCCTATTTAAACTTTGACAGACTCACTTCTTCGAATACAAACCTGAACGCAGTAACGCCCTCCCAAATTTTTCTCGGAGGGCTTTTTTGAAAAAAGATACGAAGGTGATTTGCTAAATGAGACTCCGGTACGATCAGAGTGTCAACAGACCAGAGAATCAATTCCCAGGATTCGGAGAGTCATTCCCGAGAGGAGAGCAAAATTTCGAATGTCCCGGTTTGAATTGATTCTTCGGGCAGACTTTCTTTCAAAAACTTCAATGCCAATTCTCCCTCAAACAAAGCATTCAATACGCGTTCTCTCGGTGAAACAACAACTCTCTGACCGTGTTTGCCATAATGCCTATATCTAGGAGAAATGACCAATTATTTACATAAAAGGAGTCCAGCCTCACTCTCGATCGAATCTGAAAGGAATTCTCGATCTCTCCCCGGAACCCCCTCACCTGCGCCAATCCGGTGATTCCCGGCCGAATCTTGTGTCGGGAATTGTACTTTACCAGCTGAGTTTTGAAGGATTGATTCATCGGAACTGAATGTGGTCTAGGTCCTACGATAGACATATCTCCCATCAATACATTCAGAAATTGGGGCATTTCGTCTAGCGAGGTTCTACGAAGGAAAGCTCCAATCCTCGTGACTCTCGGATCATTCTTCGTCGCCTGCAAGGTGTCCGCGTAGTCATTTGGGGTCATCGATCTAAATTTCAGGCAATCGAACACCTTGTTATTTAACCCATTTCTTTTTTGAACAAAAAAGATCGGACCCCGGGACTCCAGTTTGATCAAAATTCCCACCAAAGGGATAAGCCAAGAAAGGATAAAAACCGTAGTCAAACCCGCGAACACCACATCAAAGGCTCTTTTGCCGAAACTATTCAGCGCATTGTCCAGCGGTATTTCATTGACATTGATGACATGCAGATCCCCATACTTCGAAAAAGAGAGGTTTTTTTCCAACTGGAGACTTCTTCCAGGGATCATCTTCACCTTGATGTAGTTTTCATCGGCAAATTCGATGATTTTTTTGACCAGCGTGACATCCAATAGGTCTTGAATATAGATGATATGCAGCTTCAACCCCGGCGCCTCTTTGAAAAAATCATCTATTCTTCCCCGGGTTTGAGCGCAGTCAGCCTGATCATCAAAGTAGCCCAGAAACTTGATCCCAAAGTCTTTTCTGATTCGGAGTACCTCCGCCAATCTTGGACTCGTTCCGCATCTACCGACGATGATGGCGTTGTGGCAATCGTTCCCTTTGGCCCGGTATTTCCTGAGCAGCAGATGAACAAGTACGCGATACATAGCCATAAAAATCCCCAAAACCATTCCAAGTCCTAACAGCGGCACCCAACGAATGGGGATATGCTGAATAGGCGTCCAGAGAATCGCAGTAGCAGCCAAAAACCAAAAAAGCGTAATGCCAAGCTTCTTAAGTGTCAGGTAGTATTCGTCAGTTCGCCCGATATCGAAGTCCTTTCGCACATAAGAAACCAAGATCCAAACAAAGGCCAGGAAAAGGAAAACGGAGAACTCAGCATCTACAACAAGACCGATAGACTGAAACAAAAGATTGGCTACAGTCAGGGAAACCAGAGAAACCAAAAAATCACCCAGCGTAAAGAGCCATGGGAAACAAGTGTCAATTAATCTCTTCATAAAAATATTTTCGCCCGAATTATCACAAAAATCACAAAAATAGAACAATTTTGCCTCGGAATTCAAAGTTTTGCGGGTTAAAATTAAAATAGAAATCCTGTAAGCTGATTACTTTTGAATCTATTTGTACCCCAACTGCCTTAAGGCTACTAATGAGTATTCTAAACGATCTTTTTGCTCCATCGGATAATCCTAAATCCATTGGCGCCAAATTCAGAGCAAGACGACTTAAAAAATTTGAAAAACTTTTTTTCAAAAATTTCGATCCCGAAAAACCCCTCCGTATCCTAGACGTCGGCGGCACAGATTATTTTTGGAAAAGTAGTCTGATTCCCAATATTCCCGGAGTAACGATCACGCTGCTGAATCTCCATCTGGAAAAAACCACTCATCTCAACATCAAAGCCCAGGTCGGAGATGCCACCGCCATGCCAGAATTCGGCGACAAGAAGTTTGACCTCGTGTTTTCAAATTCTGTCATCGAGCATGTGTATACTTTTGAAAACCAAATGAAGATGGCCAATGAAATCCAGCGGGTAGGCAAATGCTATTTCATTCAGACTCCAAACAAGTACTTTCCAGTGGAGGCCCACTACGCGATTCCCTTTGCTCAGTATCTCCCCAATCGGATGGTTTTCTTTTTTCTGACCAAAACCCGGCTCAGCCGAATGACCAAATGGAAAGAAGCAGACGCACAACAATACCTGGATGAAATCCGACTATTGGATATAAAAGAGATGAAAACGCTTTTTCCAGGCGCTAAAATCCTAAAGGAAAAAACCTTGGGAATGGTCAAATCACTGACCGCACACAACCTTCGCTAATCTGCAAACTGCAGACGAACCAAGTTGGCGTAGAACCCGGCTTCATTTTCAAGCAGCTCCTTGTGACTGCCTTGCTCCACGATTTCCCCGCCGCTGAGCGCATAGATTCGGTCTACTTTACGGATCGTTGCCAGTCGGTGCGCGATAATTAGCGTCGTTCTCCCTTTCATCAGTTCGTCCAATGCCTGCTGCACCAGCGACTCGGATTCAGCATCCAGCGATGAGGTTGCTTCGTCCAAGATTAGGATAGCGGGATCCTTCAAGATGGCTCGGGCGATCGCCACCCGCTGCCGTTGCCCTCCAGAGAGCTTCACTCCCCGCTCTCCTACGAGGGTATCCAGCCCTTGGGGAAACTGGGAGATAAACTGCCAAGCATTGGCCTTTTTAGCGGCCAGGATGATCTCCTCCTCGGATGCCCCGGGCTTGGCATAGCCTATATTTTCCCGAATCGATCCACCAAAAAGCAATACTTCCTGAGGCACGATTCCGACTTTGCTTCGCAAAGCCTTGAGATCCCAGTCCCTGACATCCCGGTCATCGATTAGAATCTGTCCTTTTTCTGCCTCATAGAAGCGGAGCAAAAGCTGAATCACCGTCGACTTACCAGCTCCAGAGTGCCCTGCCAAGGCCACTTTTTCTCCTGGCTGTATCTGAAAAGAAACCTGCTTCAGCACTTCCATCTCAGGACGTGTTGGGTAGCTAAAGCCCACCTGTTTGAATTCGATCTTGCCCAAAAATTTGTCCACCGTGAGTCCGGCTTCGGATTCCGCCTCTTCATCCATGATCTCCAGGACTCGCTCGGAGCTGCCGATCGCCTTTTGCACCTGACTATAAATATCGCCCAGCCCCGCAATAGAGCCCCCGATGAAGGTGGTGTATAGTACAAAAGAGACCAGCTCGCCGACGCTCATCTGCCCCTCAGCGACAAGACTCGCGCCATACCACATCACCGCTACGATCCCCCCAAACAGTGCAAAAATAATAAAGGAGATAAAAGCTCCGCGATACTTTGCCGTAGTCAGCGCCACTCCCACTACAGAATTGAGGCCTTTGCCATAGCGGGCAGACTCGTAGGCTTCGCCGACAAAGGACTTCACTGTGCTAATGGATTGCAGAGTTTCCTCGACGATTACATTGGCAGCAGCCAGTTCATCTTGAGTTTTCTTGGAGAGGTTTCTGATAAATCTGCCAAAAACCATGGCGATCAAAACCAAAACCGGAAAAGTCCCTAGCATAAAAACCGTCAGCTTAGGCGTATTGTACAGCAAAAATCCGATACCTGCTACCAGCGTGACCACTTGGCGGAAAAGTTCAGCCAGCGTAGTGGAGAACGTGTCCTGAAGCTGACTGACATCTGCGGTAATCCTGCTGATGAGTTCTCCGGTCCGCCGCTTGTCAAAGAAAGTCATCGGGAGGCGTACCAACTTGGAATACAAAGCCAGTCGGATATCGCGCATGGATCGCTCTGACACCAGCGCGAAAAGCCAAACTCTGAAAAAAGAAAAAATACTCTGAACAGCCAGGATCCCGACTAGAATCCAGGCAATGGAGTTGACGTCATTGACAATCCAACTGGTCCCCTGCGCGGTATCGATCAGCTTGCCTGCGACAAAAGGAAATGTCAGCAAGGTCAGCGAGGAGAAAAGCAGAAACACCAATCCCGAAAAAAAAGCCCATCGGTACGGTAATAAAAATCTAAAAATCCCCCCAAGCTTACTGAGGTTCTGTTTGTTTAATTTTCTTTTCTCCTCCGGATCTAGGGCAGTCCCTCGTTTCTTGGCCATTAGTAGTTGTGATAACAGTCGGCAAAAGTAGGCGATAAGACAGAGAAATGACAGGGAAAATTGGAATGAGGCGAAAGAGGGTAGAATTTGGAACTGTGAAGAGGAAAATTTGGCTGATGTAAGAGACTTTGCCCGAAAGTGTCAAGACAGTCGCAATGAGCAACCACTTGATAAATCTCGCACTTCGACGGAACCGAATTCAATTTAAAAAGGCACGGCGAACCGGAAGATTTGGCGCGGGGAAACGATCAGGTGTCCCGCAGCAAGTCGAGTGCGAGCCTTTCTCCCAATGCCGCCGAGTGCTTGAACCCATGCCCGGAGCAAGCAGAGACTAGCAGGACTTTTTCCATCCCGCCCATCGGTTTGACGACAAATCTGGCGTCAGCGGTTACTGTATAAAAGCAAACTTCAGACCTTACGAAATTCCGCTTGAGCCCCAGGATTCTTCCCGCGACTTTTTGCTCCCAAAAGCGCTGTTGCTCCTCTGTACTCACCTTACGCTGCACAAGATCCGGATGAACGGAGTCTACAAATGACTCCGTAGCGATCTTAACTGTCCTGCCATCGAGGGAAGGAAATCCATAGATAAAATCAGTTGGATTAGATCCAAATCCCCACATCCAAACGGGATAGCCTGCCCAATCTGTGAAACCGGGATCAATCTCCAGCCAGTGCAATACTTGCCTGCAAATTTTTAAACGCTGCTTTTCCTCTGCGGGGAGAAAGTCTTTGACCCAACCTCCTGCACTGAGCAACACCCGATCCGCCAAGAATTCCCCTTTCTTTGTCCGGATCAAAACGGCATCGCCCAACCTACTCAATTCGTCCACCGGGGTATCGACCTGAATTTCTGCACCGTTCTTTCTGGCTAGATTCAGCTGGGTTTGGATAGCCAGTTCAGGTCTTACAAAACCCGCGTCATGTTCAAGATAGACTTTGCCGGCAGGCTCTAATTGAAAAGCTGGAAATCTTGCTTTGAGCGCAGCTGGATCGAGTATCTGATGGTTGATTTGCTGTCTCTGTGCAAACGCAACCGTTTGATCCCAGAAGTTCACGGTCCCATGTTTTTCCCATGAATGAATCCCCGAGTCAAGCAAGATCCCGGTAGTAGTGGTCATGATTGGCGCACCAGTTTCGGCTTCAATTTCTTTCCAGATTTCATGGGAGCGCTTGGCTAAGGCTACATAATCCTCTCCTTCTCCGACTGCCAGTCTAGTGATCCGAGACTCGCCGTGGCTCGATCCCATGGTATGAGGAGGTTCAAAACGGTCTATTCCCAGAGCGCTCTTGCCGCTTTTGCTCAGTTGAAAAAGTGCCGCGCTACCCAGAGCCCCGAGGCCAATTACTGCTACGTCATATTTTGGGAGAAACGCCATCGCAGACTAAAGATACTCCTAGGATAAAAAAAGCCGAAGAAAATCTCCGGCTTGCTTTTAGTTTTTTCCCATCTGGGCGTCGATCAGTTCCCGCTTGAGCTTCCGCTCGCGGTCGAGGGTGTTTTTGCGATGTTGATCAAATTCTTCCTGCACATCGAGGAAGTCTTTTTCCGCTTTTCTGATCCGTCCGGAACTTTTGAAATACTGAACTGCAAAGAATGCCACCGCTCCGGAAAGAATAGCCACCAATGTCCACATGATGGTCGAGTAAAGGGTCTTTTGAATTCCGAGTCCTAGTAGGCTAAAATTGTCCCTGTCAGCGATCGCTTGGTTTTTTTGTTCCATCTCTGCCGAGAGACGCGCCTTGATAGTTACTACCGAATCGTCGAGACTCGCCATCTGGATGTTGAGATCTGACACCTTTTTGGAAAGGGTGCCGACCGAATCCAGCACGTTTGATTTGAGCTGTTCCAAATAAGCTTTTTTGACTACTTCATAATCTTGAAAGCCATTGGATACGCGATAGATATAGTCAAATTGGCTGGTGATAGTACCCGAGCTAAGGGAGTTTTCAGTTGCGGTGGAGTCTTGTGCAAAAGAAGCTGAGATTCCAAAAAAAAGGAAAAATGCAAACAGGGCATACTCTTTAATCGGCATTGGTCTTTGTAGTTTTTGGGTTACTTTCAATAAACGTGCCTCAAATAAACCCAATTTAATTTTCTGATCAAAAAAAACCCTGAAAGAGAATAGCTATTTCCAATTGATAATCAACTGATTAATCTGACATTTATTATTGACCATGACGAAATTTTCTTTGGGACATCACCTTTTTACAGGTGCCTTAATCTTCCGTAGCCAGTGGATTTTTGGTGTAAAAAAAGAAACTTCCTCACCCCCCAGAATCCAAAGCGCCTGTCTGTGCTTAACCTAGGTTCTCCACGTTGCTTTAAAAGTTTTGATAGAACGGGGATGTAGCTAAAACATGGAATCGAACGCAAAGCCCCAACTTCCGATCGGAAGCCGAAAAGATAATAGTTGGCTTTTTTGCCCATGAAACTGAATACTTTTAGAATCTAGCTTTTTCTTCTACCTGTAGCAGCAATCATCGGAGTGCTCCTATTTGTCCAATCTGGCAACAACCAACAGGCGCTCTTTGGAAAAACATCTATCAAAACCTAAAAATCCGAATACGACAAAAATATCTTTTCAGCATTGTTTTCGGACTTCAAGTTCAGCGTGATTAAGATAAAAGATGTGATCAAAGGCCCCTTTAGAAATGAAGATGAGGTGCTCGCTCAGCTCAAAAGAAACAATGCCTTCTGGACCAATATCTGGTCTGAACTCTGTTTCGTAGAAAACTCGTCTGCCACTCCTCCGCCCGAGAAATTATCTATAACCTGGCTAGAGGAAGCTTCAATTTGGAGCTTGTGAAAAAAGCATGGGAATGTCCGAACTATCCGAACGGCGGTGATCGGCTACATGTCGATATGCATCGCACTGGTGAGGATTTTTGACAAAACCTTTTTTAACGAAGTCTATGCCTGCCTTACCGGAGAACTGTGTGTTTTGGCGACTGTTTATTCCTTCCTATGTCGGGGATTCGCAGGCCTGCACGGTTCCAAGAAAGAGGGATAAAAGATTGCAAAAAATGTCTCGATTTTGAGCTGTGAGAAGTTAGAGTTCCCGCACTGTATCCACCTGCGAGGCGATGATTGCCGGTCTCCAGGATGCCAACAGGGTAATGCCTATGACAGCAATGCTGATCCAGAAAAAATCCGACCAAACAATCCGAACAGGATAGGCATCCACCACTGCGGAAGAAATGCCCAATGAGACCAATCCGAAAGTATCCTGAATCCACACGGTAACATAGCCCAGTACCAAGCCGATCACCGCACCGCTCAGAGCGATCAAGGCTCCTTGTTTTAGAAAGATTCTGCGGATCAATTTGTCTTTTGCGCCCATGGCTTTGAGCACGGCGATGTCCTTTTTCTTTTCGATGGCCAGCATACTCAGCGAGAAAAAAATGTTAAAAGAGGCGATAGCCAGTATAAATGTCAGGGTGAGAAACACAAAAAGCTTCTCCAACTTTACGGTGCGAATCAGGCCTGCATGTTGTTCATCGGCATTTTTCACCAAGAAATCCGGACCCAAATGGCTTTTTAAGCTACGCTGGACCTCTGCGATGGAGTAGCCTTCGCTTACCTTGATTTCAAGGGCGGTACGCTTTTCTCCATAATTCAGCAAATTTCTGGTAAAATCGAGTGGAGCGATTACGTACCCGTCATCAAATTGCTGCTCGATACTGAAAAAAGCCCTCGGTTCCAATTGAGCGGAGGTATAGAGCTGGTTGGGGTCAATGCTGCCGGCGGAGCGAGGCGCTTTGGGATAGAAAACCTTGAGCCTGGTATTGGGCTGATTGAGATGGATCGACAGAAAAAACCCAACGCCCCTGCCCAATATAGCCCCAGGGCGAATATCTGTTCCTAGGGTCGTGTCACCCCAAAAATATCCCTTTGAAAATCTCCCCTGATCCAGGAAATTTTCTGAAACTCCCTTGATCTTGGCGACGATCTGGTTGTCGTCGTGCTCGAAGAGCACGTTGTCTTCGATGACCTCCGTCAGGATGGCAACGCCTTCGATTTTTTCAATTTCCAGAAGCCATTCCGCTGACGTTACGAAGCTTTTACCCCTCGCTGGCTCGATCTTCAACTCTGCATCAAAGCTGGCAAAAAGGCTCCTGATCAAATCCTCCAGTCCGTTAAAAACCGACATGACGACCACCAAGGCGATCGTGCCCACAGCCACTCCGACCATCGAGATGATCGAAAGTACAGTGATAAAATTCCGCTTCTTCTTACTGCGAAAATATCTGCCGGCTATAAACGAACTGCTATTCAACGTGTCGAAAATTAATCGCCTTCTTCTTCCTCGTCCACTTCTTCCGGTGGAGCAGGAGGGATGTTGAGATCGGAAATGACCTTGTCCATATGTTGGGCATACACTGCAGAGTCGTCCGCAAAAAAGGCTATTTCAGGAATGATCCTTACAGATTTTCCGATACGTTTGGCCAAATGATGACGTATTTCTTTTTTATGCTCGTTGATCAATTCGTAGGTAGCCTTGGGATCTGTGATCAGAAAACTTACGTATACCTTGGCAAATCCCAAATCAGGACTCACTTCGACCCGGGTGATCGTGATCATTGCTCTTCCGACCAGACTCTTCGCCTCTTTCTGGAATATATCTCCAAGCTCTTTTTGGAGCAGTTTAGAGTGTTTTTGTTGTCTTTTGCTTTCCATGTGAAGTATTTGTGGTACAAATTTAGCGAAATACTTGGGCAAGCTTTAATTTCGGCCCAATCCAACCCAATCCTTCCCTCACCTTGTTAAGTTTTTTTAAAGTAAACGACCCATTTCGACTGATAGGGATAGTCATCTATCTGATCCTATTGGCGGTAGTGATGCTCGGGATTTTCTCCTTTCCGCTTACCGAGCCCCGGTTGGTGTGGATGGTTTTGGGAGAAAGACTGAGTGATGGCTACTACCTCTACCTAGACGTGATCGACGATACGGGGCCTTTGTCAGCGGGATTTTTCACGTTCATCCATGTTCTCTTCGGCCGAAGTGACTTCGCCTATGAGCTCATCGGCAGGCTTTTGGTTTTTTCCCAGATAATTTATTGGAATACCGTCCTGATCCGATACCGCGTTTTTGAAGAAAACACTTATTTGCCGGCCATCATCATGGCAGCACTTTTTCACCTATCATTTGACATGGTCGGACTTTCACCGGCGTTGTTGGGAAGTACCTTCCTGGTTTTAGCCTTGGGTCAGCTTTTCTCCCAAACTATGCTTCAAAAAGAAACCAGCGAATCAACGCTACTGATCGGCATCTATGGAGGACTAGCCACGGGATTCCACCTGAATTTTGGGATTTTTCTGCCTTATATGATCTTTGCGGGGATCGCAATCAGCGGATTTTCCTTCCGACAGCTCATCTTATCGTTGGTTGGATTCTTCCTCCCGATTTTGCTGCTGCTGATGTTTTATTTCTGGAACAATGGTCTAAGTGAAACGCTGGAGATCTGGCCCCTAATTTTTACCTACGAAAAATACAGCTACCAGTCTTTTCTTGTCTGGTCGATTTTGGGCGCATTCCCGCTATTGCTCGCCTTAGTGGGCTATTTCTACAGCGCAGTACTCAGGGGCGCCACGATCAACCAGCAAAAACAGCGTCAATTGATCGTAGTCTGGTTGGTGTTTTCCCTCTTGGAATTTTTGCTCATCAAAAGACAGGCGACATTTCAGCTGCTGATTTTCATCCCCGGGTTGACGTTTCTGATCACCCAGTTTTTCCTGAACACGGGAAAAAAAACAATCGGAAAAGCCGCCTTTTTGATCCTTCTTTTAGTCCTCCCCGCTGCAGGAATCTACTATTGGCAGACGGAGGCCACCGCGAGTTCTTCCTACTTTGTGCCAAAAGCTACTTCGACTAAATTCAAACCCGGGGAAAAAATCATGGTCATGTCCAAAGAGTCCTCGCCCTATTTGGAAAATCCAGTTGGAGGCCCTTTCCTGAATTTCAACCTCTCGAAAGCCTATTTGGAAACGGAAAAAACATTGGAGCAAAAGGCCAAGATCTTCCAAAATCTCCACACCCAAAAGCCGCAAGTGGTTGTCGATCCTGAGGGGATTTTCCAAGAACTGCTAGAAGAATTACCGGCGCTAAAAAACCTATATTCCGAAACAGAGCCCGGGGTTTTTAAGTTGAAATAGCAGGATCAAAAAAGTTTCTTTAACGTAACTAACGGGCGAACTTATGTTTTAATCGTTTGATTGTCAGATAAATAAATGCTATTTTTAAGAAAGGCTTTTGATTTTTCAAAGACTGATTCATTTTTTAATCAAGTATGCATGGAACGGCACTGTATCATCAGCGAAATCACGCTACTCTCCGAGGGGCTACAGCACTTTCTCGAAAATCAAAGAGGAGCAAACGTCGAATTGATCACCCCAGAGGATTTGAAAAGCAGAGGGGTTTTCATTTTGACGGAGGCACAGTTTCTATGGATAGACGTGATTCAGGAATTTAAATGGCTCCTCAAACTCACACAAAAGATTCTAAGAAACCAGCCCAAACTTAAAGTGTTTGTGTTCGGGGAATTTAAGGATTCTCGTAGCATTAAATCGATTTTCAAAATAGGAGTCTCAGGATACCTTTTATCCAATTGCTGTACCCATGTTCTATACCAAGCGATTAACCAAGTCAATATGGGAAGGTCCTTTTTGGATCCTCAATTGACGGAGATTTTCATGGACACCCTCCTTCAATCTCATTGTTTTCCCACGACTAAGAGTCATTTAACCAAAAGGGAAAAGCAAATCCTTCAATTAATCGTGGATGAATACACTACCCATGAGATCGCCAACAAACTTTTCATCAGCTTTTGCACCGTCGAAACACACCGTCTGCATTTGATCCAAAAGATGGGTGTCAGGAATACTGCAGGATTGGTCCGGGAGGCGATTTCCGCCAATCTCGTCAATTGATATCCATGAATTCCATGACTTTTTAAAATCCATATTTTCATGGATTTTATTGCCGGTTTTAATAATCAACTTTGACCATAAGCTATTTCTAACTTGTGTGTCCGGTTGATTGACGTACTAAAACATAAGTCCCATTTCGACTTGGAAATATTCCCCCTGTGCTCTGCTGTGGCAGAGAACCGAGCTAAATTTTGAATCTCGACTATTGATAGAAATAGTTTAGAGGCAATTAGATAGACTGCCATCTTTTCTTGATTTCCCCGGCATCCGAAACTACCGTTTTTTTGATTTTTAAATTTTCGCCCCGCAACATGATAGACCAAGTACTAAATAGCGTCATTGTTTTGTTGAACGACCATATTGGTACGGCTGAGCCCGATGTTATGCTGGGGAATTTATCCCTATTAGATTCCGCCCAAGTCGGAGCCGAAGCCAATATCACAGACAGGGTCGTCGTGTCGGTAGCAAATATCCAGCAGGAAAGCACACTCCGAAACAATCCTGCAAACAGGCAAATATTTGACACTGCGGGTATTCCAAGAGGAGTAGCCCGACACCCTGGGATATTTCTAAATATCTACGTACTCATTGGGGCCAACAAAGAACAATACAACATCGGTCTTCAGCGGATTTCCCAAGTCATTTCATTTTTTCAGCGCAATCCCATTTTCACCGAAACGGAAATACCGGGACTTACCAGCTTTGGGTTGGACAAGATCTTATTCGACATGCATTCTACCGGAATTGAGGAGCTTAATCAACTTTGGGGAATCATGGGAGGAAAATATATCCCGTCGGTTTTGTATAAAATGAGGATGGCCTATATCGACAGCTTCGAGGAAGGCATGGAGATTCCTTTGGTAAAAACGATAGATGCGCAATTCACAAACAAGCCATAATCGCCATGGACAGGATCTTAACAAAGTTCGAAAAGTTATTCTCCATTCGGTTTTCGCATGCCGCTTACCCAAACTCCGGTTCGATGGGAGGTATTTTAACTCCTAATCTATTGCTAGAACCAGACCCTACCACGGCGACATTCTTTAAGAAGCATGACATACACTTCCGAATGAGAGCGGACATGCTGTTGTGTTTTGTCAGAATAAAACCTCTTGAAGATGCACCTTACTTCCGTTTGCCGAATAGTTTCAGCGCCAGATTTTTTATCGACCTCACCAATCCAGTCAAAGCCAATACTGACACTGTAGACACACATGGCAAAGAAAACATGTACCGTTTTCGGATAAATCTCCGTGCTGCGGCGAATTCCATGTCGCTGTCTGGAGCATCGATGGGACCGATAGTTTCAAGAGAAGCTACTAGAGTATTTAGTCCCGGAAATCCAGGAAGCTGGACAACCTCATCCGTCAATCTTTCGGGACATTTTGGGGTCATTGATATTGTTACCGAAGGATCAAGTGCCCACAGATTATATACAGATGTCAATAACCAACACCTTTTCTACACCTCTGCAAATGGTAATGAAAATGAACACCTGTTCACTATTCATTTAAACAATTAGAAATTAACAGCAAACAAAAAAAAATATCCAATGTCACAAATCAACGAATCCGCCATCAAGACGCCGGGAGTTTATATCAACGAAATCCCGCTCTTTCCCCCGTCAGTAGCCCAAGTTGAAACTGCCATCCCGGCGTTTATCGGCTACACCCAGATCGCCATCAATGAAATCGGAGAATCGCTGGAAAACGTTCCGACCAAAATTTTCTCATTAAAAGAGTATGAGACATATTTTGGCAAAGCTGTAAATGAAACCGGTATTAGCGTAACGGTTGAAATTACCTTGGACACGAGTGGTGCCAGGCAATCAATGGTAGGTGATGCCGACATAGTCACTCCATCACCTTATACCATGTACTATAATATGCGGATGTATTTTATCAATGGAGGTGGCCCTTGTTATATCATATCAATTGGAAATACTACAGATGCGGTGGTTATTCCAGACGATTATGACGCTGGACTCTTGGCCTGTGCGGCAGAAGACGAACCTACTATCATAGTATTCCCTGATGCCGTTAATATCCTGTCAGAAACCCAATATTATGCATTGATTTCATCTGCTATTGATCAATGTGCTGACTTGCAAGACAGGTTTACGCTCCTCGACATCCATACTCCTGGCACGAACAATACAACAACAATCTCTGGCTTCAGGGGCGCTTTTACGAAAAATGAAAGTCTTAATTACGCTGCTGTCTATTATCCATCTTTGAGGAGCACCTTTGACTTCGCTTACAGTGAAACCGAGGTAGACGTCGTGATTTCCACAGACGGAGCACCAGCGGCGGGAGTAGCACTTTCCACACTACGGACCACTGAGACAGCAGTTTACAACTTCAGTCTAGCCAAAATCAGGGAAAAATTGAGTCCTACCCTTCCTCCTTCCTCTGCGATGGCAGGAGTCTATGCGAAGGTAGATGCATCAAGGGGCGTATGGAAGGCTCCCGCTAACGTGTCCCTTAATTCTGTATATGACCTCACCGCCAAAATAAGTGAGGCTGAGCAAGGAGGGATGAACATTGACCCCACCACTGGCAAATCAGTCAATGCGATCCGGATGTTTCAAGGTAAAGGATTTTTGGTCTGGGGAGCACGGACTCTCGCCGGCAATGACAACGAATGGAGATATGTCAATGTCAGGAGGTTTTTCATCATGGTAGAGGAATCCTCAAAAAAGGCAACAATGCAATTTGTCTTTGAACCCAATGATGCCAACACCTGGGTAAAACTTAGAGCTATGCTCGAAAATTACCTGACGCTCCTCTGGAGACAGGGAGCATTGGCAGGAGCCAAACCGGAACACGCCTTCTACGTGCGCTGCGGGCTCGGTCAAACGATGACTGCACTCGACATTTTGGAAGGAAGACTCATCGTCGAAATCGGTATGGCAGCTGTACGCCCTGCAGAATTTATCATCCTTCGTTTCTCGCACAAAATGCAGGAATCCTAATTATCAGTTTTAAGTAATCCTAAAATCTTATAACCAAATATTACTATGGCTAATTATCCACTTCCCAAGTTCCATTTTCAGGTAGACTGGGGCGGAACCAAAATCGGATTTACCGAGGTAACAGGACTCGAAGTGACCATCGAACCCATCGAGTACCGAGATGGAGCAAGTCCCGAATACCATAAGATAAAAATGCCGGGAATGCAGAGCTTTTCGAACATTACCCTCAAGCGAGGCATATTCAAAAGTGACAACGAATTTTACTTGTGGTGGAACACCGTTGCATTAAATACGATCGAGCGAAGAGATCTGATCATTTCTCTATTGGATGAATCCCATGCACCGGTAGTCGTTTGGCGCATTAAAAACGCATGGCCCATCAAAGTACAATCGACGGATTTGAATTCCACAGGCAGTGAAACAGCAATCGAAACACTTGAAATAGCGCATGAAGGTCTCACTATGGTCAACGAATAGCTATGTTTTCATATCCACCAGTAGGGTTTCATTTCTCGGTAGTATTCCAATTGTTTCCCCAAACTCCGAATGACTTCAGATTTCAGGAAGTGAGTGGGCTTGACATCGAAATGCAGATGGAGAGCTACGCCGAGGGCGGGCAAAATCGATTTGAATGGCAGCTGCCCGTCAAGGCAAGATATACGGATATCGTATTGAAACGGGGCATGTTTATCGGTTCAGGGATTTTGATGTGGTGCAAGAATGCCTTCGAGAATTTCGTCTTTGAACCCGTCAACATCATCATCAGCCTGCTCAACGAAAACCATATCCCAATCCAGTCCTGGTACGTAGTCAATGCCATTCCAAAAAAATGGTCTGTCTCCAGTTTCAATGCCGAACAAAGCTCGATCGTCATAGAATCCATAACCCTGAGCTATCAATATTTCAACATCATCAGCTTGGATTCAGCTCTTTCACTTGCAGGAAATATCAGTGCATCAGGAAGTATTGGAATTTAATGAAAAACATATGCCCATAGAGTTCAAAGATCTTCAGATAAAAGCCGCAGTCGGCAACAATCCTAATACCGGTTCCCAAAACCAAACCCCACCTGACATTGACCGGATCAAACAGGAAATTGTCAGGGAAGTGACCGAGGATGTGTTGCGAATAATCCAGCTAAAACTTGAACGGTAATGCTAGACCTAAGTCATAAGACCGAAAAATTGTATGTCCAGGCGTACAGTGATTCCGAATACAAAAAACCGGTTCCGGATAATAAATTCAGTGCCCTGATCAATCCCGCAAGTTACAGCGTATCCTATCGGTTTGAGTTTGATTCTACCCAAGCTCCCGGGACCTCAGGCGTAAATATGAAATTCAACAGGATAATGCCTGGCGATTTCAATTTCGACTTTCTATTTGATGCTACAGGTGTTATCAAAGACATGTCTGTATTGAGTTTGGGAATTGCCAATCCCTTTGAAAAACCCGGCACAGTCACCGAACAGATAGAAATTTTCAAGCAAAAAATAATCGATTACCAGTCGGACAAGCACCGTCCTTACTATCTAAAGATCCATTGGGGTGAGTTGCTGTTTAAAGGGGTATTAAAACAAATGGATATCGAATACAAGGTTTTTACTCCAGATGGCAAACCCATCAGAGCAATTGCCAAATGCCAGTTTGCGGAGAGCATTGCTGACGTAGAAAGAGCCGCTGAAGAAAATAGGGAAAGCGCAGACATTACCCATGAGCGGATTTTCGGTGGATCGGATAGGTTAGACAGGATGACCGAAAAAATATATGAAAAGGATATCCATTACATCAATGTTGCCGGATTCAATTCCTTAGACAGTTTCAGAAATATCAAGTCGGGTTCAAAGATTTACTTTCCGCCATTAGCTAAATAATACAAACTATGATTTCCGTAGAAAACAGGGAGCTCGTCACCTTCAAAATCCTTCTAGGGACAGGTCCGGGTGCTACCCCTGACCAGGAAGTCTCTGGGCGGATACAGATCCTGGAAATCACAGTGGACAAAACACTGAATAAAATCCCCTACGCCACCCTAAAAATCGCAGACGGTTCGGCGGCTGATTCAGATTTTGAAATCGGCAACAGCGGCGAATTTGCAATGGGAAAAAGCATTGATATCCAATTGGGCGGCAGTGGTGACGACAAGTCCGTATTCAAAGGGATCATTGTGGGGAATTCCCATTCCGTCAATGCCAACCAGTCTACGCTCTTTCTAGTCTGCAAGCATGAAGCTGTGAAAATGACCGTTTCCCCAAAAAACAGGCACTTCAATGACCTCAAGGACAGCGAACTGGTAGAGCAAGTATTACAGGAAAACGGATTGACCGACCTTGATATTCCCTCATTTGGCAGTAGCCATGAGCAACTGTTGCAGGTGAATGTCACAGATTGGGACTATATACTTAGCAGGATAGATGCCAATGGTATGGCCTGTGTCATCGACGGCAGCAAATTCACAGTGATCAAGCCTGACTCATCCATGGATCCTGTGCATACCCTTACTTTTGGCTCCAATATTATTTCCTTTCGATCCGAATCTGATATCAGGTCACAGCCTACAGCTGTCAAGGCATTTTCTTGGGATTTTGCCAATCAGGAAGTAGTTGAGGTCGCAGGCACAGGCTTGAGTTCTGCTTCACCCGGAAATATCCAAGAGTCTGCCATAGCAGATATCAACGGGCAGGAATATGAAATCAAAACCTCTGCAAGGCTAACAAACGAAGCATTACAGTCGCTTGCCGATGCCAAAAAGCAAAAATTGTCTTTATCAAAAATTAAAGGGAAAGTCACCTTTTCGGGAAGTGCCGAAGTCGGACCCGGAAATTGGATCACCTTAGAAGGAATTGGTGAACAGTTTAGCGGAAAAGCCTTTGTCAGTGCAGTCAGGCATGATGTGCGTCAGGGTAACTGGGTGACTGACGCAACGCTGGGTTGGGAGGAAGATTTTTTTACCGAAAAGTTCAACCCATCCTCGGCAAGTAGCAGCATGGGGCAATTTTCCAGAATTCAAGGGCTGCATATCGGCATTGTCACCGATATCATGGATCCTTTAGGAGAAGCTAGAGTGAAAGTGCGTTTGCCGTTAGTCAACGCAAATGATCCCGGAGTGTTTGCCAGAGTAGCGACCTTAGATGCCGGAGACAACAGGGGCACTTTTTTCAGGCCTGAGATTGACGACGAAGTGATCGTCGGATTTATCAACGATGATCCCTCCCATCCGGTCATTCTTGGGATGTTGCACAGCAGCGCAAAAACTACCCCAATGGAGCCAGAGGAAGCCAACGACAAAAAGGGCTATGTCTCCAGGTCGGAAATCAAGATCACGATCCATGATGGCGACAAAAGCATAGTAATCGAAACTCCTGGCGGTAGAAAATTTACGATGGATGATACAGCGGGAATCATTCAGGTGGAAGATGCAGCGGGAAATATCTTAACAATGGACGATAACGGTATCGAATGCGAGTCTCCTAAGGACATCTCGCTGAAATCTGCCACAAAAATCGCTTTTGCCGCACCTGAAATCGGCATCGTTGCCGACATGAACATGAGTATGGAGGCTTCCGCAGGCCTAAGTATCAAAAGCAACGGAACCGCCGACCTGGAAGGATCGATGGTCAACATCAAGGGAAGTCTCGTCAAAATAAATTAAAGAACCAATGCCTCTCGCAGCCAGGATTACTGATATGCACACGTGCCCGATGCCGAATCCAAACGGGTCTCCTCATGTAGGTGGCCCAATATTGCCGCCTGGTGAACCTACCGTTCTTATCGGGGGACTGCCTGCAGCAAGGCTTGGTGATATGGCTGTATGTGCTGGACCTCCAGACACAATCATAGTTGGTTCTTCCTCGGTGATGATCGGTGGTAAACCTGCCGCAAGAATGGGTGATTCTACTGCACATGGAGGAGTGATTGTCATTGGTTGTCCCACGGTATTGATAGGAGGATAAGTGTTATGGAAAAAATGAACAGATCGTTTCTTGGAACAGGCTGGAGCTTCCCTCCTCAGTTTGACAATGTGGGAGCCAAAACCGATATGCTCAGTGATGAAGCAGATATCCAAAGCAGTCTTGAAATCCTTCTTTCGACCAAACGAGGCGAAAGAGTCATGCGCTCGGACTATGGCTGCGACCTCCATGAACTGGTCTTTGAGCCCCTGACCACCACTTTCAAAACCTATATCATCGATTTGATCAGGACTTCAATATTGTATCACGAACCCAGGATCGAGCTGGAAAAAATTGAACTGAACGACACCGGTGAACTGGAGGGTAGGATTTTGATTACGGTCTCCTACAAAGTCAGAGCGACCAATTCAAGGTTCAACTTTGTCTTTCCGTTTTATAAAACCGAAGGTACTGAATTGAAATAACGCATTATGGCGTGCAACGACAGAAACCCATTGACCAGAGAAAGTGTGGACCGGCTGACAAGAAAGCTGCAGGCACTTGATCCCGCTTTTGCCAAAGTGGATGAAAGGTCCATGGAAGACTTGATGCTTTTTGCGTCTAGGTATGCTGCCTATCTCAAATTCAAAGATCACAACAATGCCGATGCCGGGACTTGGGAACCCTTGATGAAAGCAGATATCTCGGTGGTTTTGGCAGTGTTGCTTTCGCTGGATTTAATCGAGGTTTCTGATTACCTCAAGTTGCTCCTCAAGAAAACCAAACTCGCCATAGCGTCTGGGGACGATGTGGAAGCTAGTTTACAGTTCAAATTCCTATTCGACCTGATTTTTACACTAGCCGGGATGGTGGATGGCCAGTGCGCGCTATTGGGTGAAGAACCCGAATATCAGAAAACCATCCAAAATGTCATCCAAATCAAGCTCAATACGCCGTTTTCTAAGTTGGCTAATTTCCGAACGGATCATTTGGATTTGATTTCAATCTCCAATGTGACCGACAGTGCTTCACCGATCACCACCGTTAACTCACAAATCCCACTTTCATTTAACTTTTTTTCCGCTGGATCTGAAAAGATAAAAATCACAATCTCCGGCTCAACCACAAGTGAAAAAATCAGTCACATCATTAACCACAACCTCTTCAATACTCAAATTGCGATTTTCCTCGGAGGTTTTTCTTCGATTCTACAAAAGGTACGGGACCTGTTTTCAAAATCCCTTGAAACCTATTCCAACCATGAACCCCACTATGGACTTTACCTTAGCTTTTTAAAGCTTTTCAAGGCCGCTCAGGATAGCCTGAATGAATTCAGTACGCGCCATCTGGATTTTTATTACAAGGATGTTTTAAGATTTAAAAACCAGCCCCCAATCCCGGATCAGGTGCACTTGTCGATCGGACTACAAAAACACATTCCACAACATCTACTGGAAAAGGGCACGCTATTTAAAGGAGGCAAAAATGCTGATGGAAAAGATATGAGCTACAGTCTCAGAGAAGATTTGGTGCTCAATCAAGCTGAGGTCAGCGAGATTAAGGCTTTTCAGATTCATAACAAGAACTTATTGGCTTATCCGGTGGCCAATAGTGCCGACGGAAAAGGCGGGAAGTTTGAAGGGGAAGACAAAAGTTGGTTTGCATTTGGGGATCGAAAAGCAGAAACTACGGCAGAGGCAGGGTTTGCGATTGCTTCCAATTTATTATTTCTCAAAGAGGGAGCGAGGACCATTACGGTAAAAGTCCAATTCAGAGATCCTTTGAAATCGAAATCTGCATTTTCGAAGTCCAGTTTCTTGGGAAGCCAAAAGGTGATTCCATTTCTGATCAAGTTAACAGGGGAAAAAGACTGGGTAGAAAAAAATGTAAACGGTGTGTATTCCCAAAATCAGAACACCTTAAGTCTGGTGTTTTCTTTGGGAGTGGAAGAGCCTCCACTTCTCCCTTACACTGAAAAAACCCATAAAAAGAATTTCAAGACTGCACTGCCATTGATGATGGCGTACCTAAACCAAAAAGGCAGTAGCATTTCCTACGCAGATTTGATGGATAATCCCGTCACTTCGATCAATCTTTCGGTAGCGGTAGTAGGTGTAAAAGACCTAGCTCTCAGCAGTGACGGAGGCTCTATCGATGCTGCAAAACCATTCAAACCTTTCGGGGATTTCCCCAAAAAAAATGCGGGATTTTACATCGGTTCAAAGGAAATTTTTCAGAAAAAACTAGATTCTATTAAAGTCAATTTTCCAATTTCAGACCCAATTACCTGCCAATACCTGCATGGAAATGACTGGGACACCTACCCGGTTACCAAGGATAACAATTCCTATTTGGTAAATAAAAATACCGACGGATACCTGCTGAAACCAGCCTCTATGGACTTTGGCTCAAACGGTTTTTTGAAGGCTACTTCGTTCGAAGGATTTTTGCGATTCCGACTGAATACATCAAGCTATTCCCTGTCCGACTATATGGATGACGTCAACAGCGCCTTGGACAGCGTGGTACTCAATTCCCAAAAGACCTACGATTTATTGAAGATTGATGCCAAGTTCTTGGGCGAAAAAGCTGCAGATCTTTTAAATGTCGAAAGGACAATATCCGCAGAAGTGGATTCCACGCAATTTGACAATTTAAAAGAAATCGCAGCGTCGACCAAAGTATCGGGAAACTCCGTTCCGGTACCCAAAGAATTGATCGCAGAATCGTTTTCGATCGATTATTCCGCATCTGAAACCATCCCTACAGAAAGCGTAAATCCTAGACATTCATTTTTTCACCTGACTCCGTTTGGATATTACCAGCTGATTTCCAGCGGGGAACCGACACTTGTCGCCAGGTACAATCAAAAGGGCGAACTGTTGATAGGAATAACTAAAGCTGAAGCTCCTATTACCATCAACCTGCTTTTTCTTCTTTCTGACGGCAGCTCCAATCCTTTGAAAAACGAGGAAACGGTCACCTGGTCCTATATGGATGCCGCCGGCCATTGGGTAGATTTTGAGCAAAACAACGTCATCGACGAAACGATCAACCTGACAAGAACTGGCATAGTTACCGTAAGCTTTCCCAAGGAAGCGGGAAAAGTCCATACCGCATTGACCACCGATAAGATCTGGCTGCGAGCTTCGGTCGCGGACCACACCGATGCGGTCTGCAAAATCATAGACATATTAGCCCAGGGAGCTCTGGCAGATTTGCTTCAGGATGAAACTGCGGGAGTTGAATACCTGAGTGTACTTCCAGCGGGAACAATCAGCAAACTATCACGCTCGGACAGCGCCATCAAATCCGTTACCCAACCTGCAGATTCGGTGGGAGGAAGAGTTCGAGAAAGCGATGCAGACTATTACCAGCGTGTCAGCGAGCGGCTGCGACACAAACAAAGAGCTGTTACCATGTGGGACTATGAACATTTGGTGATGCAGGAATTTCAGTCCGTCTACCAAGTGAAATGTCTTAATCACACGGGATTTTATGAAAAAAACGGAGAGCAGGTCTTTTGCGAGAATTATCCCGGACATGTTACTGTCATCTGCATTCCAGATCTCAAAAACAAAACCAACATCAATCCCCTACGCCCTTACACCGCCATCGGTATACTTACCGATATCGGGATTTTTCTGGAGAAAATCAAAAATCCTTTTGCCACGCTGCACGTCGTCAATCCCAACTTCGAGGAAGTCCAGCTTGAGTTTGAAGTTCGTTTTCATGACCAAATGGACGAGGTTTTTTACCGCAATCTGCTGGATATAGAGATTGAGCAGTTTCTCTGTCCATGGGCCTGGGACAGCAACCAGAAGATCAGCTTTGGAGGAAAGATCAACAAATCAATCCTCATCAATTTCGTGGAAGAAAGGCCCTATGTGGACTTCCTCAGTTGCTTTAAACTCCACCATATTCTTCGGGAAGATGAAGGAAAAGTAACCAAAAAACACAGCGACCTGGAAGAAATCGTGGCTTCTACGTCCAGGTCAATATTGGTTTCACACTATGATGAATCCAACCTAAGTACTCCGCGACATATCATCCAAGTAATCCAAACCTGCGACTGCTGATGAAAACCTCTCCGACCATACCTAAAAATCCCAACCTGATCCATTCCATGGACTTTGAGAGATTGCGTCAGGAAGGTTTGGCGTACATCGAGTCGCTTTCGAGTGATATCTGGACGGATTACAACACACACGATCCAGGGATTACGATATTGGAAGCAGTCTGCTACGCCATCACCGAACTGGGATATCGGACTAATTTTGAAATCAAAGACCTATTGACAGAGGCAAGCGGACAGACATTTTTTACTGCAAGACAAATGCTGACAACGGCACCATTGTCAGTGACGGATTACAGGAAACTTTTGGTCGACCTTCAGGGGATAAACAATGCCTGGCTCATGACTGACGGAAAACAAGAAGTGCCGGTATTTCTCAATTGCAAAGAAGATCTACTGCAATATGACGCCACTGATAATGAACTGGTACTAAAAGGCCTGTATACGGTATTGTTGGATTTGTCCGTAGATCTTGAATTGGGCGACATGAATACAGGTGATATCGTATTGGAAAACATCGCGTTCCCTTTTTCACCTATGGTTGATATGGAAGCGGGTGAATTTCAGGTCAAGTTTGAACTGCCCGGAATTAAAGAAGCCAGTCTAAAAATCCTCGCCGAGGACACCTCCACTTTTACAATCGAAAAAAACCCGGTAAAAAATTGGCTATATCATTTCAAGATTGAATTGATCGATGCTGAAATTCTGGAGGTGCCTTTTCGGGTAAGCATTCCCAAAAACCCTCCAAAAGGAAAAATCACCGACAGCCACGTGACCTTGATTCTACAGGATACGGACTTTGGAAAGTTGATTCTGGAAACCTATCTGGAAAAATTATTCAAGGCTGACCAAGTGATCAAAAATGCCGTCAAAACCCTCCACGAAAACAGAAATCTGTGTGAGGATTTTGTAAGTGTAGAACCAATCGATTCTGAGGAAGTAGCATTTTGCTTTGACGTAGACGTCAGTCCGGATACCGACATTGAAAAAGTACAGGCCGAGATTTACTTCACGTTAGAAAACTACCTCAATCCTCCGGTTAAATTTTACACCCTGAGGGAACTGATGGACAAGGACTCTCCCGTGGAAGAAATCTTTGAAGGACCGAAACTCGGGCATGGCTTCATAGATACCGGCGAATTGGAAAATGCCCAGTTGAAACAAGTGATCTATGCCTCCGATATCATCAACCTATTGATGGATCTAGAGGGAGTTCGAGGCATCAGAAATTTCCTAATGACCAAGTACGATAAAAATGGAATACCTGTACCTGGTCATAAAGGCATTTCCTGGTGCCTACAGGTGACTGCCATGCGCAAGCCCGTCATGAGTACCAGTTTTTCAAAAATCATTTTTTTCAAGGATGGATTTCCATTCCTCTCAAGGTATGAGGAAGTGCGGGACACCGTCTATCTCCTCCATGCCCAACAAAACACCGGGAAACTGGTACCAACATTCTCGGATCTTCCCATTCCAAAAGGAAACCGCAGGGACAGCATGAGCTATTGGCCAGTCCAATATGACCTACCGATAGTCTATGGTGTCGGCGAATTTGGTCTGCCTCCCGAAGCAGATAGCCTGAGAAAAGGTCAACAGCAGCAACTGAAAGGCTACCTGATGTTTTTTGAGCAACTATTGGCGGACTTTTTTGCGCAGCTTACCAATGCCAAAAGCCTTTTTTCTACTGATAATATTCGCCAAACCTACTTTGCCCAATACCTCGGCACCATCAAGGAAATCGGCGAAATTCTGGATCCCGATCTACAAAAAACGATGGCCAATGACATCTCGGACACCGAAAGCCAAGAGCTTTGGCAAAAACTTTACGAAAACAAAAACCGGTTTTTTGAAAGAAGAAATAGGTTTTTGGATCACCTCTTGGCACGTTTTGCAGAGGCTTTCAGTGACTATTCACTCTTAATGTACAGGATCAATCTCGAAGATATCAGTCTTGAAAAAATCGAACTTGAAGAAATTGTTGACATCAAAACCCGAACCCTACAAACCTATCCCGAAATCAGTTACGCCAGATCTTTAGCGTTCAACTATTTCCCACAGGATGAAGAGTTCAACCTTGATGAAACAAAAATTTGGGATACCGACAATGTATCCGGTCTGGAAAAAAGAATCAGCCAACTGACCGGAATCAAGGATTTCACAAGACGCTTTCTCTACTGTATCAAACATGTCGAAATCCTCTGCGAGGAAATGGAAGTAGGGGATGAAATTCACTGTGTTCATACTTTTTCGCTCACTTCCAAAAACGGAATCAAGCTTGTCTCTAAGCAATATGCCGACAAATCAGAGGCAGAAAAGGTTTTGGAAGATGTACTGGAATTAGGCGGTGAAATTGGAAATTTCAATTACGCCGTTAAAAAAATCAAGCTCAAAAAACAGAATGCCATTATTTTGACCAGTGAGCAAACCTTTCAGTCAGAGGAGGAAGCAGCGGAGGCTATCGGCATCATTGCGTCCGAACTTTCCGTCGATTGCCCCGATCCGGAAGGGCTACATCTGATCGAGCACATCTTACTACGGCCAAAAAGCAAGGATTTTGATTTGATGGAGGTCTGCCTTCACGACTGTGACCGCCCCTGCGAGCAAGATATCTATTCGTTCAGGGCTTCCGTGGTATTGCCTCATTGGCCAAAGCATTTTGACAATATGGCATTTCGCCAATACTTCGAAAAGAAAATCCGTGAAGAAGCACCTGCACATATCCAATTGAAAGTCTGCTGGGTGAGCAATGATAAACTCAGGAAATTCGAGTCCAGCTATAAGACATGGACTGAGGAACTTGCACGGTTTAAACAGGATGGAGATAACCTCTCCACCTATCAGGAGGCCAATGACAGTTTGCTGGCAATATTGGCAAAACTCAACTCAGTGTACCCGAAGGCCACGCTTCATGACTGTGAAGAAAGCGACGCCGACAATAACCCGGTCAAGCTGGGGAAAACAATTCTTGGAACTCAAAATTTATAATCATGCAGCCTCTAAATTCATATCCCGTTTTTGAAGCTGATCAGGTTCTTTCCAACGGGCACCTGAACAACTTGTTGAACTATCTGGAACAGCAGGAAAGGCTGACGCGCATCAAGCTGGTAGGCCGAGGTATTGTCTGTGGCTTGGAAATCACTACGTCGAATACTGCTATCACCCTAAGTAAGGGATGCGGACTCACCTCGCAGGGATACCTTATTCAACTCTGCGAAACCAATTTCACACATTACACCGCATATGTTCCGCCAGTTCTCCCAAATGACCTTTACTTTTTGACCCAGTGCAGCGCTGAAAATAGAGACCAAATCCCCTACTATGGCCAAAAAGACATTTTGGAGTTAATACCCGAAGGTGACAAAGATACCACAGACAAAAAACTCCTGAATACACTCAACCAACAGGATTATGCAGTCGTGTTGTTTTTGGAAACGGAGCAAATAGATCTCAAAAACTGCGACACGCAGGACTGCAATGACAAGGGAAGTAGGATGGATTTCACCCTGAAAACTTTACTTATCCACAGGAAGTTTATCCTGCCTGCTGAAAAAGCCTCTTTTAATACCATCTTTCTCAAAAGGTTCAATGTTCCGGTGGGTGACCTAAAAACGTCCGAAGACATTCTTCAGGGTTTTTTGACAATAACGGACGATGGGACACTGAAAGGGCTTTCGGAAAATCTTGTCCTTTGTTGGAGTAAGTATGCGGTTATGCTCGGTCTTCCTGCAGCAAACCCCTTGGAAAACCTCAACCTGATTGAAGTCAAAAAGAAACTATCAGGCAATACCGGCCAAAGGATCTTCGTACAATATTTTTATGATTTTGTCGACGATCTGCTCAAGGCTTACCTTGAATTCAAATGCAAAGTAAGCGATGTGTTTGGAGAATGCTGTCCCGATGAGATGGATTTTCCGCTGCATCTGACCTTGGGAATGGCCAGTGAAAATACAATTCTAGGCAAAAGAAACAGCCAACGACAATATTTTGAGCCTTCCCCCATACAAGGCGGGCTAGGGAAAAATGCCGATGAAGCAGCCGCCCTTTTGGAAAGGCTGGTAGCTATGATCAAGGGATTTATGGGCGAAAAATTGGCGGCTACAGAACCGATAATTATCACCCCCAGCAACTTGGGGCACGATAACCTCAGCGGCCGTGCTATTCCCTACTATTATGATTGGAAGTCGGTCAATCCCAGATGGCATTTTAGCCTGAGCTACGATGGAAGTGAACAGTACAATTTGGGATATAGGGCATCCCAGCAAAGTGACGCACCCGGGCCGGTCAAGAATCCGCTGCTTTATGACATCGAACGGTACAATGCCTTTAGGATAGAAGGCCATGTCGGAAAAAACTATCAGTCAGCGCTGACCGAAATCATCCGCCAAAAACATGAATTCAACCTGCCCTTTGAGGTACTGGCGCTCAATGCTATTGATCTCTCGGCCATTTTGAACGGCAAACAAATAACTTGTCACATTGAGGACCTCACATCTGATTATCGGGTAATGATCACCGGGATCGTCTGTCAACTGCAACAAATCCTGGCCTATGTGGGCAATCTCAGACCAAAAAGAAGCCTAAATTCTGACAGGCTTGTCACCGTCTTGAATTCCAAAAAGGACTTTTACATATCCAAAAACTTGGTGGACATGCAAAAGACCATCAAAGCCGATATTGCCAAAAATCGACCCATCAGCATTTCCAATGCAGATATCATCAAAAATCTGGCACTCCGGGACGTGGAGGAAGGAGAAAAACTGGCTGATTTTGTCGCCAAAGACATAAGCCAGTTCATAGTTGAGCAAAAAACCTTTTTTGATTACATCATCAAGCAACCCGATCTATTATTGATCTTCTTGCAACAGCTGGCAGAAATCGTAAAATACCTTCTCTCATTCGATCTCAATCAATTTGACGAAGACGCATACAACAAGCTGTGGACTCCCTATTCCAAAACCGTGGCAAGTCTCATCCAAGAGGCGACTAAATCAGAAAATGAGGAAATCAAACAGTACTTCTCAGCAAAAAATACCGAGTTACTTTTCAAATGTGCGAATGAAAAACTGTTTGCGCTCAAGGAAGAATACCTCAAAAGACTTGCGCAGTACGATGCGGCGATCAATTTCAACGAATATTTCAAAAAACATCCCGGGCTGGAACACAAAGCGGGTGTCACCAAAGGCGGCAGTTTTGTTTTAGTCTACAATGGCGTACCCGAAAGGTTGTTGACCCTGCCAGACCTCGTCATAACCAATCCAAACTTGGATATAGTGATTCGGAATACTCTGGCCAATTTGGCTGCGAAGGAATCAGCAGCCAAATCGGTGACAATGGATAAGTCAGCGTTAGTAACAGAAATTTCCAAGAAAGAAAGTCTGATAGAAATCACTGCTGCCAAGAGAACAGAGTTTGAATTTGCGTCCGATTTGATCAAAAATCTGAATCTTGGAGATGCTGCAAAAAGTGTTCTGGATGCACTCAACATAAAAGATAAGGAAATTAGGGACCAAGCTACACCAATCTCGAAGGGAACTGTCATTGCGGATTTTTATCTTCCCTACCTCTGCTGCAGCGATTGTCCGCCCATTGCCTATGTCATTCCAGAAGTAATAGAACCGGAAAACAAGGGGCCGATCGCCAATGCAGGACCCGATCAGACGCTGACATTTGTGCCGGGAAGAGGCAATACCGCTACCCTGGACGGATCAGCCTCTTCAGACGCTGACGGGACAATCAAAAGCTTCGCTTGGACTCAGGTAAGTGGACCGGCCGCCGCAATCAAAGCACCCGAAAAAGTAAAAACCACGGTCCAGTTCGAATCCGCAGGAGTTCACATTTTCGCTCTGAAGGTAACCGATGACAAAGGCGCCACTGCCGAAGATTCTGTATCGGTCAATGTTACAGAAGCTGAAAACACAGGGCCTCAGGCCAGGGCCGGTGAGGATCAGACACTGCCCTTCGTTTCGGGCAGAGCCACAACGACCGTTCTGGACGGATCAGCCTCTTCAGACGCAGACGGGACAATCAAAAGCTTCGCTTGGACTCAGGTAAGTGGACCGACCGCCGCAATAAAAACACCCGAAAAAGTCAAAACGACTGTCCAGTTCGCATCCGCAGGAGTTCACGTTTTCGCTCTTAAGGTAACCGATGACAAAGGCGCCACTGCCGAAGATTCTGTATCGGTCAATGTTACAGAAGCTGAAAACACAGGTCCTCAGGCCAGGGCCGGTGAGGATCAGACACTGCCCTTCGTTTCGGGTAGAGCCACAACGGCCGTTCTGGACGGATCAGCCTCTTCAGACGCTGACGGGACAATCAAAAGCTTCGCTTGGACTCAGGTAAGTGGACCGACCGCCGCAATCAAAGCACCCGAAAAAGTCAAAACGACTGTCCAGTTCGAATCCGCAGGAGTTCACATTTTCGCTCTGAAGGTAACCGATGACAAAGGCGCCACTGCCGAAGATTCTGTATCGGTCAATGTTACAGAAGCTGAAAACACAGGGCCTCAGGCCAGGGCCGGTGAGGATCAGACATTGACATTCGTTTCGGGCAGAGCCACAACGGCCGTTCTGGACGGATCAGCCTCTTCAGACGCTGACGGGACAATCAAAAGCTTCGCTTGGACTCAGTCAAGTGGACCAACCGCCGCAATAAAAACACCCGAAAAAGTCAAAACGACTGTCCAGTTCGCATCCGCAGGAGTTCACGTTTTCGCTTTGAGGGTAACCGATGACAAAGGCGCCACTGCCGAAGATTCTGTCACCGTAAACGTATCCAATAACGATAGGCAGAAATCCTGTGGTCCGCTCCAAGACATCATCAAAGCTTTTGAGGAATTTGACAGCACAGATTCCAATGACTTGTTCGGTAGGTTTGTGCAGATTTACTCGCCCTATGGACAGATAAAAGAATTTTTTGCAGCAATGAAAGTTGTTGCCAACGAGTCTCCCGAGAAACAAATTGACTTCTTCGTCAATGAATTTGTCAACACAGGCTTGCTGTCACAATTTGTGGAATGGCTACAATTATTGAACAATCTACTAATTGAGATAAGGGAACTCAGGACTCTGGCTTTTGGACTATACAAAATCTTAAATCTCCTGGCTATGCATATCGTGTGTATCCAAAAAGATGATTTCGATGTAGCAAGTATCCCGACGCAAAAAGTATTTGAAGTTATCGAATCTCATGCCAAAGTATGGGCAGATATGAGGGCCAGTGGAGCGATGGGTAGGTTGGAACTCCAATTGATATTGAGAGTGGAAAGTGACATGAGTGCGGCCATGGTCCAGACTACGGCGAACGGAGAGGAAACTATCAAAACCAAATATTTCAGCCAGCTAAAAATCATCGTTGAAATACTTTAATGATTTTTTAAATGGGACTTTCACAAAACCATAAGATCCATACCGCTTCCCTCCAAGTACAATTTGAGGGGATGGAGGAAGATTTTGGTTTGCAGGAAAGGTTGGCTTTGGTGTTTCACGAAAAAGTAAAACCTGCTTTAGAAAAAGAGCTGGATGAACTGGCTGATCCCAATACAACCTGGGTTATAGATTCTTTAGTTTTAGATTGCGGATTTTTGCCCAGCGAAAATTGGGAGGAAATATTACACCAAAAAATACTTGAAGAAATAAGAAACGAACTGGAATCACTACCCGCGGGTAAATCAACAGTCCTTTCCAAAAAGGAAAAGGCTAGAGAAGTGTTTTTCTTTTTTATTGAAAGGGGCTTTTTCCCTTGGAACAGCCCTTTTTCGAAACCCCTAGAACTGGAAACCGAAGCCTACCTGGACCGTCAATTTTTAGGGAAGCTATCCCATTCCTACAAAAAAAACTCCCTAATCCGTGACAGGTTGTTCAGCTCATTTTCTGTAGCCTTTATCGCTAAAATTGTTGGCGCCATCGGAGAAATCTCCAATCCCAAAATCCCGGGATTGTTCAAACATTTTCAACAACATGCCCATAGAAACATTCAAAAGGAATTGCTGTCCGCCTTCTTGTCCTACCCAGTATTTCAAAAAACAATTTCGGACAACGAGTTTCTGATATTGCTGATTGCCAAATTGGATGGCGAAAACCTTCAAATTCTTGCGGATTATTTGGGTTCAGAAGTGACCGCGGACGACCAATTCCTAAGGAGCCTAGTTATGCTCTTTCTTAATATCCCGAATCCTCATGTCTTTAAAAAAATGAAGCTGTTGACTGAAACACTCCAGAAACGACACCCAGGCATTTTGGAAAAGGCTGGATTCTCCGCCGCAGAATTTGAATCGGGAGAGCCCTTCGACTCGTTTTTAAAAGATGAAAAAAAAGACGTCGGAGAAACACATTCCAAGAAAGATTTTGGGCGACCCGATGAAATTTCTTCCGACTCAAAAACACAAAAACCGAATTCGGAAATCATTGAAAATCTAGGAACAGAAAATGAAATTTTCATTGAAAATGCAGGCTTAGTTCTATTACACCCATTTTTAGCAGATTTGTTCAATAGCGTTCGGCTGACTGAAAACGGAAAATTCTTTGCTTCATCTGATCAGCAACTTGCAGCTAGAGTTCTTCAGTTTTTGGTGTATGGAGAAAACGAATTGTCTGAAAACTATTTTGTATTTAACAAAATATTGTGTGGAATGGGTGTGTCGGAGGTGCTGGATGTGGCCACCGAATTAAGTCCGGAATTAAAGGAAGAATGCGTCGCGCTCCTGCAAGCCGTCATCGGGCATTGGTCAATTTTGAAAAATACCAGTGTGGATGGACTGAGGGAGACTTTTTTGCAACGATCGGGGAGAATCAGCAGGGTTGAAAAAGGATGGAAACTGGTGGTGGAGCGCAAAGCAGTAGACGTGCTTTTGAATAAGCTTCCCTGGGGAATAGGCATCGTCAAATTGCCTTGGATGAACGAAATGATGTATGTAGAGTGGAATTGAATCCAAAATAGTATGACTGCTATCGCCTCTAAAGAAAATAGGGAAAAGAAAAAAGCTTCTCACCATCCCAGGACTTTTTTCCAGGCCAAACTCACGGTAAACCTACCGGGGGACAGGTATGAACAAGAAGCCGATGCGGTTGCAGATAAAATCTCAGATTCTACTAACATGGATTCAGGGCCAGTCATTGAAGAGTTGTCTATGCAAAATATCAGACCGATATATGGAGACGACATCCAAAAGAAGTGTGCCGAATGTGAGGAGGAAGAAACAGTTCAGATGAAAGGTAACTTCCGGGGCGGTGATCTTGAACCGGAAATTGAAAACCGTATTCAATCCGCCAAAGGGGGTGGGGCGGCCATGCCCGCTGAGACGCAAACTTCGATGGAATCACATTTTGGACAGCCCTTTGGAGCAGTTAAAATTCACAATGACAACACTTCCGATCGATTGAACCGACAATTGGACGCCAAGGCATTTACCACCGGAAACAATATTTTTTTCAAACGGGGGGAATACAATCCAACTACGTATCAAGGCAAAAAACTTCTTGCGCACGAACTGACGCATGTCGTACAGCAAGGAGCCATTTCATGGGCCAATATTCAGCGTGACGAAGAGGAGTCCACTCCCCAAAATGCTGAGGAAGACGAATTTGAATTTGACTATGATTTATTGCCACCATCTCTTCAATTTTCAATAGGTCAATGGATACTCGAGGCAAATACCAGTAGGGTTGCCCTCCAGTTTTCACAAGGATTGATGAGGAGCAGGTTTGGTTATAATTATGGTGGAAATCTCACCTTGGGCACCCGAACACCCTCGCTAAGTACTGAATTCGGATTTAATCCGCACTCCCCCGCCCTATCCTTTGGTTTAACTCAAGATCGGTTCAGGTTTGGAGCCAATGCCGACCTAACAACCGGCGGGTTTGGATTCAACCTTGGCTACGGCGCCAAGTTATTGCCCATGCCTTTTGATTTGGCAGGGCCCGTCAATGCAGGTTGGGCAGGCGCAAGTGGGATTCTGGGGGATATTGGCAATATGCAAGATCCAGTGAGTTTTTACCAGGCACATGGTGACGATATTGATGCAATAATGGGGTCAGTCAAAGCACTTCAACCGCTGGCCGACGAAAGTAATCAAGGCTTCGGAGCTGGATTGAGATTCACCTATAATCCAACAACCGGGGTATTGATTCATGCAGGTGTACAGTGGATGTTTTAGAAAATTATGGAAAGAGAAATTCAAAATATCATTTTAAACCTCCAGAAGACAATTTCGCTTAGAGTGGAGAGTCATTTTGAAGGAAAACCGTTTTCCCTTCCTGATTTTGAATTGATTGGAAACGCCCCCTTATCTGACTTCATCAAACATTACAAGTTAGGTAAAGAGGAAATTATACTACTCGCTTCTGCATTGGTTCCCCATATTATTCCGGGTTTTTTTGACAATATCATCAGAGAATTCCTGCCGCAAGGTGGGGATTTCCCAGAATTCGGAGGGACTAAAAGCGAAAACCAAAGAGGGATGCTGCCAACTGGCGAAACAGCGCTGTTTATTTTGGCCGGAATAGACATTCAGGCGCGACTGAACTACCTGTCCGTATTCGACCAGAGCAATCCCCTGATAAAACACCGCATTATTTCCCTAGATCCCGTCAAATCAGGGGAACCCAAACTAAGCGGAAGATTGGTCATGGATTCGGAATATGTGGAAGTTTTTACCACCGGCAAAGTCGGCTTGCCTTCACTCAGTATTAATTTCCCAGCTGAGCATCTTCAGACGGAAATGGCCTGGGAAGATCTTGTACTTCCCGATCAAGTTTGGAATCAAGTCAGGGAACTGCAGGTCTGGCTCAAACACAAAGAATCCCTGCTTTCAGAATTTGATTTGGGAAGGAAGATCAAACCGGGGTACAGAGCACTATTCTACGGTCCACCGGGTACAGGAAAAACGGTCACCGCCTCCCTTTTGGGAAAATATACCGGAAAGGAAGTATTTAGGATAGACCTTTCCATGATCGTTTCCAAATACATAGGTGAGACAGAAAAAAACCTTTCCACCCTGTTTGATAAGGCCGAAAACAAAGACTGGATTCTCTTTTTTGATGAAGCAGATGCAATTTTTGGAAAGCGGACGGGCGTCAGGGATGCGCATGACAAATACGCCAACCAGGAAGTTTCCTATCTTTTGCAGCGAATTGAAAGCTACAATGGTCTGGTGATTTTGGCTTCCAATTTTCGCAACAACATCGACACGGCATTTGTCAGGAGGTTTAATTCCATGGTCTATTTTCCCGCACCTAAGGCTGAGGACAGGCTTTTGCTTTGGGAAAAGTCTCTGCCGGAGCAGTTCACCCTGGAGAAGGACGTGGCATTGAAAGAACTTGCCGAAAAGTACGAACTCACCGGTTCTCACATCATCAATATCATCCAGTATATCACCTTGGTATCCTTGGAAAGCCGAAACTTCATGCTTTCCCGCGACCTGATGGTCAAAAGCATCAAACGGGAACTGGAGAAAGAAGGGAAGTAAACGGAGGCATTTAGATGAATTCACCATGAGGGCACTGAAAAGAATCAAATCCGATCACCAAGACACAGCAATAAAAAGAAATCGGCCCTTCTTTCCGGCTATACCGGTGCAGGCAAAATTGAAGGTGAGCCGACCTGGGGACTCATTCGAAAAAGAAGCCGAGAAAGTCTCCCAAGATATAGTGTCTCCATCCCATGAACGTAGGGGGGATAGCGCCATCCCGGTTATCCAAAGAAAATGTGAGACATGCGAAGAGGAGAGTTTGGACAGAAAGGAGGAATCATCCCAAACACCTGAAATCTCGGGAAAATTTGAAAGCCATGTGTCCAATCTTGACGGTAAAGGAAGAGTATTGAGCAATGTGGAGAAGCGCTTTTTTGAGCCCCGGTTTGGAAGGGATTTTTCGAAAGTTCGGGTTCATGAAAATGACTGCAGTGCCGACGAGATAAATGCCAAGGCCTATGCTACCCGAAATCACATTGTATTCAATCAAGGAGAATATTCCGGGAATTCCACAAGGGACAAAAAACTGATGGCTCATGAACTCACCCATGTGGTACAACAAAGAGAAGGAGTGAACCCCAAGATTCAAAGGGCCATTGGGGACGGGCACGATTTAAGCTCACCGAGATTTGCAGGAGACGCCGAATTGGAAGAAGTATATGATGGCAATAAAGTTCTTGAAGCCGGGGAAAGAGGAGGCCATGTCAACAAAATACAGCATGCCATCCAAGACAAAGGTTTTTTTTTAATCAATCATGGAATTGATGGGATTTTCGAAGACGAAACCCGACGCGGCGTAAGGACCTATCAACAAAATAAAGGCGTCACCGCGGACCCAATTGGTAAAGTCGGAACAAATACAATGGCAGCTTTGGACTCTGACTTCCCGACAGTAGTCGATAATGCGAGTACGCTCAGTCAAAACCCAGCCGATGTGGTATGCCTTCAGGAAATACTTTGTCCATGGAATGCATCAATTATCAATGACTTCAGAAGCGGATCTAGGGTAGTGATTTTAGTCGACGATTTATTTTGGGCAGATGAAATTTTTCAGGGAGGGTCTTGGCAAGCTCACCCGATGCAAGGTGCAGGAGAGACGTCGGGAAATACCATCAGGCTGAACATTTCAGATGATTGTGAAACCGTCGCCCGCCCTCTGTATCATGAATATCAACACGCACGCTCTCCAAGGAGATTGCGTACCCAGCCTTGGGCGGATGAGGAGGATTATGCATATACATTAGAGACGAACTGGAGTATTGGACGGGGGCTGTCTCCCGATCCGGGATTGGTCACCACCGATCCTGTCTCCGGCGAGACAGTAATAGACCAAACAAGCTTAGACGCACACGTCGCCACCTATCCCGGAATGGGGGCTAATGAAGAAGTGATAGCTAAAGTAGGGTCAAACAGAGTTAGGGTAAGAAGAGAAAACGGCAGTGTGTATGTCAGAAATGCAGCAAACGGAGATACCGTTCCGGGCCCAAGACAAATTTTGAATCCAAGAACTGTAAGACCATTGGACTGGCCAACATGCCCTTAAAAGAAAACTAATGGAAATTGAATTGAAAGGAATACCCGTAAACAAAGTGTACTACCAAGGGCAAGAGCCGAAAATCACCAATGGGAATTTTGAAATTACCAATCAAAGTAAAGGTCCTATTGCTGTCTCTGTTATGGAAGCCCATGTCTCTGACGGAGAAAAAGAACTTCCGTTGGACAAATATTTTCTATACAAGCTTCCAGAATATACAGAGCTAGATCCTGAGAATTTTACTGTCAAAGAAAAACAGGGATTTCAATTGGACTTGAGTTTCCAGTTTATTCCTATAGCGGGACTCAATAAAAACAACATCGTAGTCAATATGACAATAAAAGTAACTGATGATACCGTTCAGGCATCTTCCCCAATAGTATTCGATTTTCGGGTCCCCAAAATAAACTGAGATTTTAACATGGAAGCCTTACAGGAAAAAAAGAAGTCGAATCCAACGCCCCACGGGCAAAGGAGAGGGGCTTTTTTTGCCCCTGTGCCAGTCCAGACCAAATTAACAGTCAATAAACCAGGGGATATTTATGAGCAAGAAGCGGATACTGTCGCGGAACAAGTCCTCAGCCGACTTTCTGTGGCCAACCGAAATCCTGATTCAAAAAAAAACCCATTTTCGTCCACCCTTCCAAAAACGATAGAGTCAACTTCGTATAGAGAATCAAATCCTTTGACCATAAGCAAACCGGCAGCGTCAAACTTTACTTCTGTCCAAACCAAATGTGATGCTTGCGAGGCGGTGGACAAAGACAAAGAGGAGGACAAGATCCAGAGGAAGCCCGAATCGCAGATTACCCTTCAGGCGGATAGTGATGACGACGAAGATGAATCCACCATCATGGCCAACCACGGCCTGCCCTCCCAACCCGAAGTCTCTTCCGAGACCGCCAGCCAGCTGTACTCCTCCAAGGGAAGCGGAGATCCTTTGCCAAAAATCGCAAAATCAGAAATGGAGCGGGGCTTTGGAACAGATTTTTCAAATGTCAGAATCCATACAGGCGCTTCCGCGACCGACATGAGCAAAAACCTCGGCGCCCAGGCATTTACCCACGGATCAGACATCTACTTCAATTCCGGAAAATTCGATACCCAAAGTAGTGGAGGAAAGAAGCCATTGGCGCATGAACTGACGCATGTCGTGCAGCAGTCACAGAGCGAAACATCTAAGATACAAAGATCGCCCTGGGGCCCATGTCCAACTGGTATTCCCGTAGATGCGCGAAAATTCTTTATCAATAAGCCAGCTGAATTGGCTGCGATAGCACACTATAAATTAACAAGTAGTGGTGTTGTTGTTACAAATGAAGAACTATTGATAGGTCATTCATTGACGGGCTTACCCCCTAGAGAGCAGAAAATTTTTGATGACATTAAAAACGGATTTCATCGAGGAAAATCTCCTCAAAAAAGACATAAAATAGAACCACCCGATAGCGTAACTGAAGCACTTGATCCTGCGGATGCAGTCAGTGGAAAGGCGATAGATCTAGTACAAAGTTTACTTGAACCCGATTTGATCAATCTCACAACACGAGAAGTCTTTGATGTGACCACCGTCAAAGAACAAAGCAAAAAACTAAGTAAAATAAGAACCATATACCTCCCATTTTTAAAATTAGCAACCGGACTAAATTGGACAGAAGGCACTAAAATGACTCCAATGATTCCTTATGTTATACCAATTTTGCCAAGCAAAAATGTAGTGTGTTTTGGAGGAACTGACTTTGCTAGGTTTCCCGGGGTGGTGGCTTATGATGCGATGGAGTTTGATATAAAAAAATGGAAAAAACCTGGTGGACAAGATAAACCTAAACAGCCTGATAAACCTAAAGCTGGGGGAAGTGCATTTAATTTCGGTCTTGGAATTAGTATTTTAAGCAGTAGTTCGGGAGCGGCAAATGCAGGTATTGGTGTATCAATAATGTCTGATGGGGTGTCGGTGGGCACCTTGAGCGCCGGCGTAATATATGATTCACAGGGAGCAGCGGTCGCAGTGGTGGGTGCAGGAGCATCATCAGGTTCCACTACAGCTGCGGCTGGTGCAGCAGGTGCAGGAACTTCAAAAGATGACTTATCAGCCGGCGCGGGAGTAGCCGGGGCAGGAAAGAGTGAGGGAAATGCGATCGCGGGTGCAGGTGTTGCAGGAAAAGGGAGTATGGAAGGTCAAGTCAAGACGCAAGCTGGCAAAAGTGGGGATACAGATAGCAAAAAAACTGGAGACGGGGAAGGAGATGGAAACGATTCAACGAAAGAAGCTATTTCAAAAGCAACAAAATTAGATGAGGCACTCGTCAAAGCCACTCCAGCTCAGAAAAAATTATTAGCGAAAATGGCGGGGAAACAGAAGGGAAATTACAGTATTCCCGATCAGAAATGGATGGAAGAATTTCTAGAGACCACCAAAAATATTACCGATGCGGAAGTAGATAATCTTGCTGATATGACCACGGGGAATTCTAAATCGGACTTGGATACAATAAAAAAGAAAAGTGGCGAAGGAAGCGGAAAAGATGGAGATAAACCTTCTTCTCCAGATTCTCAAAAAGATAAAACCGGGGATGGAGGAACTGCTGGAACTGATGATAAATTCAAAGGTTTCAATGATTCAAACAGAAAAAAGCTAACTGAAGCAACTAAACCTGTTGCATCGTTATTTAAGGCATTTGCTCAAGGACAAAAAGACGATCTCATACTGAATGATGACGTTGTGACTAAATTTTTTGAAATAGTGCCTTCTGATTTAACTCAGGAACAGGCAGATAAACTAATTGATGGAATGGAATCTTCGAAAGGTAAAACGCCTGATGAAGTGATCGAGAATCTAAGAAAAGCAATTGCAGAAGTGAAAAAAAGCACGACTACAGGTGCCACAACTTCAACAACCACTTCCACTCCAACAACAAATACTGAAACCCCTGATCAGCGTATTAAGCGATTACAAACTCAAGCAGGTAATTGGGACTTTTCGAAAATTCCAAAAGGTGCAGGAAGAGTTGCTAACTTGAACGACAAGATAAAAGATGGTACAATTAGCACTTATGTTTATTACAAATTAAAAAACGGAATAGGAACAGTTACTGAAATCAGGGCAACTGTTCCTAAAGATTTAAATATTGACAAATTGAAGCGAGGCAGTAAAATTAATTTAACAATCACCTACACATCAGAATTTGTAGATGCGAAAGGCAATATTCATAAAATAAACCTTGGATCAACTATGACCATAGAAAAATAGCGATGATGCTGACAACTTAGTTTTTTATATTATCAATTTGGATGACTATCGAAACTGTAAACTTCCTTACCTATTGAAATCATACTCCAATTATTTTCAGGTCTAAACCAACAGATCAAAATTCACTTCTGAGGCTAGTAGAAAAGACAAGATAGAAAATTTTTACTAAAGCTAAATATTAACATGGAAACCCAACAGGAAAGAAAAAAGCCAAGTTCCTCGCCCATTGGACAGAGGAGAGGGTCTTTTTTTGCGCCCGTTCCTGTCCAGGCAAAATTAACTGTCAATAAACCGGGGGATAGCTATGAACAAGAAGCGGACAGCGTCGCCGAACAGGTCGTGAGCCGACTTTCACAGGCCGATCCTAGTCTTGGTTCTAACAAACGTACTTCCTCCATCACCTCTACAGCAACCGGTGGGTCAGCTAGTGGAGAATCAAATCCTTTGACCATAAGCAAACCGGCAGCGTCAAACTTCACTGCTGTCCAAACCAAATGCGCCGATTGCGAGGCAGAGGAAAAGGACAAGCAAGAAGACGAAATCCAGAGGAAAACTGAACCTCACATTTCCCTGCAGGCTGAGGGTGACGACGAGGAAGAATCTACCATCATGGCCATGCACGGCCTGCCCTCCCAGCCCACGGTATCTTCTGAAACTGCCAGCCAACTATATGCCTCCAAAGGGAGCGGCGATCCTCTGCCTAAAAACACCAAGTCAGAAATGGAGAAAGGCTTTGGAGTTGATTTTTCGAATGTAAGAATCCATACTAACTCTGGCGCTGAAACCATGAGCAAAAACCTGGGGGCTCAGGCATTTACCCATGGTTCGGACATTTATTTTAATTCTGGGAAATACGACACCCAAAGCCAGGGGGGCAAGAAATTGTTGGCACATGAGCTGACGCATGTGGTGCAGCAGAATAGCAACAACTCTGGAAAAATAATGAGAATACCAGACGAAAGCGGGATTGAAGAGTCACCACCACGCTATTCATTTTCTACCAACTGCGCATGGATTGACTGGGAACATGCAAACCCAGGAATGACTAGACAACTGATCGATGCGGTGCAAGACGCTTCAGACCGGATGGCAACAAGTGGTTCTACCGTTCCAGAGCGGATTTTTGCTCCAAGGATGGAATCCAGCGGGGGACCCGTGTTTCTGAGCGGCGTGACTCCTGTTGCACATATCAAACGAGTATTAACTTCAGACGAGGTTCTCCAAGTTGCGTTGCGGATCTTTATGCTTCAATCTTTGGGCTTTGAAGCACTTCAAAACTGGACTGATTCCATCGGAAGCTCATCTTTTTCTGAAGAAGACCTTTCGTCCAATCTAATCGCCTTTTACATGGCAGCCCGATCATTCAATCGATCCAATGTGGAAACCATTTGTGATGTTTGGGATAGTGCCAGATCTCTGTCAAAATTTAATGGCTACACCTTCAATAAAAGAATTTCTTTCCACCCGGGATCTCTGCTTCCCGCCGGTGGTGCTTGGCCTTCTGATTTCTCGACAATAGTGCCCGCAGCTACCGGGGGTTCATTGATGGATACTCCTACTGCCCTTTTTGAGACAACCTTATCATCTTTTAGCCGGGGATTGGGTGAGTACGAAATGATTGCCAACCCCTCGCTCGCCATTACCAGTCTGGATAGTGGAGGAACAACCATCGATATATCCGGGACTTTATCCGGGTCGACAAATGGACCGCACTTTGAAGTAAGACCAATTGTCCCCGGCCATAGCCTGCGAGCCAGATGGATGATCAGGGACGCCTCCAATAACAGATACCGAATGCGCGGAAATGACGAATCGTTTGTCGATCACTATGGCGATCAACTAAATGCCTATATCAATGCTCCAACCCGAACGGTTTTACGTGACAATGGAATTTCCAATGCCACCGTATTGTGTAGAGTGATCGTAGGTCGTGAGGGAGAAGATGCGACATTAGTTCGGTTATTAGAGCTTCCAGTGAATTTTGTTTGGTAGAAAATTAAACGTACCAAATTTTCCAAATGACCGCCATGAAAACCCGCAAGACCAAGGGAACCGGAAACCGAATACGCACTCTTACTTAAGGTTTTTTTAATTGAACCTAACGATGGGTTTGTTCCCTCTAACTCCAGATAAATAATGAGGGCCTAAGAAACTCCCTTCCAAATACACTTGAGAAATTTTGGATAAAGGTCATATTATCTGGAAATTAGCAGATGTTCTTGTTTCCTGTAAAATAGGATTTTAGCCATTCCCAGATAGGCAATTGACCATTATTTTTTGAAGTTCAAAAGCCAGTTTTTGAAAACCTCATCATAGTTTCCTTGGGAATGCATAAGGAATGTTTTGACAGCTGAAAGTTATCAGCAACTGCTTTCGTCAAGACTCCTTAGTTAAAAAAAATCATCGTGAAAGCGCCAGTATTCCCAATGATGGCAAATTCTGCAAAAGAAATGGGACTGATAGTTTGAATTCGAACAAAACACTAAAATGGAATTCCTACAGGAAAGAAAGAAGCCAATCACCTCCACCAATGGACAGAAGAGCGGTTCTTTTTTCGCCCCTGTCCCTGTCCAAGCGAAATTAACAGTCAATAATCCCGGGGATATTTATGAGCAGGAGGCGGACACCGTCGCCGAACGGGTCGTCAGCAAGCTTTCAGTTGCCGATTCAAGTCCTGATTCTAACAAAATTCCTTCCTTCAGCACTTTTCCGACTACCACAGCGGCAGCGTCAAGTTTTTTGAATAGAAGCAAAACCACAGCCTCAACTGTTACGCCCGTCCAAACCAAATGCGCCGATTGTGAAGCAGGGGAAAAAGACAAGCAGGAGGAAGAGATCCAGAGGAAGCCCGAATCGCTGATTTCCCTTCAGGCGGATGCTGGTGAAGACGAAGATGAATCCACCATCATGGCCAAGCACGGTCTACCTTCCCAGCCCGAAGTATCTCCCGCGACTGCGAGCCAGCTGTATGCCTCCAAGGGGAGTGGAGATCCTTTGCCAAAAACCGCAAAATCAGAAATGGAGCGTGGCTTTGGAACTGATTTTTCCAATGTCAGGATCCATACAGGTCCCTCCGCTGCCAACTTGAGCAAAAACCTTGGAGCCCAGGCATTTACGCATGGTTCGGACATCTACTTCAATTCAGGAAAGTTTGAGCCCCAAAGCTATGGAGGAAAAAAGCTATTGGCCCATGAACTGACGCACGTGGTGCAGCAAAGACAGGATGTGCAATCCAAATCGATCCAACGAGTAGCTCTAGCTGATTTTAATTCAAGGTATCCGGGGCTAGTGGACGAAATACTGGATACATCAAGTGATATTGATGATTTTCTTGGGGAATTAAACTATAGTCATTCATCGGTGCGGCATAGAACAGATGTTATAAGACATAGGGGCTTTACATACAATCTGGCTAGGATTAATAGCGGTTTTTCAAGAGCACAACAACTCTATCTCTTAATAGACGAAGCCTTTGTAAATGAACGCTTGAGTGATCAAGTCAACGAAAGACTAACCTTTCGTTGGCTGCAATCGGCACAACGATTTATACATTTTATAAATGGTGTTTCTCTGGCTACGTACGTTTATCCTTTGTATCCCACCGGAGCCATTCCAGTACGTGAATTTCCTTTCGCGCTTAGAGTGATACACAGAAGGCTTGCTGGAATTGGGAGGCATTCGTTCATACGATCACACGGCACTGAAATTTTAGAGGAGATTGAGACAGAAAGGGCTGAAGCACCTGCTGAGCGTGAAGAAAGAACTACAGCCAGTATCGCACAGACTATTCGCCATGTACGACAATACATTCGACAACATCTCAACGACATTATACAGGAGGAAGAAAATCAGCAATACTCCGATACCATATACGCACAGGCTATCACCAATATTCTCAGCACTGATCTTGGAACAGACTCAGCCAGATACTTGGAGTTTTTCCGGCAACTCCGGTCAGAGAGCGTAGAAATGCTATCTATTATTGCTTTCGAGGGGAGATTAGCACGCAATTTATTTCGTTTGGGCATTGAAGGACTTGAAGAAATAGGGGAGCTGAGAGGGGAAGGGGTTCAATTTGCCTATCATATGGTGCTGGGGTCATGGGATTTTGATGAGGCTACCGGTGAGGAACATGCCTCCCCTAATATTGCCCTTCTATTTGATGTGCTGGTTGGTGTAGTACCCTTGGTAGGACAAGTAGCAGATGTAAGAGACATTACAGGATACATCTATCGGATGTCCAAATACGATCAACAGAGATCAAGTTGGTCGACCTGGTTGGGTTTGGTTGGAGCTATAGTTGGTGTTATACCGGCGTTGGGAGATGGAGCTAAGTCGATGATGTCAGGACTTAGGAGAGGGCTGTCCGACATGCCAGTTGGGCGCATGTCAGAGACTGTTGTGTCAGCAATAACAAGGCATATAGACAGAAGATATCTGGAGCTATTGCTAGACTCGTCTGATAGTCTTACACGTAGCCTTACTGTAAATTGGGTGGTAATGCAAGGGCGAGTCCTAAACAAATGGGAACAGGCTATCACACGCTATAGCCCTTATATGATCCGGCTGACAGATCTTACGAGTGCTCAAATCGCTGCCCTTAGATCTGCCGCTCGCGAACGACTACCTCAAATACTACAAGACGTGGGAGTACTGTTCAGAGAAGTGATAGAAGCGCTATCCAGAAATATCTCCGAGGAGTTGGAAGGTCTTATGACTACAATTAGGTCATTGAATGCTGATGGCAGACTTGGGCTTGCATTAGAAGAATTTGAAAGGATAGAACAAGAAGCTTTAGAAGCTTTGAGGCGAGGCGCAACGGAGGAGGCAGAGGAAGTTGTGGATGACATGCGCAGGATGTTGGGAGATGAAGAGCGTATTTCCGATACCTCAAGAGCAAGTGATTCTCCCGATAGAAGGGAAATTGAGGAACGATCCAGCGGGGAAGCTACATCAAGCCCCATTCCTTCACGTCCCGCAGATACTCGTGGAGCGATTACAGTTGATGGAAGACCGGTACGGATAGGAATCAGGGACGGAAGACTACTTATCTGCGCAAGTCCTTGCGATTTATTCTTAGAAAGACTAAGGGCAATTCAGGACACATTGCCAGATGATAGTGTTCTCCTCCACAGTTTTGCAGAAATCGAACAGGATATAGCCAACTTAAATAACAGGTTAATTTTGAACGAAATAACTGAGTCTGAATTTAACGAAACACTTGTCGAGCGAATGACTGAATTTGCTGCTGAATTGCCACATGATACCCGAGGGCTTTTTGCTAGGGATGTTGATGAAATCAGAGGGTTGGATAGTTCCACTGGAATACCAGATGCCGCCTTAGAACTTGATGACGTAAGGTCCAGTCTTCATCCAAGACTTCGTGCTGAGGCTAGTCCTTCACAATTACTTGGTGAGGCTCTCGAAGCGCACGGTGACCTGAGACCAGCTGTAGGATTTCATGCGCATCATATTATACCCGCTCGGCTATACAGATCAACCTCTTTGTCTCCTGATATCCAGCGTCGAATTTTAGAACTACACGATGCCCTAGAACGTTCAGGATTAACGCTAAATGGCGTGGAAAACGGTGTGTGGTTAGCAGGAAACGCTCAAGTAGCCAATGAATTTGGTACCATCTTACACCTTACACATATTCATGAGGATAATGTTGGATATGTTTTGGAGTTGCATAGAAGGCTAGAAGGGCTATCCCCACGTGATTTTAGGACGGTTTTTATGGAGATTCGAGAGGAAATGAGGCTGGGGGATTTTAGATTTCCACGAAATCCGCGTAGAGAGTGACTAATTTTTGTATACAAATGGAAACTCAACAGGAAAGAAAACAGTCGATGACCTCCTCCAATGGACAAAGTAGAGGTTCTTTTTTTGCTCCGGCAACTGTCCAAGCCAAATTGACGATCAACCATCCTGGCGATCAATACGAACAGGAGGCGGACACCGTCGCGGAGCGGGTCGTCAGCCGACTTTCTGCCGCTACACCAAGTCTCAATCCTTCCCCCTTTTTGCCTCCACCGACCTCCCGATCAGATATTGGGAACTCAAATTTTTTGGATACGGGCAAGTTTCCAACTCCAAACGTTCCTCCTCTACAAGCAAAATGTGTCGCTTGTGACGAGGAGGAAAAGGAAGATAACGATCGGGAAATCCGGAGGAAACCTGAATCCCGCTTTTCTCATGAGGGGGATGTCGGCAGGGACCAGAATGAATCGGCCATCATGAAAAAGCAGGACCGTCCCGTCCAGTCCACAGTTTCCGGTAAGCCCGCAAGCCAGCTTTATACCTCCAAAGGAAGTGGTGATCCATTGCCAAAAAACACAAAGTCAGAGATGGAGCGAAGCTTTGGTTCAGATTTCTCCGAAGTCAGAATACATACCGATACCTATGCGACTGACTTAAGTAAACGTCTGAATGCTAAAGCCTTTACCCATGGCTCGGATATCTATTTCAATTCCGAAAAATTCGAAACTCAAACTCAAGGAGGCAAGAAACTATTGGCGCATGAACTCACTCATGTCATACAGCAATCAGGCCGGGCAAGTAATACAATTATGCGGGCCGTAGACAATGCGAGCGTAGAGGCAGAATTTAATAAATGGGCAGACGACAACAAAAAAACAAAGGATAGAACCCATGCTGACTTTCCATGGGCAGTTTGGGATTTTATCCGTCCGCAAATTGTGGACGATACCATGTCTCCTCTGCCAAAGCCAGCGGCATCAGATAAAGCAGCTTTGCAAAAATGGAACGATAATTTCGCCAAGGCGGAGTTTATCAGCCGGTGGTTGTTTACTTTGAAATCAACTACAAAGGATGACAATATAAAATCGGATGCTGATTCAAAAGCCTATTATATCCTTGATTCACTGGCAAAGGCCGGTTTTGTTTCCAAAGCAATAGCCCAATCAGGATACTTGGAGGATTCAACTCGCACCCTTGTCTATGATACTGTACTGTCAAAACCTGCGAGTATATCTGCTTCAGAATTTGAAACAATTGTGAATTTTCAATGCAAAGGAGCAGCTGATCCAGCATCCGTACCCATAGTACAACTATTAACTAACGGCAATGATTCTCCCCTAAAGCATTTAAAGGATGATCGGACCAAGGCAATTTTCAAGGTACTGATTGCCAAATTTGGTAACCATGATACCATTATTGAGGCTATTGCCGAAGTGCTGATGTTTAATCCGGCTGTCAGGAATTCCGTTTCCGACGCATTAATGGACAGCTCGATTGGGAATCCTGAAATACTGTTTAAAGTTTTAAAACATCCCTATTTTATTGAACCCGGGTATGGTGCATCGGTTTTGGCCAATTTGATACCCAAAGATATGCCTTCTGAAAAGTATGGAGAAAAAAGGATGACAGATGACATGCCGTGGGTTTACACCTATAAGCAAAAATACTATGTTCAGTTTCTTATTGACCTAGCCAAAAGCCAAAGTATTACTATTGATAAACCCTCTTCAATGAATTTTGCAGGGTTAAAAACTTGGTTAGAATCAAATACCGAAAAAATAGGCGATGCCGCAAGCAAAAAATATCCTGCTGACCCCAACTCGATTTTCGAAATGTACCGGAATATTGCTGATATTTTCTTCTTTCACATACCCCATGATCGGGATGCAGTTCCGGATTTGGAGGGAAAGATTAGCCATTTAAAGGCCGGACAACCCTCCAATAAACGCTTTGAAGCGGATTGTGATGTTTTTGCGACTTACGCTATGAGATTATTTTCTGGTGCAGGGTTTGATGCTATCGGATACATTGCTTTTGTACCGGAGGGGGTTGATGCCAGTAGGGCTGCGCATGTCGCTGCCCTAATCAGGAAGGATGGAAACTATTCTGTGATAAACAATAAGGGGATTTTAAACACAGGCATTTCGGAATCAACCGCTGACTCAAAAAAGCCCGACGCCCTAAAAAAGTTAAGAAAGCTTAGTTTTGAAGACGCATACGGCATTCCTCTTCCAACAGAAATGAAGATTTTTTATGCAGATGCAGAAGCTAAAGGCAAAATGCCAAAACTATTTAAAAATCAGGACAGTAGTCTTGAACGAACCGACCTTTAGAGTTCTAGACGATTTTTTTTGCGAAACGACCGCAACAGTTCAATTTCACAGTCCAAAGTCAAATACGGTCAAAAAAAATCCTTTTGAAGATTTCCAAGAATACCCAGTCAGAAATCCACCCAACTCCTACTCATCTCCACGGTTTATTCAGAGCCAAAAAACGTAACCAAGCACAACTTCTAACGGATTCCTGACGGGGCTGGAGCCAAGGTAATAACTTGGGAAAAAAGCGATTATGAAGTAGAAATTGGCGCCATTTTATGCAACAAAAAAGCAGGCTCTTTGAGAAACCTGCCTTTTTGCGAAATGATGGGGCATTCTAACTGATTAAAGTCCGAACCGATATTGAACTCCCGTCATCACTTGAGTTCGTGATGCCAAAAATCCGGCTTCTGCTCTCACCATAAAATGTTTACTGAACTGGTATTGCCCCCCCACGAGGAAGTTCCACATATCTTTTGGACGCTTGTCCATAGAATATTGAACGGTTGAACTGCCGATCGTGCTAAGTGCCGCATCTGCAGCTACCAAGATGGTGCTGGCTGTATCCAAGACTTGGTTAGCCTTATTGTGTTTGGCTTTGTTGACCGGGTTGTTTTGTTCTGCTTGGCTGAGACCATTCCACCAAGTATCTACGCTGTTTTGGGCATTTTCAACCTTTTCGAACCCTGCATCTACTTTTCCGCCTAACGAACCGTCAGGAAAAACCTCACTTAGCGACATTGACCCATTGGTCTCGGAATTGAGGTGAACTCTAAATCCACCGACCCACATGGTCACCGCTTTGTCGTCGGGCAATTTAAAGTTTTTCCCAAATCGGGGCCCAAACACAAAGGTCTTGGCTGGCTTAGAGAGCTGCGGTACATCGGTCCAAACCACATTCATATCCAGAGCCATAAATCCCCCTCCAATACCGATCGTTGGCGTCATGCCCAAGCCAAAGGAGGTAGCCTTGAATTCTACCAAAGTTGACGCAGACAATACTTCGGTAAAATTGTTGTCGCCATCGGGGAGCCAAAGACCAAATCCAATGTCTGTGGATGCTTGAGACTTACCCAATATTCCGTAGATATTCAAAAATGGAAAAAGCCAGATATCGGGCCTTACAGTCAAAGCACTTGCGGTAGCCACGGCTTTGTTAAATCGGATGATTTCATCCACATCGTACATCTGTCCATTGTTGAACCCGACCATCATATTTTCGAGGATCAAATCAGACTGCTGCCAAAAATACTGCGCACTGACTCCGGCAGAATAGGGAAGCTCAAAGCCAGCCCCGGTCGCTTTATCTCCTAAAATCGGCAGCGCATAGGGGTATTCGGCCATCTTCACGCTATCAATTACCCTTTTTTGCTTTTCCCCAACTGGCTTGTTGGAAAAGACCTGAGCCTCGGCAACGTCAAGGAATAATATGAGCGCAAATCCGAGTAAAAGTATTCGTTTCATAACGGTAGTTGAATTAAATTAGCTTAGAGGTAAATGTAGCAAACCAATCAAAGGTATGTGGACGACTAACGCTAAAACATGACGAATGTCAGCAAAGATGCCACTGCTTTAAAATAAAAATTCCCGCGCTTTTATTGAGAAATCCCGAATAAACGCCTCAACTAATTCAAATCCAACAATCAAGAAAGAATCCACGTAAGTACTCCCCTAATTCAAAATTAATACAGGTATGAAAAATCTGGCTCTTCTCTTTGTGTTCTGCCTCACCATGATCACTATCGCTCAAGCTCAAAAGAGTGATCAAGAAAACCTACAGGCTGCTGTCGATTCCCAAACTTTCGTTTTTGAAGGCCGCCAAGCGAGCGGTGTTCGAGGGAGAATGATCCAACTGGATCCGGGATATACGCTCAATGTAAGTCCAGACCGAGTCGTCGGCGATTTGCCTTTCTTTGGCAGAGCCTACACCTCGACTCCGGGACAAACAGATGGTGGGTTAAAGTTTGATTTTACAGAGTACACCTATGAAGTCAAGCCTCGCAAAAAGGGCGGCTGGGACATCACCATCGAGCCGACGGAGTCCAATGATATCCGGTCTGTTTTCCTGACAATCCAAGAGTCCGGCAATGCCTCTCTTAGAATCACCAGCAACAGTAAGGAGGGCATGTCCTATACGGGGACCATCCAATAGTGCGGGCCTCTCAGGAGTGGCTGTGTACCTCGCCACTGAGCAGGACACAATCTTCCTGATCGATCTCCGTTTCAATTGTATAATGCTCAAAGGGGTACCGCTTCATGATCTCCTTGAGCCTATTTTTTACTTCCAAAATCTCCTCAATCGTCTGCACAGGCTTTAGCTTAACATGGGTCGTAAAGACATGATGTTCCCCATCCAATGACCAAATGTGGGTGTGGTGAGTAGATTTGACATCGGGGATTTTTCTGATTTCGGCTTCGATTGCAGATTTATCCACATCTGCCGGTTTCCCTTGGAGAAAAAGAAAAATGGTCTCTTGAAGCCGTTTCAGGACATTCCACAAGATATAAAGTGAGATCAAAAGCGATAGAGCCGGATCTAAATATGGACTCGGGTAAAAAAGCATCACCACCGAAACCAGCATCACCGCCACCCAACCGAGGACATCCTCCATCAAATGCCAGGAAATCACCCGCTCGTTCAGCGTTTTGCCGTGGCTTACTTTCCAGGCGGCATACCCATTCACTGCCACACCGAAGATCGCAAAGTAGAGCATGCCCTCCGCATCGGACATTTCAGGGTGGATGAGCCGCAGCACGGCTTCCCGAATCACAAAGACAGAGCCCAAGATCAGGACAATGGCATTGATCAGCGCTCCTAAAAGCGAAAACCTGCGGTAGCCAAAAGAGTAGGCTTCCGTCGCTTTCTTCTTTGATAGGCTATCCAGCCGCCACGAAGTGCCCAGCGAAATCGTGTCTCCCAAGTCGTGCACCGCGTCGGAGACGATCGAGACACTGTTGACATACCAACCCCCGATGAGCTCGAAAATGGTAAAGGTAAGGTTGAGGAAAAAAGCCGCTTTCAACCCTTTTCCTGAGTCGTGATGATGATGGTGACCGTGTGACATTAGTTTAAAGATAGCGGCTTTTCGAAAGCGTTGGATTTATGCACATTCATTGCAATTGCCGGATTCTAGTTTCGAATCGTATATTTAAAACTCAACCTACACGGGTGAGTATCTAATCCAAACCTAACCTATTCCTCATGTCTTCCCGACGCGATTTTCTCAAGCAATCTGGTCTTGCCCTTTCTGCCGCAGGCCTTGGCCTTTCCGCATTCGACTTTCCCATGGCAAAACGATACAAAATGGGTCTCCAGCTCTTTACCCTTCGCCAACCCATGGCGGATGATCCCATCAAAACGCTAAAAACCATCGCCGGATTTGGCTATCAGGACACGGAGATCTACGGCTTCGACGGCCCCGCCAATAAGTACTACGGCATGCCTGCTGCTGATTTCAAAAAAGTACTGGAAGACAACGCCCTCACCAGCACCAGCGGACATTATGATTTCATCAAGTATTTCAATGGTCCGGATGAGGAGCTCATGCGCTACACCGACCAATGCATCGTGGGAGCCCATGCTCTGGGGCAACAATACATCACCTGGCCTTGGCTCGATCCGGAGTCTCGATCCATCGAGAAGTTTAAGATCTTGGCCGAAAAACTGAACCGGATCGGTGAGCGGGTCAACAAAGCCAAACTGGGTTTTGCGTACCACAATCACGACTTCGAATTCATCGACCATGACGGGGAAAACGGCTACGACATCATCCTGGCCAATACCGACCCAAAGCTGGTGAAGCTGCAGATTGACCTTTATTGGGTAGCGCATAGCTCGCCGCTCTCGGCACACGAACTCTTCCTGAAAGCGCCCGGCCGCTACGTGATGTGGCATATCAAGGACATGCACAAGGTCAGCCGTGACTATACCGAGATGGGAAACGGGTCGATTGACTACACGAAAATACTTCCGGACGCCACGCTCTCCGGCATGGAATACTATTACATCGAGCAGGGCGGCAATTTTGCCCAAAACCCGATCCAGAGTGTCAAGGACAGTGCAGACTATTTTAAAAAGAACCTGATCGGATTATTTGGCTAGTTGACTATTCTCAAGTGGAGAAACCCGCTTTCTATCACTTCATCGGGGGAGGAGGCGTTTTCTTTCTTTTCAACAGCCAGAAGAGCAAGGCTCCAAAAATCAGGAAGAAGGGCCAAATATTGATCAGGAGAACAAGAAACCATTGCAGGTTTTCCCAGCCGTTTCCGATTCCTTCACTGGCTTTGCTTAAAAAGCCAAAAGTCCTTTTGCCCTCCACATAGAAGGAAACATTCAGCGTGCTGAGTGCAACTCGGTCGCTGAGGTAACGAAGCCGGCCCTCCATCGATTCGATTTCCCCGCGCACATTGGCAAGTTCTCGCTCGAGTCCCAGTGTTTCCTCGAGGTTGCCAGCCTGCTTCAGGAGCTCCATGTAGCGATTTTCCAGTTCCTTTTTGGTCTTCAGCCGAGCTTCCACATCGATGTATTGCTCCGTCACGTCATCGCTTCGGATGTTGGTATTTTCGATATGGATCGCATGCGACTGTATCTTTTCCAGCAAGGGATCCAGCTGATCGGCGGGAATTCTAATGCTCAGACGCTTTTCTGTCCGCTCGCCATAGCTGTTGGAAGATTCGCTGGAGATGTACCCTTTAGCGGATTTTACCTCGTTTTTCAAAAACGAATCCGTCTCTTGAATATCCCGGCATTCGAAGTAGATTTCTCCTTCTCGGATGACTTTCCTTTCCACCGACTCTGTTTGTACAGGAGGTTGTTCGGTCACTGGAACGTTCAACATTTCATAGGAAGTATCGGAATCTACTGCCAACTCAGGTGAATTTTGAGTACTACAGGCCGCAACGATAAATCCCATCAGAACGGGAAATTTTAGCAAAAAGAGTTTCATAGTGCTGGAGCTTGGGTGAAAATTAAAACGTCTAGGTAGAACGTTCGGCCGCAATTGATGGAAAAATTAACATTTATCGATCCAGCCAGTCTTTGAAATCCCCAACTTTCTCCCGGCTGATGAGAATATCCGAATCAGCGCTATTAGTGAGCTTCACCTTAAGCCGGCTGTTGGAGTAGGTCAGGACTTCATCGACGGCTTCAACTCGGCAGAGATATTTTCGGTTAATTCGGAAGAAAACGGCAGGATCAATCTGATTTTCGACCTGCTCCAGTGTCGAGTCCAAGACGTACTTTTTCCCTTCTTTGGTCTGCAAAAAAGTCACCCGCTCCTCGCTGAAGAAGAAGGCCACTTCCTCTACGGCAATGCTTTGGATCTTTTCCCCGAAACGCACCAAAAACCTGTTTTTGAAAACTCTTCTTTCCGGCTGTAGTAGTCCTTTCAACAGCTCCAGATCCAAAACCTGCTTCACCTGCCGAGACTTAAACTTATCCACAGCTCTCGCCAGCTCGGCGGGATCGATGGGCTTGAGCAGGTAGTCGATGGCATTGACCTGAAAAGCGCGGATCGCGTATTGGTCAAAAGCCGTGGTGAAGATCACCGGTGCCGCTACTTTTAACTTCTCAAAAATCTCAAAGCTGATCCCGTCGGCGAGTTGTATGTCGCAAAAGATCAGGTCAGGCGCGGCGTTTTCCCCAAACCAGCGCAGGGCTTTGGTCACGGTGTCGAGATTTTCCCCAAACTGCACTTCTGGAAAATGGGCGGAAAGCAGCCTTTCCAGTCGGTTTGCGGCGGGTTTTTCGTCTTCGATGATCAGGATTTTCATAGCTGTATAGTCAGTAGGGGCAGCTTGACCAGGTACTCATGTTTCGCCTGGATCACCTCTGGTTGTGTCTTGCTCAGCAGCTGGTAGCGGGATCGGATATTTTTTAGTCCGACTCCGGTGGAGGGTTCGCTTTGGCTGGATTTGGGTTGAAAAGTATTGCTTACCCAGAGCTCCTGACCCTTTTGGAGGATGTGGATAAAGAGCGGATTTTCCGTCGAGGCGATGTTGTGTTTGATGGCATTTTCCAGCAGGAGCTGCAGAGAGAGCGGTGGCAAAAAGAGACCCTGCGGATCGGGTACTTTGATGCTGAAATTTAGATTTTCCCCAAAGCGAATCTGCTGCAGTTCAAGAAAATTGCGGGCAAAGTCCAGTTCCCGATCCAGCGCAACGAGCTCCTCCTGCTGCACTTCCAGCACATAGCGGTAGATGCGGGAGAGCTTTTGGATAAAAGCCGCCGAGCGGTCGGCATCCTCATAGACTAGGTTGGAAAGCGTGTTGAGCGAGTTGAAAAGAAAATGCGGGTTGAGCTGGTCTTTGAGGCTCTGGTTTTGGCTGGCAAGTTTTTCGGAACGTAGCTGCTCCGCTTCGATGGCAGACTTGCGCCACTCCATCAGCCATGACCGGGTAGTGAAGATCGCCATAAAGACCAAGGCGATATACATGGGAATGAGGCTGTAGCGGAAGATAAAAGCCCAAGGAATTTGATCTAAAGGAAAACGGTCGCGCAGCCAAGAAAAGCAAAAGACGACAATAAAACTCACGACGAAAGCATAAGCAAAATACAGCGCCGTAGTGACCAGAAGACGCTTGACCGGAGTGTGGACCCAAGAAAGCCGGGAGTCTAGGTAGTGCTCGACCCGGCTGCCGCCAAAGCTCAATAGAGAAGAGATCGTAAAGGAAAACAGAAAGTCTGGCCCCATGCTTTTGATCCCGTCCCAAGACAGGAAGCACTGCGTACAAAACACCAGTTGAAGGATAAGGGCGATGGCCAAATTAATCAGTATAAATTTCTTGGTGTCATACCAGAAATCACTCCCGGTTCTGCAGGAGCTGTCGACGGTCGCTGTGGTCATGGGGGAAGATAATAAAAAAGGTTTTTCAAATCGTCGACTATCCACTGGCAGCGTTCATCGACCTCAATTGCATCTTCAATCGCTTAGCAGCTTTCGAGCATTCAGACTAAACACAAAGAATTAGCCAGCGAGCGGCTACATCTCAAGGCAGGAGCCAGTCACCGACGGAATGACGGAGACTGGGCTTGGTTTAGTTAGCAATCGAAGGGCTATTTACAGACGCCAGCTACTTTCTCGGCGAGATCCTTCCCCCACGTCGGCAGGATGTAATCTTCGCTCACTTCGGCTTCCTCTTTGGAGTAAAGCGCGATTGAATTTCTGGCCAATCCACATGCTTTCTCCGGGCCTGATCCGAAAAATTGGGCCATGCCCTGCTCCATTTGCGACATGAGCATCAGCGCGCGCGGGTTTTCACGATCCAAGTTGATTGCTTTCCCGAAGAGCTGCATGGCTTGTGGACTAAGACTTTGACCTCGGGAAGAAGGATCGACAGAGATTTTCCCCATCAAGACATAGCCCTTTATCGCCGTGATTTCCGAATTGTTTGGGGCGATTTTGTCTGCCTTTGTGATCAGCTCGTCCGCCTGATCGAAGTATTGATCTTTGTTGACATCAAACCGAAAAGCTGCAGTCGCCTGCAAATAGGCTGCATAATAGAGCGGGAGCCATTCTTCAGGTTTAGCTTCCGCGATGCGCAGAAAACCGTTGGTGACTGCCTGGGATTCTTCCAAAGTCTGGATGGTTTCCATCGCAGCAAGTTGCGTTTTCATGGCATTTTCATAAGCAGGATCTGCGGAAAAAGCGGATAGAACAAAGGCGAAAGCCAGGAAGAAAGTGGATAGGAACGTTTTCATAAATAAAGGATTTAGAGGTTGTTTAACATGTTTGCATTTTTGTCTTTAGACAGGGTCAGGAACACCCCAATCACGATAAATCTCGGAGCGGACTGCTGGATCGGGAGTGAGTCGTACGAACCGGATTCGTCAGGCGTGAGCGAATAGTTGTAGCCGAAAATGTTTTCGCTGCCGAGTACGTTGGTCACCGCTCCGTGGATGATCAGATTCGGCTTGGGCAGGTAACTCCAGCTCAGACTGAGGTTTTGATAGGATCGGGTCTTCGAGTTCATCTCTCCCGTAAAATTGGGATTGGTGTAGGTATAGCCGTCGTTGAATGAAAAAGACGCGCCTATCTGTGACTTGAGCCTAGTGACGAAGTGTTTCACCACGACAGAGAAATTATGCTTTGGCGCAAAATCAGGTTGGACTTCCGTCACATACTGGTTGTAGCTACGCTTGCTGTCCACAAAGCTGTAGGTGATCCAGTAGTCGGTATTCTTCAGGCTTTTTCGATCCCGGAAGAAGAGGTCAAAACCTTTGGCAAAGCCCTCGCCGCCATTTTGCAGCAGGCTTGGACTCTGTGGATTTCCTTCAAAGAGGACCAAGCCCTCGTAGGATTTATAGAAGGTCTCGGCCCGAAAGGTGAGTCCTTCTTTTTGCAGGAGATAGTTCAGGATCAGGTGCTTGGATTGGGAGTTTTGCAGTTCCAGGTTCAAAACCCGAAAGTTATCCACAGGCAATTGATGAAATCTGCCGGCGGCAAGGGAGAGGGTTCCATTTTCGGAAACTTGGTAGGCAAGCGACCCTCGGGGGTCCAGCCAAGTATCTTTCGCGAGTGTGGAGTGTCCGGCTCGCAGCCCTCCTCTCAAGACAAACTTCCGGCTCAAGTACCAGTCCCACTCGGTGAAAAGGTAGCCTTCTTGATCATCAAAAGACCGACTTAACTCAGCCCTTACCATCCTTTCCGAATAGGAATGAATGAAAAGCTCTGCTCCGCTTTTGGCAGAAACCCGGCCCGAAAAGTCTTTTACGGCGGTGAATTTCAGATGGCTCAGGTCGTTGCCTCGATCTATCTCGGCGGAGTCGTAGCGGATCTGGTCACGGTTGTGGGAATAGGAAGCTCCAGAAAAAAGAGACCATCCATTGTCATAGGCTTTTCTCCAATTGCTCTGGGCGTAGGAATAGCTGTTTTTCAGGTTGACCAACACGCCCTTGCCCTCGACTCCCGGCAGCGCCTGCCAAAGTTCCATGCCGCCACCTTCGGTGCGGGCGAGTACTTTCAGCATGCCTCCTTTTTTCAACTTCGTCTGCCCCGCAATCTCCAGGTCCCAGCCATGCGGCGCACGCTCCCATTCGAAATTTTGCTTGACCATCGCCTGGTAGGGAGCCAAGTCCAGGATATTTCCGCTGAGCGAAATACTCTGTTTGTCGTTTGCCAAGGTATGGGAATAGCCGGCACCTACGGAAAGCACCGAGAGGTCACCTTGACTTCTGGCAGCCACATCTTTGGTGTTCATCGCCAGGGCGGAAGAAAGTGCCTGTCCATACTCCGCGGAATAGCCACCGGTGGAAAAGAAGGTTCCCTTAAAGAGATTTGGATTGAAGCGATTTCGCGTTGGGACATTGGCCGCGGTGGTACCGTAGGAGTTGGCGACTTTCAAGCCATCGATGTAGATACCCACCTCGCTGGCGTCGCCTCCACGCACGAAGAGTCTGCCATCATTTCCGACTGTGCTTGTACCGGGAAGCGTCTGAAATGCGCCGATGATGTCACCGTTCGCAGAGGGAGTGGTGACGATATCCAGGGGACGGAGGATTACGGATTTTTTCTCATCCGAGGCTTCCATCGCTCCAGCGGAGATGGTGACGGTGTTCAACTCGTTAAATTCCTCGCGGAGCGTCAGGGCAGGTATCGTCAATTCTCCTCCTGCAAGCTCGACCTTCACTTCCTGGGATTCAAAACCCAGCATGCTAAAGACTAAGATTTTTGTGCCGGATTCGGTGGTTTCAAATCGGAAGGTTCCGGCTACATCGGTGCTTGTACCGTCGAAGGAGCCTTTGATAAAAACATTCACACCAGGCAAAGGCTTATTTTTTTCGTCCAAGACCTTGCCGCTAAGGATCGTCTGCGCAAAGGCAAGCGTTTGGCTGAGGAAAAAGTAGGCTAAAAGTATCAGGCGGATTCTCATTTCGATTCAGATATGAATCAAAAGTGCAGTGCCGAATTCAATCCAAAAACTGAAGCTGACTGAAGTGTTGAATTCGGCGACTGAAATGTAAAAAGTGGGGGCTGGGGTAATTTTGAATCCTTAGGGAACTGAATTCCCTTCAGATTTTGTGAACGTGCTATCGGTAATCGGCGCTTTGATTAGTCGACCAGGATTTCCTTACCTCCCTTTTTGATAAATGCTTTGTTGTTGAATGCTCAAAAAATTGATTTGGTGGCTGGAGACCTTCAGAGTTAAAACAGGAAGCAATGGTTTTTGGAAATGGCGAGCTCTGCGATGGGGAGAATGTCCCCAATCGTTCACTTTTAATTATTGGATTAAGAAGCCATTTTATAACGTTAAGATTATTAATTACCATATATTCAGGAATGAAAGCTATGATTTTCAATCGTTTCTTTCTTTTATCATTCCTCTAGACCAAATGCAATGCATCTTTTGAAAGGCTATTTAGCGCTACTTCTGCTCACGTTTTCACTGAGTGGGGCAACGGCGCAGGAAGGCCCTCCCCCCGTCAAAAACGACTCGATCACTTTGGCACAAGCATACATCAACCTGACCCTGACCAAGGAGTATTTTGAGGGAATAAGTGTGGAGCGAATTTCAAATATACTTCCCTTTGAAAAAATGGAATTGGCGTCGATCACTGACAGCGCATTTATCCGAGACAATGCAGCGCTCTACCATTTTTCCTACTCGCTGCTCTACTACAATCAGGCAAAGCTTTTGTTTCGAACCAAGAAAAACACCGATCGTGAAACACTGATCGACTGGAAAAACTCACTGGAAAAAGCCATTGAAAACTTTTATAGCTCAAAAAGGTATGCAAGCTGGGAGCAGGACAATTCTTTTTTCGACCTAATAAAATTTGAAGAACGATCGTACACCAATTTGCACAAAGAGCTCTTTGATCTGAAAAGCTTTTTTACCCCCTATTTCAATCAGGATATCCTACCGGACTTTAAGCGCATTTTCTTAAAAGCCAAAAATTCGGATAAGTTCGAAACTGACTCGCTATCGTACTTTGCTAATATCTATAGCTTCGAGTATAATTTTGCGATAGTAGAAAGAGAATTCGATTCAAACAATTACGATTTCGGACCAAACACCCTGGCATTGCCATCCGAATATGGTCACTTCAAAAAGAACTACAACTACAATCAGACCACGACCCGTATTGATACGACCTATCCGCTCGATGATCAATTGGACCTGATTCTCAGGTACGTTCAATTGAAGAGACTGGCGTCAAGAACCCACAGCGACTCTCTTTCTTGGTTTGAAAGCTATCGGCTTTACAATGACTACTTTATTTTCAGAGATCAAAGTGAGGATGAGATTTTTTACAACAGGATCACCAAAGCAAAGGATACATTCCTAAAAAACGAATTGAATGCCAAGGAACTCGATCTTTTGTATGGCGATTTAAAAAAGAAGTTTTCCTACGCGCCCTATGCTACTGCACAGGCGTTCATCAATCTATCCATTATTCAGGCTCAATTTGAGACGCAAACCGATAGTCGGATTGCTTCAATACTTGCTTTGCACGAAAAGGAATTGAGCGAGATAAGCGATTCAATGTTTATCGCCGAAAATCCAGCGCTCTATGATTTCACTTATTCGCTGCTGTATGAAAACACCGCAAGGCTGCTTTTTAGAGCCAGAAAAGATGTACTTAGAAAAACACTGGTGGAATGGAAAGAAACATTGGAACGGGGAATAGATCATTATAATCTATCTCAAAAGGAACGCGAAAAAACGGACAAGGAAACACTATTTTATAATCACATAAAGTTTCTGCAAGAAGATGTGTCCGCTTTGTCGAGTAAAATTACCGGGTTAAAAGACCAATTCACCCCCTATTTCAACGAAGACATTTACCCAGATTTTCAACGCATCTTTTACAAAGCCAAGAATTATGAACAGTACGATTTCGAAGGCCTGAAAGCATTCGCTGAAATTTATGGCATCAGATCGGACTTCTCTGTTTTGGAGAACAAAAGAAACGTGGTTCCTTATGGTCCATATAATGAGATAAGCCAATCCTACGAAATGCTTCGAGAGTTGGATTTGGTCTCGAAGTTTATCCAATTCAAATTTCTGGCTTCCGATCAATTCTCCGTTCCATCTGATTTTGATGTAGAGGAGCTTTACTATTCATACAACGAATTCATCAACAAATTATACCACTCAGATTTTTTCAGTAATGGGGAAAGGGATGAATTCATATTGCGAGAATTGAATTCGGAGGCCATTGAGACACTATTTTCGCAGTTGCAGGAGAAGTTTCCTTATGACTTTAACCCATATGGATATCCGTTAGCTGAAGAAAATTTAACTGCTGAGACTGAAAATGATTTGGCGAGATCGGTGGAAGAAAGATCTTTCTTCTTCCCGGAACTCGCTCCGTTAGCTTCAGCAAGCTATATCAAGCGAAACTTCCAGCCAGGTTTGAAGACACTTGGAAAGGTAGACGACTTTCTTCGAAAGGAATTTATCTCTGCCGGATATAGCAACCAACTGCATTATTACTATGCGGCTCAGGGATTTGCGATAACGACAAGTCTGGAGAAATTCAATATAGATGGTTCTGCAGTTGCGCCTGACAAGCGCTTTGTGAAAAGTCTTACAGGCCAAAAGAAACTCTCCTACTATGAGATCTTCAAGTCGATGTTTTTTGATCTAGAATCCGAGTATCGCATGTTTGCGCTCGTGATCGCATCCAACGCCGTTACAATGAGTAAAAATGGCATGACTCCGGCTTTTGCTGAACAACTGATCGAGAACAGCTATGATCGTCTTCCGGCTGATTTGACAGACAAAGAACTGCCCAACAAAACCCTGTCGGTGTTTGTGTATCATTTCCATGTCAATTTGAACAGCGGGACGGTGGAGCTGGATCTGTCCGGCAAGATCTCCGCGCAGGAGCACCTGAGAAAAGCGGGGTTGCTTAAGATTATTCAGTAGGTTAATGAAGGGAGATTGATCGGCTTGCCTAGCCGTCTTCTTGCTTTCACTACCTTAAACTAGAATCAAATTTGTAACGGGCTTCGATTCCGCTCAGCCTGACATAGGCGGGCGCTCAGGCTGACAAACGCATCGAATCAAAACAGAGTGATTCCCTCTTTGCAAATTCTTGAATTGTTATGACTCAGCGTGAAACATCCTTTACTCTGTGCACTAGCCTTTTTGGTAGCGGTCCCAAGTCCTTCGAGAGTTCGAAATCATAAATGCATTATTAGGATAAACGGCTATTTGCCAGTGCAAAACCAGGACTAATTGAAGTTTCGCTAAACAAAACACCAAAAACGATGCATCGGTCTTCTAGCCCATTTGACAAAGAAAATTGACCAACTGGATTAATAACGTAAGTATAGAAGCATCTTAATCTGTCAGCGGGTTTTTCTCAAAATACTTCTCAAAAGAAAAGTACCGAGTTATCGTATCTCCTTGAAAACGGATGATGTCGATTTTCATCGTAGGACAATAGCCATAACCTAAATACCCTATAGAAAATGAAGATGTCGGGTCTTTAGAAATGCGAAGTTTATCTATAAAATCTCTACAGAAGTTATATTGAACTTCTTTGATTTCGTCCTTGCGGAAAGATGGCATATCTAGCCACATGGTATAGTTCCGATTCGTACCTCCTTTATTTGATGGACTGACTGATGCTTTGATTTCTATCAAGCTATCAAGAGGATACGTTCTTTCTTTATAAATAATTCTTTCAATTTCTTCATCTGTGAGATTTTTATATTCCGGACCTCTACCGCGCATTACGAGAGTTAATAATTCCTTAGTTTGATCTAGCTTTAATTGATCATCAAGTTTTTGCTGTAAACTACTGATTTCCTTTTGTTTAGATTCCATTGATTTATATAGAACGAAAGCCATACTAATTAATAAAATACTAACTATTACAGCGATCCATCTCCTTCTTTCATTCCTCTTTTTTGAGGACTCCATCAGAGCTTTCTTTACCTCTAAGGCTTTTTGTTCTTCCCTAAATTTTTCGCTTTTATCAATCCAATTTTGCTCCTCAGGGTTTGCTTTGAATTTATCCAAATACGGCTCAATGTACATCAATTGTCTCTCGGTGAAATATTCTCTTGCCTCCTCATTTACTCCTACGTGACTTTTAATCAGCCGTTTGATTTCCAGCAAAGCCGTTTCTTCCACGCTTCGCTTCTCCTATGTTAGCTTCAGATTAAAAAATCACCTTTCGAGCGATTAATTTTATTGAAAAGTGGTAAGGGATGAGAGCCAATTT